>NZ_CEEDDZ010000219.1:0-371 GCF_979253585.1 Pseudomonas sp. AC463 | reverse complement strand
ACGTTGTAGTACATGCCGCCGACAGTCAGCGAGTTCTTGATCGAGCCGGTGCCGACTTCCCACCGCGTGCCGACGTTGATGCCGAGATCGCGGCCGTCGACATAATCGTGGTTGAGCGTCGTTCGTTGCAGGAATCCGTTGCCGTTCAGCGCGTTCAGCGCCGCGGTCTGGTTCGAGCCGCTGACTTCGCCGGTGCGGATGTTGCGAATGCCGAACCGCTGGGCGGTCGGATAGGCGGCGAAGCCGGCGCGGAGGAGGTCGATGATCGGCGATACCGCCGGGTCGGGAGTCAGGTAATTGACCGCGCTCGCCAGACCCGCGTTGCCGGTGCCAGAGCCGGGGAACAGGCCGTTGAAGTCGTAGCTATAGTC
>NZ_CEEDDZ010000218.1:0-373 GCF_979253585.1 Pseudomonas sp. AC463 | reverse complement strand
GCCCGCGCCTCGTCCGGATAGCGGACGCCGTAGATATCGAGCGGCAGGCCGACCGCGGCGGCGGGGGCGAACAGGAAGCGCTCCAGTTCCGCCGTCCGCTCGCCGTCGCCCCAATTGCCGATCCAGACCAGCCCATCGCGCTCGCCCTCAACCTCGGGTGGATGGAACAGGCGGGTGTCGGCCGCCTCGTGCCAGACCCACACACGGTCGCGCCAGCCCCAGCCGCGATACACCTCCGCCAGCGTCTCCCCGAAGGCGAGGACACCGTCATAGCCCGACAGGTCGAACGCCTGCATCTCTTCGGGCGCACTGACGGCGCGGTGGTGCGTGTCGTGGAACAACAGGCGGAACCGCGCGCCGCGCGCGCGCAGCC
>NZ_CEEDDZ010000217.1:0-373 GCF_979253585.1 Pseudomonas sp. AC463 | reverse complement strand
CCGCGTGTCCGATCCACTGCTCCTCGGCGCCCCAGTACGTGTCACCCTCCGACTGGAAGACGTCCTTGCGCCCACCGGCGAAGCCGAAGGTTGGTCCGCCCATGCTCTCGATGGCGACGTTCCCGGCGAGGATGAACAGGTCCGCCCAGCTGATGTGTTTCCCGTACTTCTGCTTGATCGGCCACAGCAGGCGCCGTGCCTTGTCCGGATTGCCGTTGTCCGGCCAGCTGTTGAGAGGTTCGAAGCGTTGTTGGCCAGACGAGGAGCCGCCACGTCCATCGGTAACCCGGTAAGTACCCGCGGCATGCCACGCCATGCGGATCATGAAAGGGCCGTAGTGCCCGTAGTCCGCCGGCCACCAGGGCTTGCTATC
>NZ_CEEDDZ010000216.1:0-373 GCF_979253585.1 Pseudomonas sp. AC463 | reverse complement strand
ACGAACCAGATGTCGAAATGCACGTCGTTGTCGTGATGAAGCGCGACGACCCCGGCGGTGACGATGGAATTGACCAGGGCGGCGAAATAGACCGGCAACGATCCGAACAGCGCCCCCAGCAGCGCGCCGTGCAACGCAACGGGGGTCGTCATGCCCGGTGACGCAAGCCAGCCGAGCAGGCGCACACGCGGAGGCGTGAAGGTGTCGTTCCTGCCCGTCATCCCGCCTGCCCCGTATCCGCAGCGTGCCCACGTGACACTCTGCGCCGTCCCTCGCCCGATCGAGCCATTCTGGGCGAATCGGGTTAACAATGTCTGTCGCAGATCGCCGCCGCCCGCTAGATGGCGACGCACCCAATCCATCCTTTTCCTGT
>NZ_CEEDDZ010000215.1:0-373 GCF_979253585.1 Pseudomonas sp. AC463 | reverse complement strand
GCGTCACGCTGATGATCAACGCGGGCCTGCGCGACGATGTCGGCGCGCTCGACATCACCGGCGCGGACGGGATCGGCCTGTTCCGCACCGAATTCCAGTTCCTCGTCTCCGCGACATTGCCCCAGCGCGACCGTCAGCAACGCCTCGATCTCCACATCGGCGTAGCGGCGCTGTTCCGCATGCTGGACCGCGAGCACGCCGACGACGCGTTCGCGGCGGATGATCGGCACGCCGGCGAAGCTGTGGAAGCGCTCCTCCCCGGTTTCCGGCATGTAGCGGAAGTCGGGGTGGGAGGCGGCCTCGTCGAGGTTCAGCACCTCGCCGCGCTCGGCGATCGTACCGACCAGCCCCTCGCCCAGCGCCAGCTTGGTGA
>NZ_CEEDDZ010000214.1:0-375 GCF_979253585.1 Pseudomonas sp. AC463 | reverse complement strand
CGCCAACATTCTTGCCGGCCCTCTGATGTCGATGGCCCCCGAACTGGCAGCGATTGCCGCACCGAAGGCGACGATCCTGCTCGCGGGACTGCTGGAAACCCAGCGCGAAACCGTCGTCGCGGCCTATGCCGAATGCGGCTGCACGCTGGAGACGGTCGACCGCCGCGGCGACTGGAGCGTACTGCGCCTCACCGCCGGGGCGGAGCGGTTCGTGCCGTCCGCGCCGTTTGATCCCAAGGGCCGGGACGGCTGGGCGCTGGACATCTGATATTCGCGCGAGGACGCGAAACCTACGCCTTCCCCCGAGCATAAGCCTGCGTCCCGCGCGTCACCACCTCGTCCCCCTCGACGATTTCCGCGACGGGGATGTCCGGC
>NZ_CEEDDZ010000213.1:0-375 GCF_979253585.1 Pseudomonas sp. AC463 | reverse complement strand
GATCTATTACGCCGAAAGCCTCGACAAGCTCGCCGCCAATATCGAGGAGGTGCGCCCGACGATCATGTTCGTCGTGCCCCGCCTGTTCGAGGTGCTGCGGACGCGGATCGGCAAGGCGATTGAGAAACAGGGCGGCATGTCGTCCTATCTGCTCAGCAAAGCGCTCGACATCGGTGCGAAGGAGAGCGAGGGGCGCGTGCGGCTGCTCGATCGGCCCGCGCAGTTGCTGGTCCGCACGCTGTTCAAACCGAAGATCGCGAAGAAGTTCGGCGGGCGGATGAAGGCGATGGTGTCCGGCGGTGCGCCTTTGACGCCGGAGGTCGGACTGTTCTTCCAGTCGCTCGGCGTCACGTTTCTACAAGGATACGGCCAGAC
>NZ_CEEDDZ010000212.1:0-377 GCF_979253585.1 Pseudomonas sp. AC463 | reverse complement strand
CTGTCAGTCTGCGGATTGGCGATACCCATGTGGCAGGCGCGGTGCTGCTGGGTGCCGGTTTTCTGTATGAAGGGCAGATCCTTGTTCAGGCCAGCCTCCAGGCGATAGGCGTCGTAACCACCCAGCCCCATGATGTCGTACAGCAATGTCGAGCTGTCGTTGCTCAGCAGATCGCCTTTCGCCAGTTTGCTCAGCAACTGACCGTAGGCGACCAGGGTGGCGCTGTTCAGGCCGCTGTCGTAGTAGCGGGTGGAGGCTTCATCGAGGTCGCTGATCTCGAGCTGCTCGATTTTCAGGTCGAGCACATTGGCCACCGCCTCTACGCGTTGCGGGCCGAGCGGTGCAGCGGCAATTTCGACGATCTTGCGGTTTTCCAG
>NZ_CEEDDZ010000211.1:0-378 GCF_979253585.1 Pseudomonas sp. AC463 | reverse complement strand
CAGCCGGCCGCGATGCGCCATGCCGAACACGATCTCGTTGACGCCCATCTGGCCGCCGTACTTGATGATGCTTTCGAGCGCGGGGATCATGCTTTCGCCGCCATCGAGCCCGAAACGCTTCGTGCCGACATACTTGCGGCCGAGAAACTTCTCCCACTGCTCCGCCTCGACGACCTTGGTCAGGATCGCCTTCTTGCCCTCAGGCGTGAAGTCGATCGCCTTGTCCTGGCCCTCCATCCGCTCCTGCAGGAAGCGGCGTTCCTCGACATCGACGATGTGCATGAACTCGAGGCCGACATTGCCGCAGTAATTCTTGCGCAGCGTGTCGACGAGCTGGCGGACGGTCGCCCAGTCGAAGCCCATCGTACCGCCCAGATA
>NZ_CEEDDZ010000210.1:0-378 GCF_979253585.1 Pseudomonas sp. AC463 | reverse complement strand
CAGTCATCCAGCGGCAGCAAGGCATGGTGCCGGAACGCCACAACCATTGCCTCCTCGGCTTCGGACAAGGCCGTGGAAGAAAGTGGATTCGGCCCGGGCTTCAGATCCTCGCCCGTCGCACGCTTCCGCCACTTCGCCACCGTCTCTGGGCTGAGCCGGAAACTCAGACGGTGTGCATGGTCCCGTCATCAGACTAGGTGTTTAGTCTCGGCATCTGGTGGATCGGGTCGACGATGAACCGGTCTGGCTCTGACGTCCATATCGTGGCGACGTATTCGTAGGGCGTGAGCCCGCTGAGGGTCTTGAGCCGGCGGGCGAAGTTGTAGGCGGCCATGGAAATCTGTGAGATGCGTCCGCAGCTGGTCATGGCTCTCGTAG
>NZ_CEEDDZ010000209.1:0-378 GCF_979253585.1 Pseudomonas sp. AC463 | reverse complement strand
AGCCGGAGCGGCACTCAACAGTGCAGCGCCAAACAGCATCTTATGCATCGTTTTCATTGATCTTCCCCTGTTATCGACTCAACTCGAAGTCGAGTCGAACAGGTTCTACCATGAACCCGATCGGTTACGCAGGGCCAAGTCCATAAACAGGATCAAGCATGACCGTCTGTTCGATCATAACTTGTGTTCACTGTCAGCGGTCGAGATATTGCTGCATAGCGACACGGCATAGATTTTCCTCTCCCGTTCGCCCAAGCTGATCGCGGCCTGTGCGGAGCGATACCGCGGGGAGCCTGAGTCCCACCTGTGCTTGAACTGGCCTAGCGCAAACGGCTCCGGCGACGAGAATAGTGCGGGACAAGTCGACATCGCGACCGC
>NZ_CEEDDZ010000208.1:0-379 GCF_979253585.1 Pseudomonas sp. AC463 | reverse complement strand
GGGGTGCGGTCCGCATCGATCCGCTCGGCGACGCGCGCGTCGCGACCGTCCGCGGCCAGCGCCTGCCGCTCGTCGCGCTGGGCGATCTGCTCGACATCCCGACCGAGGACCCCCGCGTCCTCGTCATCATGGCGACCCGCGAGGGCAATTTCGCGATGGCGATCGACGCCGTGCTCGACACCGAGGAATTGGTGGTCAAGCCGGCCGCGCCTGCGGTGATGGCCAGCGGCCTCTATGCCGGCCAGACGCTGCCCGACAGCGGCCTGCCGCTGTTGCTGCTCGACAGCGGCGGGATCGCCGCCGTCGCCGGCCTGCGGTTCGCACCGACGATGAACGACGCCGCGGACGCGGTGCACGCGGTCGAGGAAGCGGGTATCAC
>NZ_CEEDDZ010000207.1:0-379 GCF_979253585.1 Pseudomonas sp. AC463 | reverse complement strand
ATCCTGACGCCCAATCGCGAAATGGCGTCCTCCGATCTGTCGCGGAAACAGCGCCATACCCTTCGCCGCGGCGAGATCGCCGGTGACGGGCCGCATCCGGAAGGTCGCGAAGTCGTCGGTCTGGAGCATCTGCTGTTGCACGCCGCGATCGCCCACCGCGGTGAACGTGCCGACATAGGTGGAATGGCCGTCCGGCATGGTGAGCGGCGTGAGACGCAGGTCCTCGATCCCGCGGCTCTGGCTGGGGACGACGGGGAACAGCACGGTTTCCGACGGTTCCCGGCTGCCGCCACAGTCGAGTTCGAAGACATCGTCGGTGCCGGACGGCGCGACGATCGGTGCGACCGAGGTCGGGCTTGGCGGGTCGACGGCGACGCTG
>NZ_CEEDDZ010000206.1:0-380 GCF_979253585.1 Pseudomonas sp. AC463 | reverse complement strand
GGAAGAAGCTGTCGCCCAAGCTGATACTGGCGCGCGGACCAGGCAGTGGCAGCAGCACGGCGAAGTACCAGAAGAGAATCTGCAGCAACGGCGGACTGTTGCGGAAGATTTCGATGTAGACGGTCGCCAGCTTGCTGATCATCCAGTTCGGCGAAAGCCGCGCGATACCGATAAGGAAGCCGAGGAAGGTGGCCAGCACGATACCGATGATGGACACCAGCAGCGTGTTGAGCAGCCCGATAACGAAAACGCGGGCATAGCTGTCCGCTTCGGTGTAGCTGATCAGGTGTTGGGCGATGCCGAAGCCGGCACTGCGCTCAAGGAAATCGAAGCCGGAGGTAATGCCCCGGTGTTGCAGGTTGGTCTGTGTATTGCTGAAC
>NZ_CEEDDZ010000205.1:0-380 GCF_979253585.1 Pseudomonas sp. AC463 | reverse complement strand
AGCCCGTAGAACGCGACCAGCCCGCCGAGCAGGTACAACTCCTTCTCCAGCCCCAGCACCGCGACGACCGACGCCAGCACCAGCCCGGCGGCGATCCAGACCACGCCGCCGATCGTGGAGGCAGGCGGTACCGGCGGCATGTCATGCGCGCCGAGTTCATGCCCCTCGAACGCCGCGAGTTCGGCGGGACTGTATTCGCGCGTGGTCAGCACGGTCCACAACACCGACGCCAGCAGCGCCGCACCACCCAGGTAGAACGACCACAATACCGTATCCGGAATACCGCCGCCCGCCTGAGAATTGCGCACGCCGAACCGGTCAAGGATATACGGCGTCGCCGACCCGATCACCGCTCCCGCGCCGATGAACGCGGTCTGGAG
>NZ_CEEDDZ010000204.1:0-381 GCF_979253585.1 Pseudomonas sp. AC463 | reverse complement strand
CCTGTATCCCGACAACTCGCTCAGCTACACGGGCAACTTCCTGCGCATGACGTTCGGTGTCCCGGCCGAGCCCTATGTCGTCAATCCGGTAATCGAGAAGGCGCTGGACCGCATCTTCATCCTGCACGCCGATCACGAGCAGAACGCGTCGACCTCGACCGTCCGTCTCGCGGGATCGTCCGGTGCGAACCCGTTCGCCTGCATCGCAGCGGGCATCGCCTGCCTGTGGGGACCGGCGCATGGCGGCGCGAACGAAGCGGCGCTTAACATGCTGCGGGAGATCGGAACGCCCGATCGCATCCCGGAATATATCGCCCGCGCCAAGGACAAGAACGACCCGTTCCGCCTGATGGGCTTCGGCCACCGCGTGTACAAGAACTA
>NZ_CEEDDZ010000203.1:0-381 GCF_979253585.1 Pseudomonas sp. AC463 | reverse complement strand
ACACAGGAGCAACTCGGCTCGGTCGTCTATCGCCGCAACAATTTCGAGGCGCGCGACCGCGTGCTGACGTTCCAGGTCGCGGCGGCGCACCAGTCGCGCAACGCGTACGACGCGAAGACCTTCTCGTTGTCGGGCACGCTGGAGCGGCAGACCAACATCTTCTTCCAAAAGACGTGGACGTGGTCGATCGGCGCCGAACTGATCGCCTCGGACGAGCGCGACGTGATCCTCGCCACCGGCGATCCGCGGCGGCGGACCTTCTTCATCGGCGCGCTGCCGACCAGCCTGATCTACGACGGGTCGGACGATCTGTTGAACCCGACGACGGGTTTCCGGATCGGCGGGCGGATCAGTCCGGAGGCATCGTTGCAGGGATCGGTG
>NZ_CEEDDZ010000202.1:0-381 GCF_979253585.1 Pseudomonas sp. AC463 | reverse complement strand
ATCGAGGACGAGCTACCCACCTACGCGTCGGCCCTGGCCTTCCAGATGTTCTTTTCGCTGTTTCCCTTCCTGTTGTTCCTGGTCGCACTGATCAGCCTACTGGATATGCAACCGTTCTTCGATTGGCTGCGACAGCAGGCGGAGCTGGTGCTGCCGTTATCGACGGTAGAACTGGTCAACCCGGTCATCGATCAGTTGCAGACCCAGAAGGCTGGTCTGTTCTCGATCGGTATCGTGGTTGCGCTGTGGACAGCATCGTCAGCAGTGCGCTCGACCATGGATGCGATGAACAAGGCCTATGGCGTGAAAGAGGGGCGCAAGCCCTGGAAGCGTATTCCCCTGTCGCTGCTCTACACCATCGGTATTGCCGCCGCGCTGCTC
>NZ_CEEDDZ010000201.1:0-381 GCF_979253585.1 Pseudomonas sp. AC463 | reverse complement strand
CCTCGCCGCGATCGACGCGCATCTGGAGGGTTCGGACGGCGGCCTCGCGAAGCTGCGTCAGGCCGCCCGCGTGCTGGAGCGGGTCGCCGCCGACCATCCCGCCCTCGCCGAGGCACTGGCCGCGGTCGATCGCGCCGTGACGGAGGCGGACGCCGCCGAGGACAGCCTGCGCGAGGCCCGCACGGCGCTGTCGTACGATCCCCGCGCGCTGGAGGATGACGAGACGCGCCTGTTCGAACTGCGCGCCATGGCCCGCAAGCATCGCGTCCAGCCCGACGATCTCGCCGCCCTGGCTGACGACCTAGCCGCCCGGCTGAAGCGGCTGGAGGCGGGCGAAGGCGGCATCGCCAAGTTGCAGGCGACGGTGAAGACCGCGCACGC
>NZ_CEEDDZ010000200.1:0-382 GCF_979253585.1 Pseudomonas sp. AC463 | reverse complement strand
CCAAAGACCAGCTTCCATCGTCGTCAGGACGGACCAGAGGGCTTTATGGGCGTCGGTGCTTAGCGATGAACCGTACGTGCTCAGGGTCGCCGTGAGGTCGCTGAACGCCTTCGTCGAGAGGACCTCATGGCTTAAGGCACCGTCAGCATGATCGGAAGTTTGCACCATTCTTACCCCTTAAGTCTCTTATAGGAGCTATGCAAACTTAGAGGCCTGAAGGATCATGGACCATGATAAATGGGTCCAATCGGAAGGAGGCTTATAGCGGCTATAAGTGGCTTAAAGTGTCCTCCAGCTCCCTCTCGGCCTTCGATCGACGGTCCACCTCAATCCCGTCCACACCGATGAGCAGTCCGACCCGCAAGGAGCTGACAGGCGCAGA
>NZ_CEEDDZ010000199.1:0-383 GCF_979253585.1 Pseudomonas sp. AC463 | reverse complement strand
GTACGAGGCGGATCGTGTTCGGCCTGCCCAAATGACGCGGGCGGCGTAGCGCCCGGACCGCGGCGCGACCGAGCCTACACCAGTGCCAATCGACATTCAGTGACTGGAGTGCATGTCGCCGTCACGCATCGTCGCCCCGAAATTGTTCGGTGACTATCCCTTATAGACATGTACCGATCATGTGTCCCTGCGAAGGCGGGGACCCAGTACCGTGCTCCCGCCTTCGCGGGAGAACGTGGGATGCCGCGCCGGCGCCTGTCCCTGTCCCTGTCCCTGTCCCTGTCCCAAGGATAAGTACTGACGTGTTCCGGGGTCCACCCCGCGCCGAGACTCGGAGTTCCATTCACTATTCGCGTCGTAAGCCGCCCGGTGGAACCCCGGAA
>NZ_CEEDDZ010000198.1:0-383 GCF_979253585.1 Pseudomonas sp. AC463 | reverse complement strand
CTCCGACCCCGAATGGAGAGGTCAATCCGCTGGTCCTCGCCGCCGCGCATCTGTCGGGCGTGGACGAGGTGTTCCGCGTCGGCGGTGCGCAGGGCGTCGCCGCGCTCGCCTATGGTGCCGGGCCGATCGCGCCGGTGGACGTGGTGACCGGCCCCGGCAACGCCTGGGTCGCGGAGGCCAAGCGCCAGCTCTACGGCGTCGTCGGCATCGACATGGTCGCCGGACCGTCGGAGATCGTCGTCGTCGCCGATGGTGCGAACGACCCCGAATGGATCGCCGCCGACCTGCTCAGCCAGGCCGAACACGACGTGACGACGCAGTCGATCCTGTTCGCCGACGACGTCGCCTTCGCCGACAGGGTTGCCGCGGCGGTGGAGGCGCAG
>NZ_CEEDDZ010000197.1:0-383 GCF_979253585.1 Pseudomonas sp. AC463 | reverse complement strand
CTCGACAACCTGCTGCGCGTGCGCGGCGGCGGCACCCTGCCGGCCGATCTCGACGCCAAGGTGGAGGGCGGGGCACTGGAAGGCAGCAACGTCAACATGACGCAGGCGCTGATCGACATGATCGAGAACCAGCGCGCCTACGAAGTGTCCGCCAACATGATGAAGTCCGCCAAGGACATGGATGAAAGCGGTGCATCGCTGATGCGCCTGCCGTCTTAAGGGAGAAATCGCATGACCTACGCCGCCATGCACATCGCACGTACCGGGCTCGACGCTCAGGATACGCGCATGCGGGTCATCTCGAACAACCTCGCCAACGTCAACACGACGGGGTTCAAGCGTGACCGCGCTTCGTTCGAGACGCTGTCCTATCAGGTCGTGAC
>NZ_CEEDDZ010000196.1:0-384 GCF_979253585.1 Pseudomonas sp. AC463 | reverse complement strand
GCTCGCCCGGCCGCAGAATATCGAGCATCCTCTGCTCGCCAAGGAGCTGATCGGGCTGGGAATCTGGCTGTTCGGCGATACCTCGCTCGGCTGGCGGGCGCTGTCGAGCGTGGCCGCGACGGGCGTCGTGACGGGCGTGTTCGCGCTGCTGTGGCTGGGCACGCGGCGGATGCGACCGGCAGTCATGGGTGCGGTGCTGACCGCGCTGAACTTCACCGTGTTCGTGCAGGCGCGGATCGCGATGTTGGACGGGTTCATGGCGGCGTTCGTGGTCGGTGGCGCGGTGTGCCTGCTGTGGGCGATGCATGCGCCACCGGGACGAGTCGGGCGACGCTGGGCGGCTGGCGCGGCGATGCTGGGGCTCGCGACCGCCTGTAAGTGGAC
>NZ_CEEDDZ010000195.1:0-384 GCF_979253585.1 Pseudomonas sp. AC463 | reverse complement strand
CCACCACCAGACACACCGGCAGCGCCAGCAGGCAGCTGAGCAAGGCACCACCAAAGGAATATGTCAGCGACGACCACAGCGTCTCGGCGATTTCCACCACGGGGAAGCTGGCCGAGCTGCCTTCGACGATCCAGAACCCCAGCATCACCAGCGGCACACCGCAGCCGATGGCCACCAGCGCCAACAGCAGCACCTGAGCCAGCACACTCCAGCGCCCCAGGCGCACCCGGGCCGCGCTGCGTGCCACGCCCTGGCCGGTACGCGCATAGCCGCGCCCGCGCAGACGGAATTCGCCCCACAGCAACAGCATGCACAGCGCCAGCAACAGCGCGGACAGCATGGCCGCATTGCTGCCGCTGAACTCCAGCTCGAACTGCTGGTAGA
>NZ_CEEDDZ010000194.1:0-386 GCF_979253585.1 Pseudomonas sp. AC463 | reverse complement strand
ATCCCGCACATCGCGCTCGACAACGAATACGGGAAGCTCTCCTCCTATATCGAGGCGTGGACCAGAGGATCGCCACAACTGTCGCACCGGGTGCGATGATCCAGGTCAGCCTCCTCGTCTGCACGCGCGATCGCGGCGCATCGCTCGACCGCTTGCTGACCTCGATCACGCGGGCGGCGGCCGGGTTCGATGCCTTCGAGGTGGTCGTCGTGGACAACGGATCGTCCGACGACACGCTCACGCGTCTGGCGGCGTGGCGTTCCCGGCAGTGCTTTCCGGTTACGGTCGTCGACGAACCCCGACCAGGACTGGCGCGCGCGCGCAATGCCGGACTGTCACGAGTGCGCGGAGATATCGTCGCGATGACGGACGACGACTGCGTGCTC
>NZ_CEEDDZ010000193.1:0-386 GCF_979253585.1 Pseudomonas sp. AC463 | reverse complement strand
CTTCAGAGCGGTGCCAAGCTCGATAGTCTGCTGGCGGACATCCAGAAACTCACCGCTAACGGCGGCACCAACTATGAAAGCTCGTTCAAGGAGGCCTCTGCCTGGTTCGATGCCCAGACTGCTGCCGGTAAAACTGCCGTAGCGGGCTATGAAAACCTGACGTTCTTCCTGTCCGATGGTGACCCGACCTTCTACTACAACGGCAATACCACGACCGTCAGTGGCAACGGCTCCACCACCAACAATGACGTGCTACTTGGCTCGCTCGATACCTTCAACGTATTGGCTGGCAAGAGCGCCGTGCACGCCATTGGCATTGGCACTGGGATCAGCGAAAAGAACCTCAGCCTGTTCGACAACACCACGGACTCGCCAGCGTCCACCTA
>NZ_CEEDDZ010000192.1:0-386 GCF_979253585.1 Pseudomonas sp. AC463 | reverse complement strand
CGCCAACGGCCTCGGTTCCGACGGCTTGCTGCCGAACAACGGCGTCATCGCCGGCGCGAACTTCTTCGTGCGTCCCGCGACGGGCACGACGGCCGTCCCCGGATCGCGATATCAGCTGCTGACACCGGGCTGTCTGAACGGCACCCCGTACAACACCACGGACGCCGATCGTGCGCAGACCAACAACGGCGCGATCGCCAACGTCGTCTGCCAGCAGGATCTGGTGAATCAGTACGGCGTGGTGTCGCCGAACATCGAGCGTTTCGGCGCGTCGGCGCGGTTCACCGGCAAGGTCGGCGACAATGCGGAGGCCTATTTCCAGGTCAATTTCCAGCAGTCCTCGTCCAACTACAGCGGCGATCCGTCGGTCATCCGCGGCAACGCGC
>NZ_CEEDDZ010000191.1:0-386 GCF_979253585.1 Pseudomonas sp. AC463 | reverse complement strand
CAGCCCGGGCTTCGCGCTGGATGGGTCCTGTTATCCGGTGCAGGTGAACTTCACCGAGACGAACCGCCTCTATTCCAACTTCCTGCCGTCGGCGAGCGTCGCCTACAGCTTCGGCACCAAGGCCGTCGCGCGCGGCTCGATCTCGCGGACCCTGACGCGACCGGACCCGAACCAGTTGCTGCCGGGTGCGAGTTTCGTGCAGCCGTCGGCGGACGTCGGCACGCTGGGCAACAATGCCCTCAACCCGTACATCTCCGACAACCTCGACCTCGGTTTCGAATATTATACCGGGGGTGAAGGCGTCATCGCGTTCGCGGCGTTCCGCAAGTCGATCACGGGTTTCACGGTCAACGGCCTGACGACGGTGCCCTTCTCGACACTGGAGC
>NZ_CEEDDZ010000190.1:0-387 GCF_979253585.1 Pseudomonas sp. AC463 | reverse complement strand
GTCGGTTGCGCCGAGCGCCTGACCATAGCCGGTGCCGCTATAGCTTTCGAAGCTCAGCTCGCGGCGGTTGGTCCGCGAATAGCTGACGTCGATCTGCGCGTTCCAGCCATCGTCGCCGGTGTATTTGGCGTTGTAGCCGAACGAGTACAGCTTCGCCTTGCGCTCGAACGCATCGTTGCGGACCACGCCCTGCACGTTCTCGAACGTGCCCGAGGTGATGAGGCCGTTCGACACGGTCGAATTGGTCTGTGTGGGGTTGAAGATCGTGCCCGACCCGCCGCCGAACGCCAGCGGCAGCTCGATGCCGCGCTTGATCTGGTCGTCCTTGAAGTCGGAGAAGAAGCCGTCGAACGTGGTGACCAGCTCGGGGATCGGCTTCCACTGCAA
>NZ_CEEDDZ010000189.1:0-388 GCF_979253585.1 Pseudomonas sp. AC463 | reverse complement strand
CACCGTCGCTTCCTACAGTCGCTCGCGTCCGGGTGGGGGATCGCCTCGATCACCACGAAAGCCTGTGCCCAGGGGTGGTCGTCGGTCAGGGTCAGATGCACTCGCGCGGCCATGCCATGCGGGACCAGCGCGTCAAGTGCCGCCTGCGCGCCGCCCGACAGCGCCAGCGTCGGCGCGCCGGAGGGGGCGTTGACGACGCCGATGTCCTTCATGAACACGCCGCGTTTGAAACCGGTGCCGACCGCCTTGGAGAACGCCTCCTTGGCCGCGAACCGTTTCGCCAGCGTACCCGCTTTGGTGAACGGCCGCCGCGCCGCCTTCGCCCGCTCCGCGTCGGTGAACACCCGCGCCTCGAACCGTTCCCCGAACCGCTCGATCGAAAGGGCGA
>NZ_CEEDDZ010000188.1:0-388 GCF_979253585.1 Pseudomonas sp. AC463 | reverse complement strand
GAACGGATTTTTAGGATTGACCGGATCGCCCGCAATCACCTCCATGTCCCACAGGCCGTCCGACAGCATTTCGCGGGCCAGCTCGAAGCGGGTGATGATCACGTCATGATGCTGCTCCCTCTCGAGTTCATCGTGGATATCACGCAGTGCGCCGGCCACGCGCAGCGGGACACCGCGACTATCACGAAGGGTTTCACCTTGGGCAAAAAACCACCGATAGCTGCCGTCCTTCATCGCTAGGCGGTTTCTGACTCTGTAAGGGGTCATACCAGACTTGTCGTTCAGATGACGGGCAAAAGCGTCGAGCGTGGCGGCTTTATCGGCGGGGTGCAGGCGATCAGCCCAGCTTGCCAGGACGTTGGGGAAGTCCTGCTCATTGCGACAGCCG
>NZ_CEEDDZ010000187.1:0-388 GCF_979253585.1 Pseudomonas sp. AC463 | reverse complement strand
ACAGTGCCGATCCAATCACACCGTGTCGCCGAAGCAGTCTCCGTGCCGCGAGGCGCCGGACGGCCGCCGGTCCCCCCTTCAGAACCTGTAGCGCTCGCCGCGTGGCGTTGCAGCCTCATCGGCCAGCGCGACCAACACCTACAACCAGGATAATCACATGGGCCTCTTCACAGGCTCCAGCACCACCAAGACCAACGAGAAGACTGACACGGGCCCTAGCGCCTTTCAGGCTCCTTACCTCACCGACGCCTTCAACTCCGCCAAGGACATTTACGCCGGCTCCAAGTCCTCCCCGTACTACCAAGGGGCCACCTACGCCGGCATGAGCCAGGAGGCCAAGGACGCCCTGGCTAAGCTCAAGGGCTACGCCTCGGGCACCGGCCTGGAC
>NZ_CEEDDZ010000186.1:0-388 GCF_979253585.1 Pseudomonas sp. AC463 | reverse complement strand
GCGGGATCGACGCCGACTGTTCGCGTCCGGCCGGATAGCGGCCGAGCACGATCTTCGCCTTCTCGGCATTCTCGTCATTCCACGCGAACGCGCCCCAGCGCGCGCGGGTCTCGGCCTCGTCAGGGATATGAACGGCGTCGGCCATCAGCGGTCACACTCACCAAAAACGATATCCATCGCGCCCAGAATGGCGGTCGTGTCCGCCAGCATGTGGCCGCGGCTCATGAAGTCCATCGCCTGCAAATGGCTGAACGCCGTCGGGCGGATCTTGCAGCGATACGGCTTGTTCGTGCCGTCCGACACCAGATACACGCCGAACTCGCCCTTCGGGCTTTCGGTCGCGACGTACACTTCGCCCGCGGGCACGTGATAGCCCTCGGTGTAGAGC
>NZ_CEEDDZ010000185.1:0-389 GCF_979253585.1 Pseudomonas sp. AC463 | reverse complement strand
CACCGTGAGAGCATCAGCACCGGCGTGCGTCTGCGGTTCTGACGACCGGCCGGCCTTGCCCTGCCGGGAGGCGATCCGATATCGGATGTCGCAGTCTCCCGGCAGGCCAATTCCTACTCGAAAGCACGAACTCGCACGGTTCGTCGTGGGATCATCCCCTGCGGTCCTCAGGCGGGATGCCAAAAGTTCGTGCTTTCGAGTAGGAATTCGCAAATGGCCCGATCGACCTCCCCGACCCGTTCCGCAGCCCGGCCTCGGGACAGCAAGAAGCCGGCTGCGCCGCGATCGCCGCAGCGCGATCTGTTCCAGCTCGACAGTCCGCTGACCGCCGAGATCCGCGGCGAACGGTCGCTGATGGCATTCCCGTTCTTCGCGCTCAGCAAGAATGC
>NZ_CEEDDZ010000184.1:0-389 GCF_979253585.1 Pseudomonas sp. AC463 | reverse complement strand
CCTTGAGCCTTTCGGCAGGCTTGCTTGCAGCACGACCGGGCAGCCGCCCGAAAAATAACGGCGCCCCCCCGGTACAAGCCCGCGCTTCTGAATGGTCATAGTCGACTTTCCAGACGACCCTACCCGACACTTGCTCGCTAACCTCAACATCGCGGATGCAGCCCAAGGCGTTGTCCAGCGGTACAAAAGCAAGGCGACCGTTTATAAATCGCGCGCTCAATTCCGTTGATTGCGAGCAACCGTTTAGCAGAGTCACCGACAGACTAAGCACCAGAGTTTTGCAAAACGCCATAAGAGACGACGTTACGTCAACGACATGGAACCGGCAAATATCCTACGCTTCAACCACGGTCTCGCCATGCCCGGCGCACAGATACTCATCCGACCGC
>NZ_CEEDDZ010000183.1:0-390 GCF_979253585.1 Pseudomonas sp. AC463 | reverse complement strand
GCTGCAATCCGCCTCACCGCGCAGGCACACAGCCAGCATCGCACCGCTCTCACCCGAAAACGCAGGTAAACCGAAAAACTGTGGCGGATGCCCGTAATTGAGCACTGCCACGGGAATTTACCGTGAGCAGGTAGGTCACAATGAAGCCTGATTGACCGGGAAAACCGCCCAGTCGATCGCCTATGATGCGCGGGCATTAATCAATGCCACACTTTTTCATCCCCAAGGAGCAACCACATGGCCATTACCAAAGACCAATTGATCGGTGACATCGCAGAAGCCATCGACACGCCGAAGACCACCGTCCGTGCGGCGCTTGATCAACTCAGCGAGATCGTCAGCGACGCCTTGGAAAATGGTGGTGAAATCACCCTGCCAGGTATCGGCAAA
>NZ_CEEDDZ010000182.1:0-390 GCF_979253585.1 Pseudomonas sp. AC463 | reverse complement strand
ATGCAGGACGGCAAGGCGTTGCAGGCGGGAACGTCGCACTTCCTCGGCACCAATTTCGCACATGCGCAGAACATCCGCTTCCAGAACGCGGCGGGCGAGCTGGAGTTCGCGAACACGACGAGCTGGGGCGTGTCGACGCGGATGGTCGGCGCGGTCATCATGGTCCACGGCGACGACGATGGCCTGCGCGTGCCGCCCGCGATCGCACCGTGGCAGGTGGTGATCGTGCCGATGCTGCGCGACCAGCCGGAGGACGCGGCGATCGTCGACTATGGCCGTTCGCTCCAGCAGGACCTCGCCGGTCTGACGGCGCTGGGCGAGCCGGTGCGCGCGCTGCTCGACCTGAAGCCCGCCAAGGCCGCGACGAAGCGCTGGGGCTGGGTGAAGAAG
>NZ_CEEDDZ010000181.1:0-390 GCF_979253585.1 Pseudomonas sp. AC463 | reverse complement strand
GCAAGGACGTCCACGTCCATTTGCCCGAGGGCGCGGTGCCGAAGGATGGTCCGTCGGCGGGCATCGGCCTCGTCACGTCGCTGGTCTCGACGTTGACCGGCGTGCCGGTGCGGCGCGAGGTCGCGATGACCGGCGAGGTGACGCTGCGCGGTCGCGTGCTGCCGATCGGCGGGCTGAAGGAGAAGCTGCTCGCGGCGCTGCGCGGCGGCATCACCACGGTGCTGATCCCGCAGGAGAATGAGAAGGACCTCGCCGACATTCCCGCCAATGTGAAGGAAGGGCTGACGATCATCCCTGTCAGTCATGTCGACGAGGTGCTGAAGCTGGCGCTGACCGAGCCGCTGGAGGCGATCGACTGGACCGATGCCGTTGAGCTTGCGGCACTGCCGC
>NZ_CEEDDZ010000180.1:0-392 GCF_979253585.1 Pseudomonas sp. AC463 | reverse complement strand
GGCATTCATAGACTGGCAGCGCGACGCTACCGCTAAGAATCGTCGCGCTGCCAGTCTATGAATGCCCTGCCTGCAGGGGCAGTACCCACCACAGCCTGATCGTCGTCCGTCACAATGATCAGGCGTTCGGACTAGGCGATCTGCGCGGCCGTCGCGCCGCGATCAACGATCCTGCCTCGAACACGGGCATGAACCTGTTCCGTGCAGCAATTGCGCCGATCGCAAACGCTCAAGCCTTCTTCGCTGCGGTCGAGCATACGGGATCGCACCGTGCCAGCGCGCTGGCCGTCGCATCGGGTGACGTCGATGTTGCCGCGATCGACTCCGTGACCTTCGCCGCGCTCGACCGGTACGAGCCCGATCTTACCGACCAGTTGCGCATCCTCCAGATG
>NZ_CEEDDZ010000179.1:0-392 GCF_979253585.1 Pseudomonas sp. AC463 | reverse complement strand
GCCACGTTCTGTGCAAGGCGACGAAGGCCACCGCGGATGTCGATCTCGCGACCGGCCAGGTCCGGTTCCTCGATGCGGCGGGCAAGCTGGTGCTGGCGGAGGCGGGGCAGCCCGCATTCCCTGCGACCAGCGGCGACGGCAAGCCCTGTGTGGCGGTGTCCCAGCAGGGAGCCGAATGCCGGGTGTATTGCATTGCTGCACAACCACCCGCTGCCCGCCGCCGACCATCATTCGGCGTGGCTGACCAGCGATGTCGCGCAGGCCAAGCATTACGGGTTCGTACCGGGCGACGACATGGACGACGTCATCGCCGGCTATCTCCGCCCGACGCGCAAGGCGGAGATGATGCCCAAATAGGGGTATGGCTTCTGCCAGTCGCGCCAGCGCTACGA
>NZ_CEEDDZ010000178.1:0-393 GCF_979253585.1 Pseudomonas sp. AC463 | reverse complement strand
GACTTCTACCTCGATGTGCTCCGGCAAGTAAGGATGCCCCGTTGGTCGGGAGGGCGGGTGGTGCTGACCGGTGATGCAGCATGGTGCGCGACGCCGATCGCCGGTTACGGCACGACGCTGGCGGTCACCGGCGCCTACGTTCTGGCGCAGGAGCTCATCCGCTCCACCGACATGCGGGCGGCGTTCAAGGCCTATGAGCAGGCGATGCGCCCGATGGTCGAGGATGCCCAGAGCGTCCCCAAGCTTGCGCCGCGATTGGCGAATCCGCACAGCCGCCTCGGCATCGGGTTGCTCCACGGCGCGTTGCGCGTGGCGAGCCGCCCGGTTGTGCGCAGCGTCGCCGGCAAGTTGTTCGGTGGCCGCTCCAGGGACGTCGATCTCTCGCGCTATGAC
>NZ_CEEDDZ010000177.1:0-393 GCF_979253585.1 Pseudomonas sp. AC463 | reverse complement strand
CAATTGCGCTGGGCGTACGAGGCGTATGAGGTCGTCGTGGTCGGCGACCGGGCTGCGGCGCTGGACGCGCTGCGATTGCACGAGCCGGCGGTCGTGACGCTCGACCTGGGCTTACCGCCCGATCCGGACGGCACCGCCGAAGGTTTTGCGACGTTGCACGCCATGCTGGCGATGGCGCCGACGACGAAGGTGATCGTCGCGTCGGGGCACGGTGCGCGGGAGAGTGCGCTGACGGCGATCGGCGACGGAGCATGGGATTTCTATCAGAAGCCGATCGATATCGATGCGCTCGGCCTGATCGTGTCGCGCGCCTTTCATGTCCATGCGCTGGAGGCGGAGAACCGGCGGTTGCAGGCGAAGGTCGTGCCGGGTGCGTTCGGCGGGCTGCTCTAC
>NZ_CEEDDZ010000176.1:0-393 GCF_979253585.1 Pseudomonas sp. AC463 | reverse complement strand
CTACGAGAAATACGGCATCTCGGCGCGCATCGCCTATAATCGCCGCGAACGCTTCCTGCGGCAGCTGGCGGGCGGTTCGGGCAACGAGCCGATCTTCGTGCGCGATTACGGCCAGTTCGACGGCAGCGTCGCCGTCAACGTGACGCCTGCCCTGCAGGTGTTTGTCGAGGGCACCAACCTGTTCAATGCGAAATACTTCACCACCGGCCGGTTCGACAACCAGTTGCTGACCTATCAGAATTTCGGGCCGCGTTACGATGCGGGCGTCCGCTTCTCGTTCTGAACGACATACGGTGGGCGGGGTCGGCTACGCCGGCTCCGCCCATTCCTGCCGTTTTCCGGGGTGACGCGGCCCGATGATGCGGTACACCTTGTGAAAGCAAGGGGGAAGAC
>NZ_CEEDDZ010000175.1:0-394 GCF_979253585.1 Pseudomonas sp. AC463 | reverse complement strand
GACATGGCCTGCGCGACGTGCCACGTGATCGTCGCCGCCGACGATTTCGCCCGACTGCCACGGGCGACGGAGGCGGAGGAAGACCTGCTCGACCTCGCCCCCGTCGCGACCCGCACCAGCCGCCTGTCCTGCCAGATCCGGCTCACGGCCGCGCTCGACGGCCTGAGGGTGCGCGTCCCGGCAGAGTGAAGGTGCGCAACCTCAGTACCCGGCATGGACCGGTCCCGTCTCCCCACGAAGGGGGGATCCAGTACTGTGCTCCCGCCTTCGCGGGAGCACATGGGATGTCCCGTGCCTGTTCAAAGCGATAAGTACCGGCTCGTTCGGGTTTCACCGTGCCGATAACCCAGAGTTTCGCCCACTTGTCCGTCGAAAGCCGCGTAATGGACCCGGA
>NZ_CEEDDZ010000174.1:0-394 GCF_979253585.1 Pseudomonas sp. AC463 | reverse complement strand
GTGCTGGACGATCACGCCGGTGCGGACATGCCGATCCATGCGATCTGGCCCCGGTCCCGCTACATGCGTCCCAGCATCCGGATGATCGTGGCGATGTTGCGACAGGGCGCCCAGACGCGCCCCTCGCCCTTTCACGCCTGAAGAGACCCGCAGGCTACCCGTCCAGTTCGGCTGACCGCGCAGCCAATCACTCTGACGGTCAAAAGCAACGCCCGGTCGCAAATTTCAAGCTGTCGCGCAACATTACAATTTTAAATTGCCAGTGCCGACAATTTTTGAATGTGGAAACTGGAGCGTTCCCGTGAGGTTTCTGCGGAGCCCATCAACCCTGTGATTTTGCGAGTGAAAGTCATTCTTTGACTCAACCAGAGTTGCTGCTAGACCTTGTTAACCA
>NZ_CEEDDZ010000173.1:0-395 GCF_979253585.1 Pseudomonas sp. AC463 | reverse complement strand
GGCCAGTATCAGAAGATACTTTCTTCCGGCGGATGGCAGCAATCGCCTTCGCGCCGGGGGTGACGCTCCTACAGACGTGGCTACCGCTAGCATTGTAGGAGCCGCGACCCCGCGGCGAATGTTGGCAGCGCCAGGCATTTACGGGGTGGCTACAATCGCCTTCGCGCCGAGGGCGGCGCTCCTACGTTTGGTGATGGTTCAGCCTTCGCGGTGACTGGTTGCCTTGGCGCGCATTTTCTCGCACATCACGGTCATTTCGTCATAGAGCAGTTGTGGGTTCTTCTGCTTTAGCGCCCAGGCTTGGCGACCCTGCTCATGAGGCAGGATCATGAATTGCCCATCGGCCACTGCCTGGAAGATGTAATCGGCGATGAACGCAGCACTAATAGGTGAAC
>NZ_CEEDDZ010000172.1:0-396 GCF_979253585.1 Pseudomonas sp. AC463 | reverse complement strand
CCCCAGGGTTGTGCCGTAGCTTCAGGCCCCACGCACACCTTGCGTACTCATAGCCGCACCGCACGATCCGAGCTTCAGCACGCACGGTCGCCGGCCTGACGCTGAGGAGCCGCTCGTCGCAGTACGTCGGAATGGCTTTCTGCGTCACCACCTCCAGACGCAACTCAGCCAAGGAGGACTTCAGTATAGGTCCGGCCTTGTACGTCTCATTCCTCTCGTAAGGCCCGCCACCCCATCTAGCCGCGATGTATTGCTCGATAGCCTCGCCAAGCCTGATCGGCCGACGTTCGGGATCGCCGGTCCCGTGCACGCTGCTCCAGAACGCTTTGTTAGCCGTGGTCACCATGTTTCCCCCTTCAGTCGATAGATGCCACTAGACAACATTGCGGCGCGGGC
>NZ_CEEDDZ010000171.1:0-396 GCF_979253585.1 Pseudomonas sp. AC463 | reverse complement strand
GATGGGGACAGGGTTTGCCGGGCTGTACTCCCGGCGAAGCCCCGGCCCTCTCCCACTCCGTCACTCCTGCGAACGCTGGGATCTTCCCGATGGCGGGCTCGTCGCGCCGCCGCGTGAGACTCCAGCTTTCGCTGGGGTGACGGTATTTACCAATCACACTATCTTTCATCACCCGCGCCGCTACCCTCCCGATATGCGTGGAGGCTGGACCTACATCATGGCGAGCAGGCCTCGCGGCATGCTCTATATCGGCGTCACCGCCTACCTCGCAGCGCGTGTCGACCAACACCGCCGCGATGTCGGGTCGGGCTATTGTCGCCGCTACGGCATCAAGACACTCGTGCTCGCCGAGTGGCACGACGACATCGCTTTCGCGATTTCACGCGAGAAGCAGTT
>NZ_CEEDDZ010000170.1:0-398 GCF_979253585.1 Pseudomonas sp. AC463 | reverse complement strand
GCACAAGGTCGCGAGAGCCGGCCGGTTATCATCATTCAACGCGAAGCCGGCGTCACGGGCCAGTTCGATCGCCTCATCCCTCCAGAGCTCAATGATGCCGTCTAGGTCTCCAGCCGCCTTGAGGGACCGCGAAGCCCGCAGCGATCCCTCGGCCTCCTCGCGGGCCTTCTCGCTCCATCTGAGAGCCGGACGGTCGCTCCAAGGCGACGCGAAGGCCACGCATGCGGCCTGGAGCTGCTTGGTGACGGCGATGTAGAGGTCACGCCCTTCCTGGTCCCACCGGCCCTCTTCGTCCTCTTGGAGGCGATCAACCACAAAGCGATCGGCGAGGTACGTGACGTCGGCCGGAGTAAGGACGTTGAGGTGGCCGGACTGCTTGGCGCGCGCTTTGGCAACAA
>NZ_CEEDDZ010000169.1:0-398 GCF_979253585.1 Pseudomonas sp. AC463 | reverse complement strand
CGTTGCAGCCATCGATCCCGCCTAACCCGGTCAGCGCTGCATCGTTGCCTCCAGCGGCACGGCATCTCCCGCCTGCCGGATATCGAGGGCGACAAACCGAAGCGCCAGCGCTTCAAGCGTTATCCCAACTGCTTCTTTCACATCGATATCGCTGAGGTTCAGACTGCCGAAGGCAAGCTCTACCTGTTCGTGGGCATCGACCGCACCAGCAAGTTCGCGGTCACCCAACTGATCGACAAGGCTGACAGGCGCACGGCGTGGGAGTTCCTCGAACACCTGCTGAAAGCTGTGCCTTACCGCATCCACACAATTCTCACCGACAATGGCATTCAGTTCGCCGAGCAGCCGCGTAACCGCAACACGGCCTGGTCGCGTCAGATGCGCTTTGACATGATCTG
>NZ_CEEDDZ010000168.1:0-399 GCF_979253585.1 Pseudomonas sp. AC463 | reverse complement strand
CGACAGGTCCTTGCTGAGCCGCTGCGTGACGGTGCCGGCGATGGCGCGGGCGGTGGTGGCATCGCCCTGCGACAGGGCGAGTCGATCGGTCGCGACGCCGCCGTTTCGGGTCGGGCTGAGCGTCAGCGACGCCGTGGTCTGGCCCGTGGCGAAGGCGACGTGGCGACCGGACGACAGCAGCGAGCCGCCGAGCGGGCGCAGCGGCCCGGTGCGCTGGATCGTCTGCGCGAGTTCGGCGGCGAAGGCCCGGCCATAGCCGTCGAGGATCACCGCGCCCATCGGCGTGATCGCGGCGTCGCCCATCGGCGCGGACAGTGAAGCGGTACCGCCGGTCGCGAGCCGTGTTCCGGCGATCGAGGTCGTGCCGACCGGCTGGAACGCGCGGGTCAGGTCGAGGAC
>NZ_CEEDDZ010000167.1:0-399 GCF_979253585.1 Pseudomonas sp. AC463 | reverse complement strand
CCGCCACGCCCGCGACGTTGTCGGCGGCGCAGCGTGCGCCGCACTTCGATTCCACCGATGCGAACTATATCGCGGTGCTACACTATCTGAAGGACACGCCGGGCACGGCCTTCTACCGGCAGCGATCGACCGGGATCGAGGCGGTGACGCCGGAAACCTACGACCGCTTCGTCACCACGGTTCGGGCGGAGGGGGCGGGCGACGGCTACATCGTCACCGACGATGAACGCTTCGAACGCATCGGATCGGTCGAAGGCAAGACGGACCGGCTGGTCATCTATCAGGGACGGCTGCTGCATTCCGGCATCATCCCCGCCGGCGCCGTGCTCAGTGCCGATCCACGCGTCGGCCGGCTGACGACGAACATCTTCATCCGGGGGCGGTGATGCGGAGTGTGGC
>NZ_CEEDDZ010000166.1:0-399 GCF_979253585.1 Pseudomonas sp. AC463 | reverse complement strand
GGCACTGGGTGAGGGCATCCGCCGCCAGCACGGCACCAGCGAGGCGCATTTCGCGGAGGCGCTTCCCGACGCGGTGGTCTTCGCCGCCTCGACGGAGGAGGTCGCCGACTGCGTCCGGCTGTGCATGGCGGCGGGGGTGGCGATCGTCCCGTTCGGCGCGGGCACCTCGATCGAGGGCACCGCGCTGCCGGTGACCGGCGGGGTCAGCATCAACCTGTCGCGGATGGACGCGATCCTCGCGATCCATGCCGAGGATTTCGACTGCACCGTGCAGGCGGGCGTGCGGCGCGAGGAACTCAACGCCCATCTCCGCGACACCGGCCTGGTCTTTCCGATCGATCCGGGCGCGAATGCGACGATCGGCGGCATGGCCTCGACGCGGGCCAGCGGCACCAACGC
>NZ_CEEDDZ010000165.1:0-399 GCF_979253585.1 Pseudomonas sp. AC463 | reverse complement strand
ACGTTCTCCAGCTCGGCCAGCGAATGCGGCACGTCCAGGTGCTGAGCTCCGAGGAAAAGGCGGGTTCCCGCACCCTCAGGCACAGCATGGGTCAGCTTGTCGATGTCCACCAGCGCCTTGCCGGATGGAAGGATGTCGATCTGAACGAACCGCATGATGATCTCCGAGGGTTGCCTGACTGGGCCGATGCAGGTCAACGCGCGATTGTGGAACATGGATCGCGGGCAACTGCCGCGCACCCAGCTTGCCCGATCTTGCGTTGAGGCCCGACACGAAGGAGCGAATCATGATCGATCCCGACACCACGCAGGATAAGGAAGAAGCAGAAGAGATGGAGAAGGTGCAGGAGGACGCTGCTGAAGAGCGCGAGGAGAACGGCGGTTATCAGTAAGCCAGATC
>NZ_CEEDDZ010000164.1:0-400 GCF_979253585.1 Pseudomonas sp. AC463 | reverse complement strand
CCTTCTGGCCTATGATCGGATGCGCCGCCTGCGTGCCGCCCACCGCGCCATGAGCAATCCGCTGAATACGAGCACGCTGGTCGAGCTGGCCGCGCGCTATGGCTTCCGCGATCAGGCCGCGCTGCTGCGCAGTTTTCGCAAGGCTTTCGGATCCTCACCAAGCGAACTGCGGCAACGTCACGCTAGCGCGGCCTTACCGACGGACAGGACGCCGACCGACGAAATCCGTATGGCGATCGAAGGCATCGACTGAAGAAGTCGACGGCTCCTGCAGACAGCGAAGCCGCCAGCCTTCCGGCCAGCGGCTCCTCATCCCCTCTTCGGGAAACTGATCAGGCGAAGCTTACCTTGGTGCTGACCGAGCGACGACGGCGCATCGCGCCACCAACTACGCCCATAC
>NZ_CEEDDZ010000163.1:0-400 GCF_979253585.1 Pseudomonas sp. AC463 | reverse complement strand
ACCGTACTGCCTTCACCGAAGGGCTGTTGTGGCACGACGGCGTGCTGGTCGAGAGCACCGGGCAGGAGGGTCGGTCGGAGGTCCGCCGCGTCCGCCTGAATGACGGTCGCATCCTCGCCCGCGCCACGATCCCCGCGACGCAGTTCGGGGAGGGCGTGGCGCTGGTGGGTAACGACCTCGTCAGCCTGACATGGCATGACGGCATAGCGCATCGCTGGAACGCCAAAACGCTCAAGCCGCTGGGAAACATGCGCTACACCGGCGAAGGCTGGGGCCTGACCGGCGACGCGACGCAGCTGATCCGCTCCGACGGGTCCGACACGTTGCGGGTGGTCGATCCGAAGACGCTGAAGGACCGCCGCCTGATCGCCGTCACGATCCGCGGTCGGCCGCTCAAGGA
>NZ_CEEDDZ010000162.1:0-401 GCF_979253585.1 Pseudomonas sp. AC463 | reverse complement strand
CGCCGGTTCGGCTGGCCCGACCGTGTGTCCGACCCGGCATCGGTGCGCGATGGCGAATGGCTGATCGGCATCGGCATGGCGGCGGCGCTGCGCGGCAACTTCACCGTCAATGCGGAGGCGCGGGTCAGCGTCCTGCCCGATGGCCGCGCGGTGGTCGAGACGGACATGACCGACATCGGTACCGGCACCTACACGATCCTCGCGCAGGTTGCGGGCGAGATGCTCGGGCTCCCGATTGACCGCGTCGAGGTGCGGCTGGGCGACAGCGACCTGCCCGCCAGCGCCGGCTCCGGCGGGTCGTACGGCGCGGGCAGCGCGGGGTCGGCGGGGGCGCGGGCGTGCGAGGACAACCTCGCCGAACGTGGCCGCCGCATGAACGCCGCGCCGGACGAACTGCGCCT
>NZ_CEEDDZ010000161.1:0-401 GCF_979253585.1 Pseudomonas sp. AC463 | reverse complement strand
GACCTGCATCAGTGCGATCTCCGCCGGGGTCTTGACCATGCGACAGCCGCGCACGACCGGGTTGGCGCTGGTCAGGCGGGCGCGGGGGAGTGCGGCGGCGAGCGCCTCGACCGCGAAGAAGCGTACGGTTTCCTCGATGCCGATCGGGCGCGTGCCGAGACGGCGATCGGTCAGGAAGCCGGCGACGGTGCGCAGCGGGTCCTGATCCTCCTGCCACACGCGTACGTCCGCCGGGATGGCGAGCGTCTGGCGGACGGACGGCTCCTCGAAGAAGGGCGTGACGATGCAGGGGCGGCCCTCCGCCGGGATGACGACCGCGGTCAGCCGTTCGCTGCGGCCCCAGCGGACGCCGGCGAAATAGGTCATCGACGATCCCGATTCGATCAGGATCGCGCCGAGGC
>NZ_CEEDDZ010000160.1:0-402 GCF_979253585.1 Pseudomonas sp. AC463 | reverse complement strand
CTATCAGCTCGGGCATTTTCCCGCGAACTGGCTGGAATGGAACGACCGGTACCGCGACGATGTCCGCCGCTTCTGGCGCGGCGACGGCGGCGCGGGCGTGCTGACGACGCGGATCTCCGGGTCCTCCGATGTGTTCGGGAGCGCGCGCGCGTCGCGATCGGTGAATTTCGTCGCGGCGCATGACGGCTTTTCGCTGGGCGATGTCGTCACCTATGCCCATCGCCACAACGAGGCCAATGGCGAGCAGAACCGCGATGGTCATGCCGAGGAAATCGCATGGAACAACGGTGTCGAAGGTCCGAGCAGCGATCCCGCGATCCGCGGCCGCCGCGATGCCGATGTCCGCGCGATGCTGGCGACCCTGTTCGCATCGAAGGGCACGCCGATGCTGACCGCGGGCGA
>NZ_CEEDDZ010000159.1:0-402 GCF_979253585.1 Pseudomonas sp. AC463 | reverse complement strand
CACGCCGACATCCCGCATCAGGAGGTGATCTTCCTCGACGAGGCGGACCCCATGTCCTCGCCGATGAAGGCCAAGGGCGTCGGCGAACTCGGCATCTGCGGCGTCGGCGCCGCGGTCGCGAATGCGGTCTACAACGCCACCGGCGTCCGCGTCCGCGAATATCCGATCACGCTCGACAAATATCTGGATCGCCTGCCGCAAGTGGCATGAGATGCCCGCTGGCGAACGGCCCCACGGCCGTTCGCTAGTCCCGCGTCACTCCCACTCGATCGTCCCCGGCGGCTTCGACGTATAGTCGTACACGACCCGGTTGACGCCCTTCACCTCGTTGATGATCCGCGTCGCCACGCGCGGCAGGAAGTCGCCGGGGAACTGGAAAACCTGCGCCGTCATCCCGTCGGT
>NZ_CEEDDZ010000158.1:0-403 GCF_979253585.1 Pseudomonas sp. AC463 | reverse complement strand
GCCCCGCGGAACGCGGCGACAATACGTCGAGCCGCACCGTCGCCTCCACCAGCCGCGCGATGAAATCGGTCCGCTCGAAGTAGCGGCCCAGCCAGTAGAGCGACGATGCGGTACGGCTGAGCATCAGAGCGGCCCCTGCGACTGGGTCATGCCGCCCATCGTCTGCGTCTGTCCAAAGCCAAAATCCTGGGACTGCGCGATCACCGGATCGTCCATCAGCACGAAACTGTCCTTGGTGCCGCCGCCCTGGCTGGAGTTCACGACCAGCGAACCTTCCTTCAACGCCACGCGGGTCAGGCCGCCGGGCACCACCTGCACCATGTTCGCGCCGGTCAGCACGAAGGGGCGGAAGTCGACATGCCGCGGCGCAAGCCCGCTCTCCGCCAGCGTCGGCACCGTCGAC
>NZ_CEEDDZ010000157.1:0-404 GCF_979253585.1 Pseudomonas sp. AC463 | reverse complement strand
GTGTACAGAAGGGGAAGATCACGCCGGCGTTGGCGGTTCCGGCCGGCTGCGCCAGACCGTAGACGGTGGTCGGCACGACATCGACCGCCGAATACGCGTATTCGTCGATGTGCCGCTTCGAATAGGCGACGGTGCCGAGGATACCGAACGTGTCGCCGAGCTTCTTCGATACGAGCGCCGACAGGCGCGGGTCGACGTCCTTGCGGATGTCGTTGTAGATTCCGCGCGCGGTGCCGGAGAAGATGAAGTCCTTCTTCTGGTCGAACGGCTTGGGTGCGCGCAGGTCGACGGTCGCGCCAAGCGAGCCTTCCTCCACGTCCGCCGACAGCGTCTTGCGCACGGACAGCGACGAGAAGATTTCGGTGGGAAAAGTCACGAAGTCGAACGAACGGCCGGTGGCGACG
>NZ_CEEDDZ010000156.1:0-405 GCF_979253585.1 Pseudomonas sp. AC463 | reverse complement strand
CTCTACCAGCATCCCGCGGAAAAACGGCTCCGGCTCGCGCAACGATGCGATCGCGTCCACCACCTTGCGGTCGTAAAGGCCGAAGCCGGTCGCGTCGGAGATAATCCGGTACTCGCCGACCTTGCCCGCGAACCAGTAGAAGACACGGCGGAGCGAGCCGAACACGAAGGTCGATTGCCCCTGCTCGCGCACGCCCAGCACGATATCGAACCCGGCGCGCCACCGCTCCACGAAGCGGCCGAGCAACTCCGGTGGGTCCTGAAAATCGGCGCACATGCCGACGACGGCCCGGCCGCGCGCCTGGAAGATGCCGTGCGTCGGGGAGCGCATCTGCCCGAAATTGCGCGTGTTGACGATCAGGCGGACGCGCGGATCGGCCGCGCACAGGCCGCGAACGATCTCGAC
>NZ_CEEDDZ010000155.1:0-405 GCF_979253585.1 Pseudomonas sp. AC463 | reverse complement strand
GCACCACACCATCCTTCTCGCCCTTGTCGATGAGAATGCGGTGAGTGAAGGGGTTGGGGTCGATACCGATCAATTCGGTGGCCAGCACCTCATCATCGACCAGCGCGGACGAGTTGAGCAGCTCGCGCAGGCGTACGTTCTGCTCGGTCAGCGCCGCCAGCTTTTGCAGGCGGCGCTGCATCATCAGCTGCTCGGCCTTGAGTTTCTCGTTCTCGGCCGTCAGCTCATTGCGCGAGCTGAGCTCCTGGGTCGCGCTTTCCCACAGGGTAACGGGGAAGCGGCCAAGCCAGTACACCGGCTCGACGATCAGGCCGAGCTGGCTGCGCACCGATTGCAGGACAGTCAAGCGAGCATCGACGACCATCAGCGCAGCCGACAGCACGGCGAACACCAATAGGCGTATAC
>NZ_CEEDDZ010000154.1:0-406 GCF_979253585.1 Pseudomonas sp. AC463 | reverse complement strand
GATGTGTGGAGCGCCGTCGCAGAACTGGGCGGCGGTGAGCGCCCTTTCCCATCAGTCCGCTTTTTCCACGCCTTTCGCCTACTTGGGATCGTCCGCGGTTTCACAGCGTTCGCGTCGGCACTGATTGCGAACAAGGTCCATCACTCGGATGGGGCTCGTCGACCCAGCAAATAACGTCCAAGATCTTTTTGCGGCCGTTTGCATAAGCTTATCGATCGTCAAACAACCCCAAACCTGATGGTCGAATACTGCAAGTGCCAGACGAGATCGCCAGCGCGACTAGGCCACGTAAACAAAGGGCGACCACAGCGTAACTGAGGCGAGCGCGACGAAGCCGAGATCGGATTCCGCGGTTTCGTCGTAGCGGGTTGCGACGCGACGCCAGTTCTTCAGTTTGTTAAACAGG
>NZ_CEEDDZ010000153.1:0-407 GCF_979253585.1 Pseudomonas sp. AC463 | reverse complement strand
CATATGGGGGGAATGGTCGTCGACGCGGCGGATCGGGGCACCGTGCCGTCGCCTGCGCCACCCGCGATATCGTTGCCGGCGCTATTCCTGCGCTTCCTGGGGTTCGGCTGCCTCGCCTTCGGTGGCCCGGTCGCGCAGATCGCGATGATCCGGCAGGCGCTGGTGGAGGACGATTCGTGGATCTCCGGCACGCGCTTCAACCGCCTGCTCGCGATTCTCCAGATTTTGCCGGGGCCGGAGGCGCACGAACTCTGCGTCCATCTGGGCATGGTAGCGCGGGGCCGCTGGGGCGGACTGCTCGCCGGATTGGGATTCATGTTGCCCGGCTTCGTGCTGATGCTGGGCGCGGCGTGGCTCTACGACGCGTGGCTGCTTGGTCGGACGGGGGCGTCGGGGCTGCTGCTGGG
>NZ_CEEDDZ010000152.1:0-408 GCF_979253585.1 Pseudomonas sp. AC463 | reverse complement strand
CTCGCATGCCCTTCGTCGGAAAACGACACGACGAGGCGGTGCTCCGTCTCCACCACTTCGGGCGGCGAGTTCAGGCGTAAACGCTCGGGATGACCGGCAAAGTCGGTGACCGTGACGAACAGGTCGAGCGGCTGACCGTCGGGCAACAATCGCGGCCCGCGTTCCGATGCTGCCATCGCGTCGAACGCGTCGAGCAGCAATCCGGTGAACGTCTCGCCCCCGAACGGCGGTTCGAACCAGCGCGAGCGGACGAAGTGCGACAGCTTCGCGCGCACCTCGTCGCGTGTGGCGGCATCGGCATGCTCCTCTAGCGCCTCCGTGCTGCGCCCCGCCGCCATCCACGCGAGCGGCAAGGCCCACAGCTTCGACAGGCGATGCGCGGGCGCGGCGGCGGGATCGATCAAGGCC
>NZ_CEEDDZ010000151.1:0-409 GCF_979253585.1 Pseudomonas sp. AC463 | reverse complement strand
AAACGCTGCTGGCGGTGCTCGGCCCCTCTCCCGACGACGAGCAGCGGGCGCAGGTCGCGGCCATAGCAGGCGTGCCGCTGGTCGATACCGGCCTGCCGCTCGACTGGCTGTGCGACGGCCCCGCACCGATGATTGCCGCCGGCCGCGCGATCGCTGCCCTCGCACGGCGCGAGCGGGTCGATCTGGTGCAGGCGAACATGCCGACGCTGGCGGCGGGCGGAGACATCTCGCAGCCCGTCGTCGCCGTCGCCCATGGCTGCATTGGCACGTGGTGGCGCGCTGCGCATGGGGAGGTGCCGGGCGACCGCTATGCATGGCTGGACGCGATTAACCGGGTCGGTCTGCAAACCGCGGATGTCGTCGTCGCGCCGAGCGCCAGCCACGCCGACGCGGTGACGCGCCTCCATAC
>NZ_CEEDDZ010000150.1:0-411 GCF_979253585.1 Pseudomonas sp. AC463 | reverse complement strand
CCTCGAACGTCGCGCGCTGGTCGATCCCGGCCAGCCGCAGCATGTCCGACCGCGCCCGCTCCATATAGCGCAAATAATTGGCGTGGTAGACGACGCCCGACAGATCGGTATCCTCGAAATACACGCGCAGGGGCAGGCGATGCTCCACGCCCGCGAAACGCCCCTCCGTCGGCTGGTCCACGCCGGTCATGCGCGCCCCGTTAACCCAACGGTTCGTCGGACGGAACCCTGTTCGCCTCGTCCAAGCGGCGGTAGAACCGCCGGAAAGCACAGGAGAGCGAACATATGGCCGACCGTCCCACCGCTGGCGTCACCCCCTTCCTCACCATCCGCGGCCGCCGCGGTCAGGAGGCGCTGGACTTCTACACCCGCGCGTTCGGCGGCGAGGTCGTGGAGCGCAATGTCGCGGAG
>NZ_CEEDDZ010000149.1:0-414 GCF_979253585.1 Pseudomonas sp. AC463 | reverse complement strand
TAGCTGAACTGCGCGCGGCCGCCGAACTGCCATTCCGGCGTTTCCGGCACGGCCTTGCCCGCGGTCGGCGCGAACGTCGTCGAGGTCAGCGGCACGTTCGAGAGAATTTCGGTGTGCGTGTAGGACGCAATGCCGGTCACCGCGAACCAGTTGGTGGCACGCACCGTCGCCGTGGCGTCGAAGCCGTAGCTTTCGACCGCGCCGATGTTGCGATCGAAGGAAATGCCCTGTTCCTGATCGAACGAGGTCACGATCCGGTTCTTGTAGCGGATATACCAGCCGGTCAGCTGCGACTGCACCGTGCGGTTGTTGTAGCGCACGCCGAGGTCGAAGGAGTCGGTCGTCTCCGGCGCCACGCCGATGAACGGCGCACGATAGAGGTTGTCGGTACGCGGTGCCGAGAAGCCCTTGGCA
>NZ_CEEDDZ010000148.1:0-419 GCF_979253585.1 Pseudomonas sp. AC463 | reverse complement strand
CCTGATAGCCGGTGATCGCGCGGTAATCGGCGCGCGGCGCACCGCCACCTGTTGTCCCGATTTCCTGATAGTCGAGTGCCTGCGACATGTTGAAGACGTTCAGCACCGATACTCGCAGGAAGCCATCGAACAAATCGGAAGGCACCTTCAAGGTAGCATCAAGGTTCAAATTATACAGCCACTCCGAATTGAACGCCGTGCCGCGGCGCACGATCTGACGCGGAGGCAGTACTTCACCTGGCGTCGCCGGATTGGTTCGAACCGAGCCATCGGAGTTCAGATTACAATAAGTCCCGTTCGCTCCATAGAAGAGCGACGCGTCCCGATCCCGGGAAGCCGGAACCGTTCCCAAACAGCCGAACTTACGAGGTGATACAATCTGGGCGTTTAGGCCAAGCGTAAGCCACTCGGTAGGAGCG
>NZ_CEEDDZ010000147.1:0-419 GCF_979253585.1 Pseudomonas sp. AC463 | reverse complement strand
ACGGATCATGAGAATCGGTCGACCACGTTGCCCTTGCCTACGGCGTCGCGACCGGCGATTACTAATAGCCTGGCTGAGGCGGCAATTTATTTCGGAGCTGCGCCCGATGAATTAGTGCTGGCGCAAGGGGCACGTTTCTACCACTTCCTCGACGGTACGCTGACTGCCATCAGCGATGCGTATGACAACCGGCTGCGAATTTCCCGGGACTACTCCGGGCGCATTGAGCGGTTGGACAACGGTGTCGGGCGCTCGCTGCTTTTGCGCTATGTGGCTGGTCACATTGTGGCGGTGGACTACGAGATTCAGCGCGCCAAGGGTTATGAGCCCTTCGAATGGACTACCGAGTTTTGCATTGTTTCCTACGCCTATGACGACCTTGGCCGACTGGTTTCAGCGACCAATGCCGTAGGCGAAAC
>NZ_CEEDDZ010000146.1:0-421 GCF_979253585.1 Pseudomonas sp. AC463 | reverse complement strand
GCGCTGGCCGTGGAAGTGCACCACGTCGTCTTCGCTAGGCGGGCGGTGTCGTTCGATCCGCTTCCGGACGGTGGGTTCGTCTGGAGCGATTTAGAATAGATCGGGCGGGGAGCAGCTCAGCAGGACGAATAGCAATCGCACCGAGCTAGGCCGCCACGCCCGAAAAGCATCATTCAAAGAACCTCTCGCTCAGAGGAAGCTGGTTCGGCGGCCTGAGCTCGCCTCCCGCAGCTTTTGCAAATAGTCCCGTCCAACGATTGATGAAGAAGGATATGTCCTCAGCATCGATAGTGAAGGGTCCATGAGCGATGGCGAAGCCACCCATTATAGGCTGCATTGCAGAGTAGAACGTCTCCTGCGTTGGCGGAATGGCAGTTGGCGAGTCGTTCATCCCAGCCGAAAATTGCCGATAGAATGAAAC
>NZ_CEEDDZ010000145.1:0-424 GCF_979253585.1 Pseudomonas sp. AC463 | reverse complement strand
CTGGAGCGGCGAGCGCCCTTCCACAAGGCAAAGAATAGCATGGGCGACGCGCTCCTGATTGAGCAATATGCCGAGATTGTGAAATCGTGCGCGGGGCGAGGTCAACTCGCGTTCGTGACCCACAACAAGCACGACTTCTCGAGCATGGGCGTCAATGAACGGCAGCCGCACCCTGACTTTGCCGACCTCTTCGGCGACCCTCAGTCGACCTACTCGCCGGCCCTGGGCGAGGTTTTGATCGAGATCGCCCCGGAGTGGCTGGAGGAAGCTCAATGGCAGTTCGAATGCCAGAAGGAGCCACGACGCCTGCGGGAGATCATCGAGGTCGAACACCTCCTCTTCCGGCAAGTTTGGTCCAACCGCCATCGGTACCTCCGCCACCAGATCGAGACCGGCGAGGTGAAACTGGTCACGAAGGATCAAC
>NZ_CEEDDZ010000144.1:0-425 GCF_979253585.1 Pseudomonas sp. AC463 | reverse complement strand
GCACACCGACCTGATGAAGAAGACGGTCTTCGCCGACCTGCACGCGCTGTATCCGGACCGGATCAACAACAAGACCA
Organism: Pseudomonas sp. AC463; assembly: GCF_979253585.1. Lineage (NCBI taxonomy): Bacteria > Pseudomonadati > Pseudomonadota > Gammaproteobacteria > Pseudomonadales > Pseudomonadaceae > Pseudomonas > Pseudomonas sp. AC463. The sequence continues at coordinate 348 of NZ_CEEDDZ010000144.1, read as the reverse complement.
ACGGCATCACCCCGCGCCGCTGGCTGCAACAGGCGAACCCCGGCCTGACCGCGCTGATCCGGGAGGCGATCGGCGACGATTTCCTCGACGACGCGGAAAAGCTGTCGGCGCTCGACCCGTTTGCCGACGATGCCGGCTTCCGCAGCAGGTTCGCCAGCGTGAAGCGCGCCAACAAGGTCGCGCTGGCGCAGCATCTGAAGGAGCTGATGGGCATCCGCATCGATCCCGACGCGATGTACGACGTCCAGATCAAGCGCATTCACGAGTATAAGCGCCAGTTGCTGAACATCGTCGAGACGGTGGCGCTGTACGCCCAGATCCGCAGCCATCCGGAGCGCGACTGGGTGC
>NZ_CEEDDZ010000143.1:0-425 GCF_979253585.1 Pseudomonas sp. AC463 | reverse complement strand
GCGTCAATGCGCCGTCGGGATCGAGGCCGTCGAACAGCCCGTCGATCACCGTGCCGTCCGCCAGCCGCGCCGTCAGCGCCGTGCCGACCGGATGCGCCCGCTCCAGCCACCGCGCGCGCACTGCGGCAATGCCCTCACCCCGCCACCGCTCGACCCAGCGTGCGAACGCCTCCGCCAGCACGTCGAGCAACGCGGCCGGATCGACATCGACGCCATGCGCCGCCAGACTGGTCGTGGCGCGATCCGGCAGATCGGGATGATGCGCTAGATTGACGCCGATCCCGACGATCACTGCTTCGTCCACCCGGTCGAGCAGGATGCCGGACAGCTTGGCCCCATCCAGCAGCAGATCATTCGGCCATTTGAGTCTCAGGTCCTTCCCCCCTTGGGAGAAGATGGGCGAAGCACCGAGGAAGACTCCAACC
>NZ_CEEDDZ010000142.1:0-426 GCF_979253585.1 Pseudomonas sp. AC463 | reverse complement strand
ATGTTGTCCGAACTGCGCGTCGACGACCGCGTCGGGCTGACCGGTGCGCGATCCGAAGGGACGATCGGGCTGGCGTCGCTGCGCGGCGGCTCCGTCGTGGGCGATCATAGCGTGATCCTGGCGACGGAGGGCGAGCGGGTGGAGTTGTCGCACTTCGCGCAGGATCGCTCGATCTTCGCGCGCGGCGCGGTGCGGGCGGCGATCTGGCTCGCGCGGCAACCCGCAGGCCGGTACCGGATGGGCGACGTGCTCGGGCTGTAAATGCGATGAAGCGCGCCGACATCGTCGAATTCTATCGCCGGCTGGCGGAGGCCGATCCGCATCCCGAAACGGAGCTGGAGTTCCGCAATCCCTTTACGCTGGTCGTCGCGGTCGCGCTGTCGGCGCAGGCGACCGACGCGTCGGTCAACAAGGCGACACGCGCGC
>NZ_CEEDDZ010000141.1:0-427 GCF_979253585.1 Pseudomonas sp. AC463 | reverse complement strand
ATTACAAGCAGGGCGATGTCGACGAAGCGCTCGCGGAGGCCCCCGTCACGCTCGACGTGACCTATGTCACGCCCAGCCAGAACTCCGCCGCGATGGAGCCGCACGCGTCGATCGCGGTGTGGAACGACGACGCGCTGACGCTCTACGGCTCGTACCAGATGCCGACCTCGGACGCCGAGCAATTGGCGAAGTCGCTCGGCGTGCCGAAGGACAAGGTGCGGATCATCTCGCGCTATATCGGCGGCGGCTTCGGGTCGAAGCTGGGCATCGCGCCGGAGAGCGTCGCCGCCGCGATCGCGTCGCGCCGGCTCGGCCGGCCGGTCAAGGCCGTGATGGCGCGCCAGCAGGTGTTCGACGCCACCGTCCGCCGCTCCAACACCGAACAGCGCGTCCGCTTCGCGGCGGGCACGGACGGCAAGCTCACCGC
>NZ_CEEDDZ010000140.1:0-427 GCF_979253585.1 Pseudomonas sp. AC463 | reverse complement strand
GTTAAGGGGGGTATAATCCCATCCTTCGCCGGGGGTGAACTTCAAGTCGCCGGACCCGAACCTCGAGAGGATCTCGGCCGGCGACCCTGTCGAATTGAGGAGCGATCGATCTGCCTTGATCGCGGGAACCAGGAGGTCGGTGATACCGCTGGTGTTCGACAGCAGATGCTTAAACAGCACACGGTCGCCCGTATCGCGGCGGAAATCCGGCAGGTAGGTCGAAACGGGTGCGTCGAGCGATAGCAGGTCACGCTCGACCAAGCGCAGCGCAGTCGCGCTTGCCAACCATTTGGACGCCGAACCCCATTTAAACTGCGTGTGCCGAGTGACGGGACGTTTACCTTCTACATCGGCTATGCCGACACTGCGAATGTGCTCGAGCTTACCCTGTCGTCCGTATGCGAGTACGCCGTTGAAGTCCGCCGAT
>NZ_CEEDDZ010000139.1:0-430 GCF_979253585.1 Pseudomonas sp. AC463 | reverse complement strand
GATGCTGGTACAGCACCGGATCGCCGCCACCGGCGGGATCGAAGAAGGTGGTGCCGAAGTTACGGTCGGTCAGCAGCATCGTGATCGCCGCGGCGAGGACCGGGAGGGCCAGCAGCAGCAGGAACGCGGTGACCAGCATCGACCACACGAACAGCGGCATCTTGTGCAGGGTCATTCCCGGCGCGCGCATGTTGAAGATCGTGGTGATGAAGTTGATCGCGCCGAGGATCGACGACGCACCCGCGAGGTGGAGCGACAGGATCGCCATGTCCGTCGATGGTCCGGGCTCGCCATAGGTCGACAGCGGTGCGTACAGCGTCCAGCCATTGCCCGCGCCGCCGAAGAAGGGCGATGCCAGCAGCAGCGTGAAGGACGGGATCAGCAGCCAGAAGCTGATGTTGTTCATGCGCGGCAGGGCCATGTCCGGCGC
>NZ_CEEDDZ010000138.1:0-430 GCF_979253585.1 Pseudomonas sp. AC463 | reverse complement strand
GGTCAGCGGCGAATACGCGATGATCGAGGCGTCCGCCGCGGTCGGCGCGGGCGACCGCGACGCGCTGGTGCTGGAGACGCTGATGGCGTTCAAGCGGGCCGGCTGCTCCGGTGTCCTCACCTACTACGCGGCTCATGGCGCGCGGCTGCTCGGCGCATGATCGTCGTAGCCCGATGACCGCGCGCATCTCCGGCACCACGCCGCTCGGCCGCGGACTCTTCGTCGCGACGATCCTGGCCGGATCGTTCCTGTTGTTCCTCGTCCAGCCGATGGTGGCGCGGATGGCGTTGCCGCGGCTGGGCGGTGCGCCCGCCGTGTGGAATTCGGCGATGCTGGTCTATCAGGCGCTGCTGCTCGGCGGCTACGCTTATGCCCACGCGCTGGGCCGGGTCCGGCCGCGGATGCAGGCGACGATCCACATTGCGGTGCT
>NZ_CEEDDZ010000137.1:0-430 GCF_979253585.1 Pseudomonas sp. AC463 | reverse complement strand
GCAGACCCTGCTCGGCTTGTGCGAAAGGCTGCTGCAAACGAACCATGGCGGTCGCCGAGGTGCGCTCCAAAGCAGTGCGCGCTTTAGCCATCTGCGCACCGGATTGTTCCAGCGAGCGGCGCAGGTCACGTACCAGCACGCGGTTCTGCAGAGTGAAGTGCTGTGCCACCAACGAGCCGTAACCCTGGCTGGCGAAACTGCCGAGATTTTCTGCCAGGCGCGGCAGGGTAAATGTCAGTTGCTCCATCATCAGATAAGTATCGAGATAGGGGTCGAGTATCAGCCCGCTGTCGGTGGCAACCAGCTCACGTAGCACCACCAAACGCGAGAGGGTGTTCTGGTAACGCTCCAAGGCATCGAGCAGCGCCATTTTACCCAGCACGCTCAGATCCAACTCAGCCAGCGACGCGCGCAACGCGTCCAACTGGCG
>NZ_CEEDDZ010000136.1:0-431 GCF_979253585.1 Pseudomonas sp. AC463 | reverse complement strand
ATACTCAGGTTTGGGTCAGCCCGCACCGATGCAAACGTCCGTATGATACCGGGAGTCCTATTCTTCAGGTCAGGTGACGGCATCAACCAGAGCGAGGTTCGTCCCGATGCACATGACGATGGAAGGCGAGATGACCTCGCATGAGCCGACCACCCGGACCAACCGGATGCCCAGCGCGTCCGACGAGGTAAACCACCGAGTGGCAAACCAGCTTCAGCTTATCGGCGCGCTGATATCGGCGGAGGCGCGGACCGTCGTCGATGCGGGGACGCTCGGTGTGCTCGAGCGCACGCGTCAGCGCATCATCGCTGTCGGAGCCGTCCATCGGCAACTCTATGTCGGGAGCCAATCGGAGGTGGACCTCGGCGAGTACCTCCAGGATCTGGGAGAGCAGCTTTCGCGCACCTGCGGCCCACAGCGACAGGTCGGGA
>NZ_CEEDDZ010000135.1:0-433 GCF_979253585.1 Pseudomonas sp. AC463 | reverse complement strand
ATGGACGTCGATCGCGCGATCCGATGGCCGTAGTCGCGCATCGTAGACCACCGCCTCTTCGATCATGTCCAGGACCATGACCGCGCTGATCCTGAAGCGGACCCCGGCCGATGTCGGCGCACCGTCCACCTCCACTTCGACGCGCCGCAGGCGTGGCTCGTGCGTCCGGATGCCCTGCGCGATCATCCGTCGCAGCCGCTCCCGCACCGCTTCGCTGCTGAAGTCTTCGGTGCTGAGATCGGCGAGCCCGAAGCCCAGCACCGTGTCCCCCAGTCCCGGTCGCGAGCCCAGCCATTTGGAATAGGGACGTTTGCCGTTGAGCAAGCCCTCCAGATCGCGTCGCATCCCCAGCTTCACCCGGCGGAAGGCGGCATCGTCGTCGTCCTGCTCCTCGATCGTCTCGTCGGGCGCATCGTCCATCAGGCGATCGAAC
>NZ_CEEDDZ010000134.1:0-434 GCF_979253585.1 Pseudomonas sp. AC463 | reverse complement strand
CGAGGCGCACGTCGACGCTGCCCCGGCCCGGCAGCGCGCCCGCAGGCGGCGCGATCGGGATCGTCGAGCCCGCGTTGACGCGCGCCAGCGTCGCCGCCCAGACCTCCACTGGCACCGCAGGCACCACGTCCTGCGTCACCGTGACCTGATCCGTCGCGCGGCCGTCCGATGTGCGTGCCCGCACCTGCCAGCGCAGCGAAGCGACACCATCCGGCGCGGTCAGGTTCCACGCGACCGGAGCGGCACCGCCCGCCGGGATCGTCACCGTCAGCGGCTTGCCCTGCGCCACGCGCGGGAAGACGTCGACGTTCGCCGTCACCGTCATCGGCTTCGCCGATCCGTTGCGCAGCGTAAACGCGGCGGCATAGAGGTCGCCGGTCCGCACCAGCGGCGGCAGGCCGGCATAGATCGACAGGTCCTGCGCGGTACGGATA
>NZ_CEEDDZ010000133.1:0-436 GCF_979253585.1 Pseudomonas sp. AC463 | reverse complement strand
GGGGGAGGACGAGAATGCGACCGTTGACGATGTTGGTGCTGGCATGCCTGACGGGCGCGGGTCATGCGAGCCTTGCCGCCGCTGCGGAGCGGGCGTGGGTGTTCGACGACGCGCCCGCCTATCCCGGCGTGACGATGATGCAGGTGTCGGACGAACAGGGATCGGTCAGCGGATCGGTCACGACCGGTTGGTACGGCACGATCCCGATGCAGAACGCCCGCTGGTCCGGCGGCACGCTGACGTTCGATACGCGCAACCTGAACGACCCCGACCGGCCGACGCGGCGCTGGACCGCGCGGATCGACGGCAAGCGTGTGATGCTGGAGGGCGGGTTGTGGCATTCCGACGTGCGCCAGGCGGGTCGCCCGGCCGCCGCAGCGGACGTCGCGGCGCGCACGTTCCGGTCTGCGCCGGACCTGCCGCCGCTCGGTACGCT
>NZ_CEEDDZ010000132.1:0-437 GCF_979253585.1 Pseudomonas sp. AC463 | reverse complement strand
GGTCGAGCGTATCGATGAAGGCGGTGCGCGCGGCGTCGTCCCCGCCCGCGAAGGCGAACGAGAACAGGCCGCTGGAGCCGGCGAAATCCCGCACGAAATTCTCATGGCCGGGGCAGTTCGGCAACGCGGGGTGGTATACCGCCGACACTTCCGGCCGCGTGTCGAGCCAGCCTGCGATCGCAAGCGCGCTCTCCTGATGCTGGCGCAGGCGGACGGCCATCGTGCGCAGCCCGCGACTGCCGAGGAAGGCATCGTCGGGGGCGACATGCTGGCCAAGCTGAAAGCTGGTGTCGCGCAGGGCGGCGAAGCGGCCGGGACCGGCGGTGACGGAGCCGAGCATCGCGTCCGAATGACCGACGACGTATTTGGTGCAGGCGAGGATCGTATAGTCGATGCCGCGGGCGATGGCCGGGAAGAACAGTGGCGTCGCCCAGGTA
>NZ_CEEDDZ010000131.1:0-439 GCF_979253585.1 Pseudomonas sp. AC463 | reverse complement strand
TCGCCGGTCGCGACGCCGTAGGCAAGGGCAACGTGGTCGACCGATTCTCATGATCCGTCCACACCACCGACTCACCAAATACAGCGAGCCGCTGCGCCAGGGCATGACTCCAGCCAAACCCCAGCCCACAATCCACCTCCACCGCACTGGTGCGATACACCCGCGTCCACTCAAACGGCAACACCCCGTCCAGCGTCCCATCGGTGAGGGTGAGCAATTCCTCGCCAGTAACCATCGACACCGGGCAACCATTGGTGGCTGTCTTGTCCGCAGAACTCGCCGCCTCCCCATTCAGGTTCTTGCCCGAAGCCGGTGCATCATCGACAGGCTCCTGCCTCACCAACGCCGTCTGCCGGGATTTACTGCGCACCGCCGTCACCGGGTTAGAAACCAACTGCTCCCCAGCCTTCAACTGCGCAGCCGGCACGGACTTGATCGC
>NZ_CEEDDZ010000130.1:0-440 GCF_979253585.1 Pseudomonas sp. AC463 | reverse complement strand
TCGCGGAGACGATCAAGCGCGAACACCCGAACAAGATGCTCGCCTATAACTGCTCGCCGAGTTTCAACTGGGAGGCGAACCTCGACAAGGACGACATCGCTCGCTTCCAGCGGGAGATCGGCGCGATGGGGTACAAGTACCAGTTCGTCACGCTTGCCGGCTTCCACCAGCTCAATCACGGCATGTACGAACTGGCGTCCGGCTACCGCGACCGCGGCATGGCGGCCTATTCGGAACTGCAACAGGCCGAATTCGCTAGCGAAGCCAAAGGCTACACCGCCACGCGTCACCAGCGTGAGGTCGGCACCGGCTATTTCGATCTTGTCGCGCAGGCCGTCGCCGGCGGCGAGAGCAGCACCACCGCGCTCGCCGAGTCCACCGAAGCCGCCCAGTTCCACAAAGCCGCCTAGTTCCACCAAGCCGCCTAGTCAGAGCAGCAA
>NZ_CEEDDZ010000129.1:0-441 GCF_979253585.1 Pseudomonas sp. AC463 | reverse complement strand
CGAGCGCGCGGCTGATCGGCTACACCGGCAATCGTCACCACCGGCTGGCGGCGGCGGTGGAGTTCATCCACACCGCGACGCTGCTGCACGACGACGTGGTCGACGGATCGGACCTGCGCCGGGGCAAGCGCACCGCCAACATCATCTGGGGCAACCCCGCCAGCGTGCTGGTCGGCGATTTCCTGTTCAGCCGCAGCTTCGAACTGATGGTCGAGGATGGCAGCCTGAAAGTGCTGAAGATCCTGTCCAACGCGAGCGCTGTGATCGCGGAGGGCGAGGTCAACCAGTTGACCGCCGCCCGCCGCGTCGATTTGGGCGAGGACCGCTATCTCGACATCATCGGTGCGAAGACGGCCGCCTTGTTCGCCGCCGCGTGTCGCATCTCCGCCGTCGTCGCCGAGCGATCGGATCGCGACGAAATGGCGCTGGACGCCTATGGCC
>NZ_CEEDDZ010000128.1:0-443 GCF_979253585.1 Pseudomonas sp. AC463 | reverse complement strand
ACAAGGGTGAGCGCGTCGGTCGCAATCCCAAGACCGGCATCGAAGTGCCGATCGCACCCCGCCGCGTCCTCACATTCCGAGCCAGCCAGATGATGCGCGACCGCATCGTCGGGGCTCCGGAGGCATAATCGTGGTCGGCGCGCCCACGCCCAAGGCGAGTGGCGCGCTGAAAACGATTGGCGAGGTGTCGGCGGACACCGGTCTGCCGCATCACGTGCTGCGCTACTGGGAGACGCGCTTCCCCCAGTTGCGGCCGTTAACGCGTGCCGGCAACCGCCGTTACTACCGCACCGACGACGTCGCACTGGTGCGGCGTATCGACGCGCTGCTGAACCACGAGGGCTACACGATCCGCGGCGTTCAGCAGTTGCTGGCCGCGGAGAAGAAGGGCACGGCTTCGCCACCTCCCTCGCCCGTCGCGGAAACTGCTCCCTCACCTGCTG
>NZ_CEEDDZ010000127.1:0-444 GCF_979253585.1 Pseudomonas sp. AC463 | reverse complement strand
GTCCAATATTCCCCACTGCTGCCTCCCGTAGGAGTCTGGGCCGTGTCTCAGTCCCAGTGTGGCTGATCATCCTCTCAGACCAGCTAAGGATCGTCGGCTTGGTGCGCCTTTACCACACCAACTACCTAATCCTACGCGGGCTCATCCTCAGGCGATAAATCTTTGGACTTACGTCATCATCCGGTATTAGCAGTCGTTTCCAACTGTTATTCCGAACCTAAGGGCAGATTCCCACGCGTTACGCACCCGTGCGCCACTATGCCCGAAAGCATCGTTCGACTTGCATGTGTTAGGCATGCCGCCAGCGTTCATTCTGAGCCATGATCAAACTCTCAAGTTTATGTCACCAACCAGCCAAGGTGGAATGCCCTCGCCAGCCAGCATCACATCAAGGAGCCGCTCTGCACATATTCTTAATGAGCCCATCGAAGTATTACTTCGATA
>NZ_CEEDDZ010000126.1:0-445 GCF_979253585.1 Pseudomonas sp. AC463 | reverse complement strand
GCGTACATCCGTGAGCATTTTGGCGGATGAGGGCGCTCGACGAAGCGTATGACCGGCCGATTCTCCCATGACCTCAATGCCCCTCTTCGCTATGGCCCGGCACATTATCGGACACGAACGACGGGTTCGACGAGGTGGGGAGGCGAGGTGGACAAGAGCTGGGGCGCATCGCCGACGAGCGGCTTCCGCATCCGCACCAACGCCAGCCCCGAGGATCGGGCGGCCGAACGCGCAAAGGCGCGGGACGAACGCGCCAAGGATCGCGCCACCTTCGCCAAGCAGCAATCCGAGGCCCGTGCCGCCAGCCGCGATGCCGACCTGCGCGCTCGCGAGCAGGCGCGGATCGAACGCCGGGAGCAGGAGCAGCAATCGGCCGCGGGCGATCCGCACAAGGCGGCGGCGCAGCGGCACCGGTCGTCCGGTCGCAAGGATGTCGTCCGCGAAC
>NZ_CEEDDZ010000125.1:0-445 GCF_979253585.1 Pseudomonas sp. AC463 | reverse complement strand
AGCAGGGTCTGACCCGCTTGCAACCGGCCCCGGTCGAGCAAGGCATGGATCGTCGTTGCATAGGTGAGCAGCAGCGCCGACCCCTCCGCGAAGCTCCGTCCCTCGGGCAAGCGATACAGGCGCGCGACATCGACGACCGCCTTCTCCGCCAGCCCGCCATTGCCGATCATCGCCAGCGCGCGGTCGCCGACCTGCCAGTCGCCAGCGGCATCGCCCACCGCTGAGATCGTACCGGCGATTTCGCCGCCGGGTGCGAAGGGACGCGAAGGTTTGAACTGGTACTTGTCCTCGATCACGAGAACGTCGGGATAGTTGATCGCGCAGGCGCGGATATCGATCACGACCTGCCCCGGACCCGCCACCGGATCGGGCGCCTCGGCCAGTTCCAGAGTTTCAGGTCCGCCCGGCGTCCGCGACAGCAATGCCTTCATAACCGCGTTTTCCC
>NZ_CEEDDZ010000124.1:0-445 GCF_979253585.1 Pseudomonas sp. AC463 | reverse complement strand
TAACTGGCGAGCACCTGCCACTCCGCAAGCGCTGCGGAGCGTCGTTCCCGGTAGGTCTGTCGGTCGGTGAGATGGCGCTCCAGGCTGAAGTGGTTGTGGACGTTGGCATGTACCGAGGCGAACTTCTGCAGCATCTTCATCTGCCTGAACCGGAGCATCGCACGTTCTCGCCGTCGGAACGGCAGGTGTGAGTTCTCCGGCCGGTTGTTGGTTCAGCGGCCAATCTCCTGCTTCTCGGCGGCGCCGAGGTCGTTCATGGCTGCACGGTAGGAGCGCAGGCCGTCGGTGGTGATCGCCTCTGGTGAGCCGTGGCGCTTCAGCGCCTTCTTCATGAAGGTGAGCGCTGCCGCCTTGTCCCGGCTCTTGGTGACGTAGCTCTCCAGCACCTCGCCCTCATGATCGACGGCTCGCCACAGGTAGACCATCTCGCCGTTCAGCTTCACGT
>NZ_CEEDDZ010000123.1:0-446 GCF_979253585.1 Pseudomonas sp. AC463 | reverse complement strand
GCGCAAGGAACAGAACGTACTGGAACTGTGGCTCGACCACCGCGCCAAGGAAGCCCGTTTCGGCCCGGACAGCGGCCTGAGCCTGGAGCCGCAGAACCGCGGCCTTGGCCGTTTTCTGCTGGCTCAGGCAGCCGCCTGGGCCAAACAGCACTGCGCCCATTACACCCTTGAAAGCGGCCCACTACCGAGCCGCGACGCGCTGAGCGAAGAGGCCCGTGCACGCCGCGATCATTGCCTGAAGGCCCAGGGCTTCGCCGTTGACTATCAGGACGGTCAGCTCAAGGCGCATTACAGCGCATCGCGCCTCAGCGCGCTGCACAGCGACTGGAATGGCGAAAAGGTCAGGTTCATCGAACAGCTGGACGCCGCACAGATGCTTCAGCAGGCGGATCAGAATCTGCACGAGCAGGATGTGCAACTGCGCAAGCAGCATGAGCGCCTGGAGC
>NZ_CEEDDZ010000122.1:0-446 GCF_979253585.1 Pseudomonas sp. AC463 | reverse complement strand
AGCGCAAGAACGTCGTTCTCCGCAACGGTGCCAATTGCCTCGATCGCGATCAGCGACGGCTTGCCCTCGGTAAGCGTGCCCGTCTTGTCGATGACCAGCGTATCGACCTTATCGAGCGCCTGCAGGCTTTCGGCGTTCTTAACCAGCACACCGGCCTGCGCGCCGCGTCCGGTGCCGACCATGATCGACATGGGCGTAGCAAGCCCGAGCGCGCACGGACAGGCGATGACCAGCACGGCAATGGCATTGAGGAGAGCATGACCCATACGTGGCTCAGGGCCGACCAATGACCACACCACGAAGGTCGCGATCGAAATCAGCACGACGAGCGGCACGAACCAGCCCGAGACCCGATCGGCGACCGCCTGTATCGGGGCGCGGCTGCGCTGCGCTTCCGCGACCATCCGGACGATGCGCGCGAGCATCGTATCCGAACCGACCGCTTG
>NZ_CEEDDZ010000121.1:0-447 GCF_979253585.1 Pseudomonas sp. AC463 | reverse complement strand
CGACACGATGGACCATGCGATGCTGCGCCGGACCACGGACCGGCTCGGGCTGAAGGCACCGTCCGCGCATATCAGTTATGACGCGCTGCTGCGACATTTCGATCAGTCGGTGACGATGGCGAAGACGCTGGGCGCGACGACAGTCGTCCTGCCGTACATGACCGACGAGCATCGGACCGAGGCGGGCTGGAACGCGGCGCTGCCGAACATCAACCGTTTCGCCGCGGACCTGAAGAAGGCGGGGCTGGGCTTCGCCTATCACAACCACGACTTCGAGTTCACGATCAAGCCGGGTGGCGTCAGCCTGTACGACCGGTTGCTCAAGGAAACCGACCCGTCGCTCGTGAAGCTGGAACTGGACCTGTACTGGGCGGTGCACGCGGGTGAGGATCCGAAGGCGCTGATCGAGCGGCTCGGGTCGCGGCTCTACGCGTACCACGTCAAGGA
>NZ_CEEDDZ010000120.1:0-449 GCF_979253585.1 Pseudomonas sp. AC463 | reverse complement strand
GGAGGAGCGTGGGGCGCTCCAAGCGGGCGAGGTGGCCCATCATCTCCTCCAGGCTGTATGCCGCTCCAGTGCCCGTCAGGCCCTTAACGGCATCGCGGGGCAGTGCAGGGTTCACCTCTGCATCTCCAGCCTGCCCGGACTGGACGCGATATTGGAACGGTGCTTCCCCGGCCATCAGCGGCGGGAATGGGAGCCTGTCGAGCGTGAGGAGCTTCCGGGGCGTGCGGCAGCTCGACGATCTATCGGCACTGGCGAGTCCCACGACAGAGACGCAGGGCCAAGCCGCACTGCTCGCGATCCAACGCTGGTATTCGGGGCGTCGGCAACAATGGCGCTCTTGAGTTGCTCCATGATGGCCGTGAGGTCGTTTGCGCCCTCAATGCCAATCGCTCGCCATTCTGCGGCAGCCGTTACTTCAGCTGCGTGTGCAGCCTCAGCAGTTGCCGCAG
>NZ_CEEDDZ010000119.1:0-452 GCF_979253585.1 Pseudomonas sp. AC463 | reverse complement strand
ATCACGGGCTGTCCGCCACCTTCGCGACCAAACCGTCAGCGGCGGCTCCAGCCACTGCCAGCACCGGCCGCGTTTAACGACCGGCCCCAGCCGGCCATTCAACCGACCGTACGCTGTGGACGCCCCCGCTGCGATCGAGCTGGACGAAGACGTCGACGACCTTGCGGACATAGGCGGCGACATCGGCCCGATCGAGCTTGATCCCCGCTTCGAGGACCAGCAGCGCGAGTTGCTCGACCGCGAGGTCTGCGCTGTCGGCGTGGATGGTCGTGATCGAACCGGGATGGCCCGTGTTGACGGCCCGCAGGAAGGTGAACGCCTCCGCGCCGCGCAATTCTCCCAGCAGGATGCGGCTGGGGCGCATCCGGAGCGAGGCTTGCAGCAACGCCTCTGCACCGGCCGCGCTTTCGCCTTGGGTGCCGCGAACGCCGATCAGGCCGACCATGTTGGGA
>NZ_CEEDDZ010000118.1:0-459 GCF_979253585.1 Pseudomonas sp. AC463 | reverse complement strand
ATCGTGTTCGCCAACGCATAGGGCAGCGCCACGCCCAGCGCGCGGACATGCGCCGGAAACAGCTCCGCCTTCACCACCGCGTTGATCGACGTATAGCCGCTGACGATCACCAGCGCCGTCATCACCAGCGCCCACGCCGCCAGCGGACTGCGCACCGTTTCCAGCGCGGTGAACAGCGGCACCGTCGCGATCAGCCCGGCGATCCCGAACCCGATCATCAGCGGCTTGCGCCCGATCCGGTCGGACAGCGCTCCCGCCGCCGGCTGCAACAGCGCATACAGCGCCAGCGCCGCCGTCATGATCCCCGTCGCCGTCTCGCGGCTGAAGCCCGAGGTGTTGACGAGGAACTTCTGCATGTACGTCGTGTACGCATAGAAGGCGAGCGTCCCGCCCGCGGTCAGCAGCAGCACCGTCGCCGCCTCGCGCGGATGCTCCCTGAACAACAGCCAGCCCCTGGAC
>NZ_CEEDDZ010000117.1:0-461 GCF_979253585.1 Pseudomonas sp. AC463 | reverse complement strand
CATCAGCGCCGAGACGACTCCGAGTGCGACGATCGCGAGGATCGCGGGATAGGCTAGCGCGGTAATGAGCTTGCCGCGGATTTCCGCCTGCCGCTCGAGCAACGCCGCCAGCCGGTCGAGGATCGTCGGCAACGTGCCCGAACTCTCGCCCGCCGCGACCATCGCGCGGTAGAGGGGCGGGAAGCTCTTCGGCTCGCGCGCCATCGAATCGGCGAGGCGGCGCCCCTCAACGACACCGACATGTACCTGAGCGACGATCGCGCGGACGCTGTCCTGCTCGGTCTGGCGAGTGATCGTTCGCAGCGACTCCTCCAGCGGGGATACGCGGTTGAGTGTCGCGAGCTGGCGCGTGAACAGCGTCAACTGCTTGCCGCTCATCTTCGCGCGACCCAGCTTGAGCCCGAACAGCGGCCGCGCGGTCGCGACCGGCGGCGATCCGGGTTCGAGGCGCACTACATACA
>NZ_CEEDDZ010000116.1:0-465 GCF_979253585.1 Pseudomonas sp. AC463 | reverse complement strand
ACCTACGGCTTCGACGCGGCATCGAGATTGACGGCGTTGAACCTGAACGCCGGCGGCCAGCCGAGTGCCGGGACGTTCGGGTACAATCCGGCCGGCCAGATCGTGAGCCGGACGGTGTCGAACGACGCCTATGCCTGGGCAGGGGCGGTGAATGCGAACCGGGCCTACACAGTGAACGGTCTGAACCAGTATACCGCATCGGGCGCCGTGGTGCCGACCTATGACGGCCGCGGCAACCTGACGAGCGCAGGCGGGGCTGCGTATCTCTACAACAGCAAGAACCAGCTGTCGGGGGCGAACGGGACGTACCTCTATTACGATGCGACCGGGCGGCTCGATCAGGTGACGCAGTCGGGCCTGCCGTGGGAATGGGAGGGCAGCACTGTGGTGACTGAGCGGTCCGGCGGTGCGATCGTCAAGCGCTACGTGCACGGGGCCGGTGTGGACGAGCCCGTCGTGTGGTAT
>NZ_CEEDDZ010000115.1:0-466 GCF_979253585.1 Pseudomonas sp. AC463 | reverse complement strand
GCTCAAGGTGCTCGAGGAGCGTCGCGGGGTCTGTCAGGACTTCGCCCACCTGATGCTCGCCTGCCTGCGCTCCCGAGGCCTGGCAGCGCGTTACGTCAGCGGCTATCTGCTCACCCAACCGCCTCCCGGCCAGCCGCGTCTGATCGGTGCCGATGCCTCGCATGCCTGGGTGTCGGTGTATTGCCCGCGCAATGGCTGGGTGGACTTCGACCCGACCAACAACATCCTGCCGGCGCTGGAACACATCACCCTGGCCTGGGGCCGCGACTTCTCCGATGTTTCCCCGTTGCGTGGGGTGAGTCTCGGTGGCGGTGATCATGATCCCGAGGTGCAGGTGACGGTCATGCCGTTGCCAGCCAACTGAGCGTGTCAGCCCGCTGAGTGGCGGGCTGTGGGGCTCAGCCGAGAATTACACGAATGACCGCAATTAGCTGGAAAGCACAGAAAAATCCCAAGGCGATGCGCA
>NZ_CEEDDZ010000114.1:0-467 GCF_979253585.1 Pseudomonas sp. AC463 | reverse complement strand
ATCCTTGACCCCAGGCGCCCAGCGCTCGGCGAGGATCTTCAGGGTCGAGACATCCAGATAGCGATAGTGGAAGTAAGCCTCCAGGGCAGGCATGTACTTATAGAGGAAGCGGCGATCCTGCCCGATGCTGTTGCCGCAGATCGGCGACTTGCCCTTCGGCACCCACTTTTCCAGAAAGGCGATGGTCTGCGCTTCCGCCTCGGCCTGGCTGATACGGCTCTCGCGAACCCGCTGGGTGAGGCCGCTTTCGCCGTGAGTGCGCGTGTTCCACTCGTCCATGGCGGCCAGGCGCTCATCGCTCTGGTGCACGGCGATCACCGGGCCCTCGGCCAGCACGTTGAGTTCGGTATCGGTGACGATGGTGGCCATTTCGATGATGACGTCCGTCTCGGGGTCGAGACCGGTCATCTCCAGGTCGATCCAGATCAGGTTCTGTGGATTCTGCATGCTGCGCTCCTCTGTAGTGC
>NZ_CEEDDZ010000113.1:0-469 GCF_979253585.1 Pseudomonas sp. AC463 | reverse complement strand
CCCTATCACGGCCCAGGCCAGGCGCATGGCCTGTGCTTCTCGGTGCAGCCGGGCGTCGCCACGCCGCCGTCGCTGGTGAACATCTACAAAGAACTCAAGCGCGACCTGAACATCGACATTCCCAGCCATGGTTATCTGCAATCCTGGGCCGAGCAGGGCGTGCTGCTGCTCAACACATCGCTGACCGTTGAGCGCGCCAACGCAGGCTCTCACGCCGCCAAGGGCTGGCAGCCATTCACCGACCGGATCATTTCGGTTGTCAGTGAGCAGCGTCCGCGTCTGGTGTTCCTGTTGTGGGGGGCGCATGCGCAAAGCAAGGAGCGGCTGATCGATACCAGCAAGCATCTGGTACTACGTTCGCCGCATCCGTCACCGCTGTCCGCGCACCGCGGCTTTATCGGTAACGGTCACTTCAGCCGCACCAACAAGTTCCTCGAGCAACATGGCCTGGCACCTATCGACTGGCGAC
>NZ_CEEDDZ010000112.1:0-469 GCF_979253585.1 Pseudomonas sp. AC463 | reverse complement strand
GCGCAGGCGATAGGTGCGCGTGTTCGGGATCGCGACGCCGATGATGCCCAGCAGTTCCGACATGTTACGTCCGCGCGCCGCGACTTGCAGCGGCACGTTCTCGATATCGGCGATCGAGGGCAGGGTGCCTGCCACATCGACGACATTGCCCGCTGCGCGGATGCGACCGGTGAGCTTGTTCTGCCCGCGATTGGCAGTGGCGTCCGGTGACAGGAGTTGCGCGACGAGCGTGAACGGGGTGTCGCGGATGCGGCCCTTGCCGGTCACCCCCACCGCCTTGCCGATGCGCGCCTCGGTGGAGGTGATGTCCTCCAGCTTCAGGTCCGCGAGCACGCGCATCCGCGGATCGACATAGCGCACCGTCGTTCCGCGCACCGTCGCGACATCGATCCGTGGGAACTCCAGCGGCTTGCCGCCCTTCTTGCCGTCGAAGGTCCAGGTGTTGGCGGTATGCGCCGCATTCCACTCC
>NZ_CEEDDZ010000111.1:0-472 GCF_979253585.1 Pseudomonas sp. AC463 | reverse complement strand
ATACCCTTCCCCGTCATCGCCGGGCGCTGATCGCCGCGATCGACTGGACGCGCCTCGCCGATCCTGAGGCGCGCCGGTTGCGAGAACTGGGCTTCGACGAGGGTGTCGGGGTCGAGGTGCTGCACCGCGCGTCGATCGGCGGCGGACCGATCGCGTGCCGGATCGGCCGGATGACGGTGGCGCTGCGCCGCGCCGTTGCCGCCAGCATCCACGTCGCGCCGCTCGCCGGCTGACCAGCCATCGAACATCGCCCGGTGCATGCCGCGCCCCTGGTGGCGCTGGTCGGTAATCCCAACGCCGGCAAGAGCGCGCTGTTCAATGCCCTGACGGGTGCCCGGCAAAAGGTCGGCAATTATCCCGGCGTCACGGTGGAACGGCATTCGGGCCGCATGGTGCTGGACGACGGTCGCCCGATCGAACTGGTCGACTTGCCCGGCGCATACAGCCTCGACCCCTCCTCCCCCGACGAGCG
>NZ_CEEDDZ010000110.1:0-472 GCF_979253585.1 Pseudomonas sp. AC463 | reverse complement strand
GACAAGCAGAACGGAACCGAGGGCGGCGGGCCTAACCCCTGGATGAAGAGCCTTCTCATCTGGGTGGCGATCCTGCTCGGCCTGGCGCTGTTCGTGACGATGATCGACGGTCGGACCACGACCTCGGGCACCGGCAACCAGATCGCCTACTCGGCTTTCCTCGACAAGGTCGACGAGGGCACGGTGCGCGACGTCAACATCAGTCGTGACATCATCACCGGCACGATGACGAGCGGTGAGAAGTTCCGCTCCTATCCGATCCAGGATGCGACGCTGGTCCCGACGCTGCGGAAAAAGGGCGTGACGATCACTGCCAAGCCGGAGGAAGGTCCCTCGGTCTGGATGGTCCTGCTGTACCAGTCGCTACCGTTCCTGCTGTTCCTCGGCATCGCGTTCTTCGTGTTGCGTCAGATGCAGAAGGGCGGCGGCGCCAATGGCGCGATGGGCTTCGGCAAGAGCCGCGCGAAGATGC
>NZ_CEEDDZ010000109.1:0-472 GCF_979253585.1 Pseudomonas sp. AC463 | reverse complement strand
ACGTCCGTATGGGAGAAATCATCGCCCTTGTAGAGCAGGCGCGCGTTGTTCGTCCGGGCGCAGGCGTAGGCGAAGCAATCGCCCATGTTCAGGCGGGCGGGATGATGGCCCTTGCCGTAACGCCGATGCGCAATCACGGCTTCTGCCGTTTCCGCAGAACCGATCGGCACGGTCGTGATACCCAGAGCTGTGCAGAAGCGTGTAACTTCGAACAAGCCGCCTTCCGTACCCTCATCGCTCTCCCGACCAAGGGCGCGTGCCGCTTCCCACATCGCCAAGCCGCTGGTGCGCCGGTCCACATGCTGGCCGAGCGTCGACTCGATGTCATGCGATCCGGGCTCGCCCCGAACGATGGCGACGATCGCCGAAGCATCGACGAAGATGGTCAATCGTCGTCCTCATCGTTCAGCGAGTCGTAAAACGCCTTGTCGATCACAACGTCTGGGTCGATTCGCAACTTCGACGTGCGGCG
>NZ_CEEDDZ010000108.1:0-473 GCF_979253585.1 Pseudomonas sp. AC463 | reverse complement strand
GAAGCCGACCGCTTCGCCGCTATGTTCCAGCGTGCGGTGATCGAGCCGCCGGCCGTTGCCGATGCCGAGACCATAGCCGTTGGTGGTGCCGTCGGTCAGCTTCACCGCCGTCTCCTGCTCCGCCCAGTCGTCTGCGGGCAGCAGCGTGCGGTTCATGCGTGCGATGTCCCATTTGGCGAGGTCGGCCGCGGACATCGACAGCTCGCCGGCGGCATACAGCCAGCCGCGCGCCGCCGGCGTTTCGACGCGCACGGGGCCGAGCGCGAACCGCTTGTAACCCTGCGGGTAGCGCGGTCCGGTTGCGAGGTCCTGATCCATCGCCGCCATGCCGAGCGGGCGGAACACGCGCGCTTGCAGGAAGTCGATCAGCGGCATTCCCGCGACCTTCTCCACGATCATGCCCGCGACGACATAGCCGGTGTTC
Organism: Pseudomonas sp. AC463; assembly: GCF_979253585.1. Lineage (NCBI taxonomy): Bacteria > Pseudomonadati > Pseudomonadota > Gammaproteobacteria > Pseudomonadales > Pseudomonadaceae > Pseudomonas > Pseudomonas sp. AC463. The sequence goes on along the minus strand of NZ_CEEDDZ010000108.1, from coordinate 49 downwards.
GAATATTGCCACTTCGTGCCCGGTTCGAAGTCGAGCGGCTTCTTCGCCC
>NZ_CEEDDZ010000107.1:0-473 GCF_979253585.1 Pseudomonas sp. AC463 | reverse complement strand
CCTGTTCATCGTCGAGGATGCGGAACAGCGTGGTGCACTGCAACCCGGCGGGACGATCGTGGAGGGCACGGCGGGCAACACCGGGATCGGCCTGGCGCTGGTGGCCAACGCCAAAGGGTACCGGACGATCATCGTCATGCCGGAGACGCAGAGCCGGGAGAAGATGGACACGCTGCGCGCGCTGGGCGCGGAGCTGGTGCTGGTGCCGGCCGCGCCCTATTCGTCGCCCTGTCATTTCGTCCACACGTCGCGTCGGATCGCCGAGGAGACGCCGGGTGCGGTGTGGGCGAACCAGTTCGACAACATCGCCAACAGGCGGGCGCACATCGTCGGCACCGCTGAGGAGATCTGGACGCAGCTGGAGGGGCGGGTAGACGGCTTCACTTGCGCGGTCGGGACGGGGGGCACGCTGGCGGGCGTCGGATTGGGCCTGAAGGCGCATGACGAAGGCGTGACGATCGCGCTGACCGACC
>NZ_CEEDDZ010000106.1:0-474 GCF_979253585.1 Pseudomonas sp. AC463 | reverse complement strand
AGATCGGACCGGCCGAAAAGACGACTCCGGCGGGACGTTTTCTCGCCAAGTTCGGGATACCCTTCCGCAAGGAGCGGATCCTGTGGGTCGATTATGCCACATCCGTGGCCATGCATCCCATCCCGACCGATGCCGGCAAGAAGGAGCAGCGGCGCGAGCGGATGCTGTCTCCCACCCCGGACGACAACCGCATCACCTTCGGCTGCATCAACGTACCCAAGGCGTTCTACGCCAAGCGGTTGCGGCCGATGTTCCAGCGGAAGGGCGGCTACGTGTACATCCTGCCCGACACCAAGCCGTTGGAAGAGGTCTTCCCGCGACTGCGCGTGCAGGCGCTGATGAAGCGGGCCGCAACTTAGGCGAAAGCGCGGAGCGCCGGGGGCGCTCCGCCACGATCGTTACTTCTTGCTTTCGCCCGAGGCGCTGGACACGGCCGAGCCGGCCGATTTGAGATCCGTGCCCGCGCCATCGACC
>NZ_CEEDDZ010000105.1:0-478 GCF_979253585.1 Pseudomonas sp. AC463 | reverse complement strand
CCATCAGGTCGTCGTCCTGCTCGACGGCCATCTCGATCAGGTCGCTACGATATTTCGCAGCCTTCTCGGCCATATCGGCCGGGATGTCCTGATATTCGAACTTCGCACCCAGGCTCTCTTCGAGCCAGATGATCGCGCGGTTCTCGACGAGATCGACCAGACCCTTGAAGCCCCCCTCCATACCGATCGGCAGGTACAGAACCGCCGGGCGCGCACCGAGGCGCTCGATGATCGAGTTCACGCAGAAGTAGAAGTCGGCGCCGGTGCGATCCAGCTTGTTAACGAAGCACATGCGCGGCACGCCGTACTTGTCGGCCTGACGCCACACGGTCTCCGACTGCGGCTCGACGCCGGCAACGCCGTCGAAGCAGGCGACCGCGCCATCGAGCACGCGCAGCGAACGCTCGACCTCGATCGTGAAGTCGACGTGGCCGGGCGTGTCGATGATGTTGATGAGGTGCTCTTCGCCCTTACCCTC
>NZ_CEEDDZ010000104.1:0-480 GCF_979253585.1 Pseudomonas sp. AC463 | reverse complement strand
TCCCGTGACCTTTGCGACCATTCGCCAGTTCCACTGGTTTCGCCGGGCGATACCCGGTGTTGACGCCCTACTACCGCCCCCGGTATCGTCTATGTCGGGCGGTCCGGTTCGGGGCCGCCCTTTGCTGTTTGAAGGAGTCGTCGTCGTGACCATCACCCCCCTGATGCCCGTCTATCCGCGGTGCGGGGTGCGTCCGGTCCGAGGCGAGGGCGTTTACCTGTACGGCGAGGACGGCCAGCAGTATCTGGATTTCGCCAGCGGCATCGCGGTCAACGCGCTCGGCCACGGCCATCCTCATCTGGTCAAGGCGATCGCCGATCAGGCGGCGACGCTGATGCACGTGTCGAACCTCTATGGCAGCCCGCAGGGGGAGCATCTGGCGCAGCGGCTGGTCGACACGACCTTCGCCGACACGGTGTTCTTCACCAATTCGGGTGCCGAAGCGGTCGAGTGCGCGATCAAGACCGCGCGCCGCTATCA
>NZ_CEEDDZ010000103.1:0-484 GCF_979253585.1 Pseudomonas sp. AC463 | reverse complement strand
CAGTATCTTGGTCATGACGCCGGTATAGGTTGCCGCAGCGTCTTGAGACTGTCGGAAAACACATGATAGCCGACACCCCTGACCTGGGCCTTCGCCGAACCACACGCGCCTCGGCCCATAACGATCGACAAACCCTGTCGCTTTGATAAAGTGTGCGACAACATGCTTTTGATGGTTTGTCGTACATGCTCGTCGGATATATGCGGGTATCGTCGGCTGACGATCGCCAAACGGTCGATCTCCAGCGGGACGCGCTAGTCGCAGCCGGCGTCGATCATCGGAATCTCCATACCGACAAGGCATCCGGCGCGCGCGACGATCGACCGGGCCTGAAAGCCTGCCTCGACTATCTGAACGCGGGCGACACGCTGATCGTGTGGAAGCTCGACCGGCTCGGGCGCTCGCTGCCGCACCTGCTGACGATCGTCACCGACCTGAAGGCGCGCGGCATCGCGTTCCGGTCGCTGACCGAGCAGATGGATAC
>NZ_CEEDDZ010000102.1:0-484 GCF_979253585.1 Pseudomonas sp. AC463 | reverse complement strand
GCCGGTGATCGACGCGTATCGCCAGTTCGGCGCGGCGGAGTGCATCCCCGTCTACAACGCGCTCGACCCGACGACGCACTATCCGGTCGAACCGGACGAGCGCTTCGCGTGCGACCTCGCGTTTCTCGGCAATCGCCTGCCCGACCGCGAGGCACGGGTGGAGGAGTTCTTCCTGCGTCCCGCCGCGCTGCTGCCCGAACGCCAATTCCTGATCGGCGGCAATGGCTGGGACAGCAAGGACATGCCCGGCAACGTCCGCCACCGCGGCCATGTCTACACGGCCGAGCACAACGCGTTCAACTGCACGCCCAAGGCAGTGCTGAACGTAGCGCGCGATTCGATGGCGCATGTCGGCTTCTCCCCAGCGACGCGCGTCTTCGAGGCGGCGGGCGCGGCGGCGTGCCTGATTACCGACGCATGGGAGGGGATCGAGCAGTTCCTGATTCCCGACGAGGAAGTGCTGGTCGCGCGCGACGGTCAGGAC
>NZ_CEEDDZ010000101.1:0-486 GCF_979253585.1 Pseudomonas sp. AC463 | reverse complement strand
GGCGTCCGCCGGCTCCCTCCACGATCGGCGCGAGCGCGGCGAAATCGTATAGCTGCAACCCCGATTCGCAGACGATATCGAGGTGTCCCGACGCGAGCAGCCCGTAATTGTAGCAATCGCCGCCATAGACGGGCCCCTGCCGGACGTGCCCGCCCGACGCTGCTGCGACGAGCGCCATGTAGTGCGGCACGTCACCCTCCGCGAACAGATGCGGGCTGGTGGTGGCGACGACCGCGCCTTCCAGAGCGGGGCAGGCGCGGGTGCGAACGGGGACGCCGTTGAACGTCGTCGGGCGGCCGGCAACGCCGACCCAGCGTTCGCGCTGCACCGGCTGGTCGATGATGCCGAGCACCGGCCAGCCATCCTCCAGCAGCGCAATCAGCGTGCCGAAGATCGCGCGGCCGGCGGTGAAGCTGCGCGTACCGTCGATCGGGTCGAGCACCCATTGCCGGTTCGTCACCCCCGGCTTGATCCCGTATTCCTCAC
>NZ_CEEDDZ010000100.1:0-488 GCF_979253585.1 Pseudomonas sp. AC463 | reverse complement strand
CGACAGCTTCGCGCCCGAGGCGGAGATCGACGCCGACGCGCTGACGCGGGCGCTGGACCGGTATGATTTCCGTTACCAGCGTGCGGCGGATACGACGGTGCCGGTATGGAAACTGCGTCATGGCTGAGGCGGCACGCGTCCTCGACATGATTGATGCGCGGCCGGCGTTCACGGCGGCGGATGCGGCGGCGATGCAGGTGCGGTTCGACGGCGTCGAGGCACCGGAGATGCTACGCCAATTGCTGACCGGCGAACTGGCGGGGCGGGTCGCGTCGGTATCTTCGTTCGGCGCGGAATCGGCGGTGCTGCTTCACATGGTCGCGAGCATCGATGTCGACGTGCCGGTGATCTTCACCAACACGCAGAAGATGTTCGGCGAAACGCTGGCATACCGCGACGAACTGTCCGAGCGACTGGGCCTGACCGACCTGCGCGTGTTCCGGCCCGACCCGCGGCGGCTGGCGGCGAAGGACAAGACGGGGTTACGC
>NZ_CEEDDZ010000099.1:0-491 GCF_979253585.1 Pseudomonas sp. AC463 | reverse complement strand
GGTTGGGTGAGTTTCAACAGGCGGCCAGCGGCATCCCACTGATACTGTGTCAGGGCGCCAAACTCATCCTCGCGCGCCACTTGCCGCCCGAGATCGTCATAGCGATAACGCTTGATCCCGCCATTGGGCAGCTGTTCCTCAACGAGCTGCCCGCGCTCATTCCACACCCGCCGCAAGCAACTGTGATCCGGGTACCAAATCCCAATCAGCTGCCCATATTTGTCGTAGCTGTAATCGGTAACATGGCCATCGGGATCGGTCTTGCGGATGACGTCGCCCTGGTCATTACGCTCATATTTCCAGACCGCCTCACCACGGCGTACCACGCGTACGAAACCATTGTCATGCTCGTAGGAAGTCGGTTCATCATCCCCAGGAAACAGCGCCACCAAGCGTCCGGCGTCGTCGTATTGATACGCCGTCACCGCACCCAGCGGGTCCTGCTCGACGGTCAACCGGCCCTTGGCGTCGTAGTCTTTGAAATGCTCGGC
>NZ_CEEDDZ010000098.1:0-492 GCF_979253585.1 Pseudomonas sp. AC463 | reverse complement strand
CAGGTAGGTCGCATCGATCATCACCGTCTTCGGCTCGGCGTCCGCCGCGGCCAGTCCCTCCATCATCCGGGTGAACACGCCTCGCTCACCCCAGCGCTTCCACCGATTGTAGAGCGTCTTGTGAGGTCCGTAGACGCTGGGGGCATCTCGCCAGCGCAACCCGTTGCGGTTGACGAAAACGATGCCGCTCAACACCCGTCGGTCATCCACCCGAGGCCTGCCATGGCTCTTCGGGAAAAACGGACGCAGCCGCTCGATCTGCTCGTCCGTCAGCCAAAACAGGTCGCTCATTCCAGTCTCCTCTCAGAGCCTGAATCAGATCGCGCCTCTCACATCAATGGGTCCTGACCCTAACCTAATCGCCTAGCCACGACTTGACCTCCCGTCAGTGACATGGCTTGCGTTACGATATGCAAACTATGTTAGCGCCTGGTTTCCAACACGAGGAATTTGTTGGAAACTTGTCCACGGGACAATAGTCCGGCATCGTAA
>NZ_CEEDDZ010000097.1:0-493 GCF_979253585.1 Pseudomonas sp. AC463 | reverse complement strand
AGAAATCGCGCGGCGAGCTCGTCGGCGTGATCGTGCAGTTCGGGGGGCAGACGCCGCTGAACCTCGCGCGGGCGCTCGAGGCGGCAGGTATCCCGATCCTCGGCACCTCGCCGGCGGCGATCGATCTGGCAGAGGACCGCGAGCAGTTCGCGGCCCTGGTCAACCGGTTGAAGCTGTTGCAGCCGTCGAACGGCATCGCGCGCAGCCGCGATGAGGCGATCAATGTCGCCGCGCGAGTGGGCTATCCGGTGCTGATGCGGCCCAGCTTCGTGCTGGGCGGGCGGGCGATGGAGATCGTCGAGGGCCCGGCGCAGCTCGACGATTACATCCAGACCGCCGTGCAAGTGTCTGGTGACGCACCGGTTTTGATCGACCAGTATCTGCGCGACGCGATCGAGGTGGATGTCGACGCGATCTGCGACGGTGACGATGTCGTGGTCGCCGGCGTGTTGCAGCATATCGAGGAGGCTGGCGTCCATTCGGGCGACAGTGC
>NZ_CEEDDZ010000096.1:0-494 GCF_979253585.1 Pseudomonas sp. AC463 | reverse complement strand
GATCGTCGCCGGCGGCATGGCGGCGAACGACTGGCTGTGTCAGTTTCTGGCGGACATGCTGCAGGTCGCCGTCGAACGCCCCCGGCATCTGGAGACGACCGCGCTGGGCGCGGCGTTCCACGCCGGTCTGGCGACGGGCGTCTGGGCCGATCTCGACGCGCTGGCCGCGACCTGGGTGCGCGGCGACTGTTTCGAATCGAAGATGGACGCGGAGTCCCGCGCGACGCTGGCCGCCGGCTGGCACGCGGCGTTGGCGAAGACGCTGACCGGCACCGGACGCTGACGCTGCGGCGCGACCCTCACCGGAGGTAATCGGAACGACTATCCAGCCGCCCCGGCGCTTCCGGTAGACTTGGTCCCAAGTCATTGGGAGTTATGCCATGTACGCCGTGGATGCTGGTGGGATGCGGTCGGTTGCACCGACCTATAACCCGGTTCCCTCGCCGCCCGTCGATACCGCCGTCACCGATGCCGTCGTCGCGACGGTACAGGCC
>NZ_CEEDDZ010000095.1:0-495 GCF_979253585.1 Pseudomonas sp. AC463 | reverse complement strand
GTGGGATGTCCTCGGCGGTGCTGCTCCGAGGCCCATGACCAACGTCCGCAACCTGGGTCTGCCGCAATGGCGCCGGCTTGCGGCCGAACCACATAACCGCTGCCTCGTCCCGCTGACCGAGTTCTGCGAGTGGGCGCCGGACAAGCACAAGGTTGGTGACGGCGCACCGATCAAGGGTGAGATGTGGTTCGACGTGCCCGAGCAGCCGGTGTTCGCCGTTGCGGGGTTCTGGCAGCAGTCCGTCAAGGGCGCGGGGTTCACGATGGTCACCTGCGATCCGAACGAGCTGGTCGCGCCCATTCACCCCAAGGCGATGATTACGATCCTGCATGAAGCGGACTGGGATCGCTGGCTGCGTGGGAGCTATGACGACGTGGTCGCCCTTCAGCAGCCTTACCCGGGCGAGCGGATGACAGTGCGGGGGCCGGTGTTTCCCACGAGGACGAAGACCTCGGTTTGATCATCGCTCCCGCTGTCAGCGCCTTGAGACTCAGC
>NZ_CEEDDZ010000094.1:0-496 GCF_979253585.1 Pseudomonas sp. AC463 | reverse complement strand
GAGACATGGCTGTAGAAGGAGACGGCAGGCTCTGCCCCCTTGTGCGGATTGACCGCGCCGGTTGCCTGGGCGCGGCGATCGAGCGGGAAGTTCTGACCGTCCGAACTGGACGAGGTGCCGGACCCGAACAGGGCGGCGAGCGGTGCGGTGTGCTGGGCATCGACCAGCCGGGCGAGAGCGCGGCCGTAGGTCTCCTCGCGCAGATGCCATGAGGCGAGCCAACCAAGCTGGCGCTGGGTCACGACATTGCAGGCTTCCGCCATGCGCGTGTGGCCCAGATTGGTCGCATCCGCGAGCACCGCCGTCAGGATCGCACGCGGTTCATCGGCGACACGGCCACTTTGCAGATGCGTGAAGCACTGGCTGAATCCGGTCCATCGATCGACTTCAGCAAGAAGGTCGGTGATGCGGATCGCGGGCAGATGGGCATAAAGCGGTGCGACCGCGGTATCGGCTTCTTCGGGCGTGATCGCCTTAAACGGCGAAATCCGCAGCC
>NZ_CEEDDZ010000093.1:0-501 GCF_979253585.1 Pseudomonas sp. AC463 | reverse complement strand
ACGCCCGGCCGGCCGTTGTAGAAGGACAAAAGGTAATCCGCTGCGGCCTTCGCGCCGTCGCGCCCGGCGACTACCAGCGGCCAGTCCCGCGCGAGGCCGCGCACGACGACCGGCTCGCCTGCCAGCACCAGCGCCTGGGGATCGATCGACCCCGCCTGCGCGGCGTCGATCTCCCGCACGCGCCTCGACGCGATGGGCCGACCGGACGCGACGGCGTTCATTCGGTCGCCCTCTTGATGTTCTTCAGCTCGATCAACCGCTGCACGTTGCCGAGCGAAGCCGCAGCCAGGAATGCGCCTTCCAGCAGACCCGATCGGTGCAGCCTTTCGAGCATCTCGCCCGACAGGTCGGCGAGTGCCTGACGATCCACGATGAACAGATCGGGGAGATCATAGGTCAGGTCGTCGTCGAGACCGATCTGCAACGTCATGGACCGGAGCAAGCCAGCCTCCCGCCAGGCCGCATAGATGGCGGGTGCCGTCTCGAGTCCCTGATAGATCG
>NZ_CEEDDZ010000092.1:0-503 GCF_979253585.1 Pseudomonas sp. AC463 | reverse complement strand
GAAACGGATAGCCGCTGCCGACGAACACCGGGCCGCCGTGGCCCGCCGCCTGAAGGATGCCGGGTACCTGCATCGTGCCCCAGCCGGACACGTCGTAATCGGGCCGCTGAAACCCGGTCGGCCGACTTTCCGGAGTGGGCGACAGGCGGAACCGCCACGCGCCGTCGAGCGACACATGATAGCGGGACTTCGCGACGTCGCGGGACAGTGCGCCGCGCCGCGTCTCGAACCCGTCGAACGTCGCGTGCATCGGCTCCGCACCCTGACGGATGACGGTCGGCTGCTCCCACTCCGCCGGGTTGGCGGTCTGCGAGAAGGCAGGCGATACGAGGAGGAGGGCGATCGTCAGAGGGCGGAGAAGGCGCGTCATCGATACTCCTGACGATCGTCGTTTCGCCTGCCGTAACCGGAACGGGAGCGATAGAATATTGTATTCGTTCGCAGGTAACGTTCCCACCCCACAAGCAAAATCCGCTTACTTCAAAAGCCAAAAACCTATATGA
>NZ_CEEDDZ010000091.1:0-507 GCF_979253585.1 Pseudomonas sp. AC463 | reverse complement strand
GATCGACACCGTCGACGCGATCCTGGACGACGGACGTACATCCAAACGCAGCTGCTTGTTGAGCATAAGGCCAAGAACAAGGATGGATATATTTCAGATATCTGTTAATCTGGATATATGGAAAATGACTCGGCAATTTCAGCACTAGGTGCGCTCGCACAAGGAACGCGGCTCGACGTGTTTCGCCTGTTGGTGCGGCACGAACCGGATGGCCTGGCGGCGGGCGAAATCGCCCGCCAGCTCGACGTGCCGCAAAACACCATGTCGGCGCACCTTGCGATTCTCGCGCGCGCCGGTCTGGTCCGCTCCGAACGGCATAGCCGTTCGATCATCTACCGCGCCGATCTGGACGGGCTGCGCGCGTTGACGCTGTTCCTCGTCAAAGACTGCTGCGCCGGCTCGCCCGAGCTGTGCGCGCCGCTCCTGGCCGAACTCACCCCCTGCTGCTGAAAGGACGCCCAAGATGACCAAGGATGCGGCCGTCGACATCGTGATCTACCACAATCC
>NZ_CEEDDZ010000090.1:0-507 GCF_979253585.1 Pseudomonas sp. AC463 | reverse complement strand
CACCGGCCTCTACGACATCGACACCGGCGTCGGTTTCTTCGACCATATGCTCGAACAATTGTCGCGCCATTCGCTGATCGACCTGCATGTCCGCACCAAGGGCGACCTGCACATCGACCAGCACCACACGGTCGAGGATACCGGCATCGCGATCGGCGAGGCGGTGGCGAAGGCGCTCGGCGACAAGCGCGGGATCGTCCGCTACGGCGACGCGCTCAGCCCGATGGACGAGACGCTGACCCGCGTCGCGCTCGATATCTCCGGCCGGCCGTGGCTCGTCTGGAAGACGGAGTTCAGCCAGAAACGTCTCGGCGAGATGGACACGGAGATGTTCCAGCACTGGTTCCACAGCTTCGCGCAGGCGGCCGGCATCACGCTCCACGTCGAAACGCTGCACGGCGAGAACAATCACCACATCGCCGAAAGCGCGTTCAAGGGCCTCGCCCGTGCGCTGCGCAAGGCGATCGAGATCGACCCGCGCAAGAGCGACGCCATTCCCTCGACGAA
>NZ_CEEDDZ010000089.1:0-508 GCF_979253585.1 Pseudomonas sp. AC463 | reverse complement strand
GTCTTGGGTTAGCTGGTCGCCATTGGGAAAAGGGGCGCCGATTACGGTGAAGGTGCGTGACGACGCGACGCAGTGGCAGATTCATCTGAACCGCTCGGGCTGGCCCCAGCGTGCCGGCCTGCACTTCATCATCGCCGCGTTCGACGACGTGCTGAGCACCCTCTGGGAGATGCGGACAGAGGACCTCGTCGGCGACGACTTCGAGGACGGCGCCGGGTACAGGAACGCGGCGGCATGACGGGCGCGCTCGTCGCCAAGGCGCAGCCCAGCGGAGGTGGCGCGACGCGGCCGATACCATCGACGGACTGGGTGCCCGACGTCGTCGATCGCGCGCTTGCTACCGGTAGGATCGAGCGGAAGTTGAACGGTCGTCGCGACGACATGTGGGTGTTCATCGACGACGCCGAGCTGCAACTCATGCGAGGCGTACTTGCGCTGACCGACATGCTGCATCGGCCCGAGGACAGCGGGCCGCTGGAAGCGAGGGGCGAGACGGTGCTGGGCAACA
>NZ_CEEDDZ010000088.1:0-511 GCF_979253585.1 Pseudomonas sp. AC463 | reverse complement strand
GAGGACGATGCCGAACGCCGGTTCGCCGGACGCATCTTCGAAACGGATATCAGCAGTACCGACCACGGTCAGTTCCGGATCCACGTTCGCGTGCGTCCTGCCTATCATGCGACCGCCTATGCGCGCGCGACGCATTTCATTCAGGACAAGAGCGCACTCGAGATTTTCGACGCGATGGTGGCCGACGTTCCCGGTCTGGCAACCGACATCAGTCTTAGTCCGGCACCACCGAAGCAGACCTACGCTGTTCGTTACGACGAAACGGAGTTCGAGTTTCTCCAGCGCTTGCTGGCGCAGGACGGCATCTTCTAATTTTTTACCTATGCGGAAGCCGCCGGAGCGTACCATCACACGATGCATGTCGGTAACGCGGCGCGATCGTACCTGGACGTGCCCGACGGCGACGACATCCGGCTGACACCGGGTTCGGAGAGCAGCAAGCTGACATCCCTGGCTCACACTCACCGCGCCCGGCCGTCCAAGCACGACTTTCACGGCCTGGATGTACGCA
>NZ_CEEDDZ010000087.1:0-515 GCF_979253585.1 Pseudomonas sp. AC463 | reverse complement strand
ATTTTGCCGTTGATGGTACGTCGGTCACGCTTGAGCGCCGTGTCCGCGCTGTTCTGCTCGCGCCGGAACATCTGGCCCAGCAGGCGATCGAACATCAGCACCGCATCGTCGGTGAGCGTCACTATGGTTTCAAGTATGGTCGCCACCAATGTGGCGCGACGCCGTGTCGCTTGCAGCGTCCGAACGTGCTGCGCGGTCAGCCGCGCACCCTCCTGGCACAGGCGTCGCAGGCGTTCGGGATGTACGCCTGCGGCGATATCGGGATCGATCCCGATCGCTCGAAGCAGTGTCAATCGCTCGATGATGGCGGCAAACGTCTTGCGGCCCGGCTTGCCGGGTGGTTGCCGCACCCAGGCCAGATCGCTCTGGTTCGTGCCGGCATGAGGCAAAAGAAGGGCGTCGAGCAGTTGGCGTTGCCCGGCGTCCAGTCCTCGGGTGAGATGCTCGGCAACATGGCGTTCGGCATCGAGCAACGCCTAGGCGACCATCCGCTCGACGGAACTGATGCCCGGCAC
>NZ_CEEDDZ010000086.1:0-518 GCF_979253585.1 Pseudomonas sp. AC463 | reverse complement strand
AAATAGGCCTATCAGTGCGACGCCGATCGGCGGACATGAAAAAGACTGCAATCAGGGCTGGCTAAATTTTATACAGCCACGTATAGTCCGTCCCGTTCGTACCACGCTGCAAGTCATTCGGCCTTATGGCCTTCTCGATGGTTTCCTGGCAATCGGCATCCAAAGGATGCACGCACAACTGCCAAGTCCCCCTCCGCTGACTGATCTGGCCGTCCCGCTCACGCGCAGACCGTCGCCAGCCTTCCGAAGTACAGACCCGCTCTAGCTTTCACCTCACTATATAGGTGGAACTTAAAAGCGCGCAGTCCGCTCCGATAATCAATCCCATTGGCCCAAGCCAGTGCCCGGAGCCCTCTCTTATGGCGCGATTATGTGCCCGTAGTTTCAGGAAACACCCGATTATGAATACCAACCAACAAATCCAGACCGCTATCCATACCCTGTCCAACGCTTTCGCCCCGCTTGCCTGCCATATCCTGGCAACCCGCAAGGGCAGCTTCAGCTTCACAGTCGTGGAT
>NZ_CEEDDZ010000085.1:0-521 GCF_979253585.1 Pseudomonas sp. AC463 | reverse complement strand
CCCATACACCGACCGTGACCGGTCAAGAACGGTGTCCTCCGACATGATTTCGTCACTCCCACCACGATGCTCTCACAGGCACCATCGATAGATCCAAGGATCATGTGGTCGCCTGGGGCAGCTTAACGGTAACGTTAACACAGAGAGCGAACGATTGTCATGGCCGACCGTTCGGAGTTCCCCTTGCTTCACAGCCTGTTCCGGCAGTTATGCACGAGGAGAATAGCTTCCGTCAGTAAGACCGCGGCACGGCCACGTTGTTATGCCGCCTGCCGCCCGCCACCACGCGAGCTGTAGGATAAATCCGAAAACTTTATTGACAGGATGGCCGTTGACGGCTTGATCGCTGCGCAAAAGCAAATCGTCGGCGAGGATATCAAGAATGCACATCAGCTTACACCAGGCGTGCGCCACGATCGCACTCTCGACAGCCTGCATGCCGTTGTCCGCCGCCGTGTCGCAGTCCGCAGTTTTGCCCGGCGTGACAACGATGTCATCGGTGGCGCATCCCCCAGAATGGC
>NZ_CEEDDZ010000084.1:0-521 GCF_979253585.1 Pseudomonas sp. AC463 | reverse complement strand
CGAGGTAGACGATCGCCCGCATCAACGGTTGCGAGCGCTGCTCTCGTTTGGCGCTGATGATCGGCGGCCAGTCCTCGATCGCCTCGACCAGCTGCTTGATCTCCGCTCGCGAAAAGGTGTCGATGCTCTGCCCCGGCGAAAACTCGATTACCTGAGCTGCGGTCGTGACGACGTTGCGCGCCAGATACTCGCACCTGATCCCGTAATCGAGCATGCGTTTGAACTGACTGACGGTGTCCGCGACCGTGTTGCGGGACAGGGGTCGCCCGGTCTTAGGCGACGTCGCCTTCTGCATCGCCGACGCCAGCTCCGCCACCTGTTGCCACGTCAGCTCCGTCAGCTTGACCGCTCCCAGCGCAGCGATGATCGGCCGAGTCCGCGCGGTGACGTTGTCGCATGCGCCGCGGCCGATGATGCCCGCACGCTGGCGGCCCTCCATGTATTCGAGGTATTGCCTGCCAAGCTCGGCAACCGTGATCGTTTGAGCCAAGGCGACGTGCGTGCCAGCCTCTAGCTCCCCC
>NZ_CEEDDZ010000083.1:0-531 GCF_979253585.1 Pseudomonas sp. AC463 | reverse complement strand
CATTCGTGCCGAGCGGAGCCCGGTGATCGCTCGCCACGAAACGGCGTGTCGATGCTGCCGAACTGGCGCGCGGATAGCCGGGCATCGTGCAATGGCGGCCCGTTCAGATCGGAGGCTCCGCGCCGCTGCCACCGGGTTCGCGATTCGGCTCGCATGTCCCGTTGCGACGAACCGGAGTCCTTCGTGCAGGGTTCGTCCGGGCATCCACCGACCGGGGCGACCAGACCGCGCTGGTTCCCGTATGACGGAATGGCAGTGACGGTGGTGTCGAGCATCATGCCCGCACAGGTGGCCATCAAGGATGAATCAACGGCAATCCCGGCGGGAATCTCGCCGTGGTCATCGTAATACGCTGTCTGTTCTGGCCTCGGCCGCACCACCCACACATTACGGCTTTTCCGTCCGGTCAGCGCCGGGACAAGCCTGAAAGACGGAAGTCCTCACGATCCACGTCGAATCGACATTCACGCGACGTGGCTCGCCCGACCCGCCTCCTCACTCCAGCCGCGTCACCCCAAACGTGTTGGGTAC
>NZ_CEEDDZ010000082.1:0-533 GCF_979253585.1 Pseudomonas sp. AC463 | reverse complement strand
GTCATCAAGCGCAGCTCGAACATCCCGAGGTCGTTCTGCTCCGCCTCGGTCGGCAGGCGGCCGCCGAAGAACAGGGTGTCCATCTCCGTGTCGCGTCCGCCACATGGGGTCATCTCGTGCTTGATGGCGGCGACCATGTGGTTGATCGCGTGCTGGTCGAATTGGCTGGTCATGCTGGTTCCTTTCGGCACGCGCCAGGCGTGCTTCCTCGTTGGTCGATGGAAGCCAAGGAGGTTTTTCCTCTCCCTGGTCACTTCCACACTTCAGTTCTTCGGAATGGTCGATGCCGCCGCGGTCGGCGTTAACCGTGCCTCCCAGCGGCTTCTTAGCGGCTGGGGGCACAGGGAGGTCATGCTGGGAGCGGACTACGACGGGACGGAGATCGGTCGGTCCGCCCTGCGGAGGCCCGGGGCGCAGGAGCGACCCGGGCGACCACGGTCTCAGGCGGCCTTTTGGAGCACGGGAAGCTCGAAGACGTCGCCCCGTTCTCGCTGCCTGATCTGGAGGTCGAGGAGCCGGTCGTAGGCGCGGAC
>NZ_CEEDDZ010000081.1:0-533 GCF_979253585.1 Pseudomonas sp. AC463 | reverse complement strand
GCGTTGTGGTGCGCAGCGAAGATCGGCATGCAGTGCGGTAGCCACTCCAGGCAACCCGCCACCGCGTGACGTAGCGGGCGCTGCTCATCGACAGCCAGCAGGTTGTTGCCCTGCTCGTCATAGAGGCTGACGTGCACGTGCATGCCGCTGCCCGGAGCATCGAGGTAGGGCTTGCTCATGAAGCTGGCCCGATGGCCGTTCTTGAGCGCCACGCCGCGGGTAAGCCGCGTGAAGAGCGCCGCCCAGTCCGCCGCCTGCAGGCCATCATCACAATGGCCGAAGTTGATCTCGAACTGCCCGGGACCGATTTCCGCGGTGATCACGTTGGCATCGATGCCCTGCTCCTCGGCCGCCTCGACGATCTCGTGCAGCACTGTGGAAAACCGAGACAGCCGGTCGATGTGCAGAGTGGGCTGATCATCCTCATCGCCACACAGGGTGTCGCGCGGATACTGCGGCAAGCCGTCCTTGAGCGTACGGTCGAACAGATAGAACTCCAGCTCGAAGGCCACCACCGGGCGAATGCCCTTGAC
>NZ_CEEDDZ010000080.1:0-541 GCF_979253585.1 Pseudomonas sp. AC463 | reverse complement strand
AGCTGGTGTGGCGTCCGGCATCGCCCAGCGTGGCACGGCGGACCGTATCGGCGACATCTCGGCCCAGATCAGGGGCGATGCGTACGACCGGGGCCTCACGCTGGCCCAGAACGACCGCTCCACGAACCTGTCCGCGCTCGGCCAGGCCGCCAGCTCCTACGGGAACCTTGCGTCCTTTGGCGTCGATGCGCTCGGGAAGTCGAGCTCAGCGGCCTATGGGGCCTTCGACGCCATCAACGGCGCCAACTCAGCCGAACAGGCCGACCGCCAGGGAGGCCTCACCGCCGACTTCTCGAAGTGGCAGGGTGAGGACAGCCGCGCGACGGACCTTCTCGACCGCTACGCCAAGATTGTGGCGGGTGGACAGTGGGGCCAGTCGGGCACGAGCTCGGGGACCACGAAGTCCAAGCAGGCGGGGTCCATCCTCGGCCAGATCATGGGCGCGGCGTCGGCCGGTGCCAGAGTATACACCGGGCTCAAGGCCCCCAAGTTCGGGTTTTAACGTTCTCGCCTTCCCCGTCGACTTCGGACTGTCCGGGAT
>NZ_CEEDDZ010000079.1:0-542 GCF_979253585.1 Pseudomonas sp. AC463 | reverse complement strand
CTTCGGCGGTGCCGCCGCACATGATCGACAACGCGCCCTTCTCGGCACCCGCCTGCCCGCCCGACACCGGCGCGTCGACGATCAGCAGCCGCGTCTCCGCCGCCAGTCGGCGGGCGATATCGGCGGAGACCGTCGTGTGGTCCACGAACAGCGCGCCGTCGCGCATCGCCGCGAACGCCCCGTCCCGCCCCAGCGTCACCGCGTGCAGATCGTCGTCATTACCGACGCACGTGAATACCGCATCGGCACCCTTGGCGGCGGCGGCGGGCGTGTCGGCGACCTCCAGCCCGGTCGCCTCCGCCTTCTGGCGCGTGCGGTTGAAGACCACCACGTCATGTCCGGCCTTCGCCAGATGCCCTGCCATAGGCGCGCCCATGACGCCCGTGCCGATGAATGCCAGTCTTGCCATGCGTCCGCGCATAAGCGGTGTTCCCCCACCGCGCCAGACGGTCTAACGCCCGCCAATGGCAACGCAGATCAACCCGCCGCAGCCCGTACTGCCCGTGTCCATCGACGACGTCCGTGTCGCGCACGACCGCATC
>NZ_CEEDDZ010000078.1:0-546 GCF_979253585.1 Pseudomonas sp. AC463 | reverse complement strand
GCCATCCGACCGCTTCACAGGCTCAAACCACGGTGCTTGATCTCGGCTAGCAGAGCGTCAGCCTCGGGATCGCCGGCGCGCTTTTCCGTGCCATTGTAGGCGGCGACCAACCGATCGTCCGGCCAGTCAGCTTCGATCTTGCTGATCTCGCCCTGGCAGTTGTTGATAGCTTCGTCGCTTCCCGCAGAACTTTGCGGCTGCTGCATCTCGCCCAGCGTGCCGCGGAGACTGCGGAGTTTGGCGATGTCGTGCAATTCGGTGCTGGTCATGGCCGACCGTAGGCGTAGCGTGGTCTCGCACACGATGATCCAGATCATCCGATCGCGAGATCGAGGTCAACGGCCGGTGCTGGCTCCCGAGGCGGCTGTCCGCTCCTTCATCAGCTGGTTGAGCTGGGCCTTTATCAACATGCCGCTTGTCGCAGCCTCGACTTCCCGGCGCCCCTCGCTGTTCAGCCGCACCCGGATGCCGTCGAGATTAGTGGCCAGGCCGTTCCGGGCGATCTCAACCGCGCGCTCCACCGTCGAGCGGTCGCCCCTCCAATGT
>NZ_CEEDDZ010000077.1:0-550 GCF_979253585.1 Pseudomonas sp. AC463 | reverse complement strand
GGCGCCGTCGGCTCCGCTGCCGAGAAGGCCGCGACCGACGCGACCGACGCGGCGACCGGCCCAACCGAAAACGCCACCGTCGCGGCCCCGACCGCGCCGCAGGGCGCGACCAACAACCCCGCCACCGGCAACGCTGGACAGTAAGATGACAGACACCGCCCTCCACCCGTCCGGCCCCCTTGGTTCGGGGTTCGTCGCTCATGACGCGCACGAGCATCATCACGATGCCGACCACAAGCCGGGCTTCTTCGCCCGGTGGTTCATGTCCACCAACCACAAGGACATCGGCACGCTGTACCTGATCTTCGCGATCGTCGCGGGAATCATCGGCGGGTCGATCTCCGGCCTGATGCGCGCCGAGCTGGCGCACCCCGGCATCCAGTATCTCGGCAGCTGGGCATCGTTGCTCCACGGCGGGCCGCAGAGCCTCGACCAGTCGCTCCACCTGTGGAACGTGCTGATCACCGCGCACGGCCTGATCATGGTATTCTTCATGGTCATGCCGGCGATGGTCGGCGGGTTCGGCAACTGGTTTGTGCCGATCATGATC
>NZ_CEEDDZ010000076.1:0-551 GCF_979253585.1 Pseudomonas sp. AC463 | reverse complement strand
CCCCAGGGCCCAGCTTCAGCGAAGGTGATGAGACTCACGCCGGATGCCGCAACCGGACCCCGGTCTTCGCCGGGGTGGTGCGGTGTGGTTTAGCCTGAGACGCGGACGCTTCAGCCCAGCCCTACCCTCGCCGCCAGTTCGTCGATCGGTTCGCCGGAGGCGATCACCAGCCATTCGCCGGGTCGGCGCGAGTCGACGACGGTAACCGCGTTCTTGGGGCAGAGTTTCAGGCAGCGGCTTTCGACCACACCCGCGCGGGCCTTGCGCCCCTTCCCCGCGAGCTTGCGCAACAGCTTGGCGAGCGGGGTGCGGCCCTTGGGCCCGAAGCCGCCATCGACCTTGCGGCTGCATTTGCCGCAGACGAGGATGACGCCCTGCCAGTCGCTTTTCGCGACCTTCATGCCGGGCTGCGCCGTTCCTCGGCGGAGCGAAGTACTTCGTAGGCGGCCTGCACGGCCTGGAAGCGCACGGCGGCGTCGGGATCGCCGGGGCGCACGTCGGGGTGGTTCTCCTTGGCCATCCGACGCCACGCCGCGCGGATGTCGTCGAAC
>NZ_CEEDDZ010000075.1:0-558 GCF_979253585.1 Pseudomonas sp. AC463 | reverse complement strand
CCATCATGCACCTTTATGAAAGGTCGTCAATAGCTATCTGACAGGTCCGCTGTTGCAGATAGCGGTGCACGGCGGATCGCGAGGAAGAATGCGCCGACCGAGAGCACGCCCGTGACCCCGCCGACGATCGCCAGAGCGGGGGCGAGATGGCCCTCCCCACCCAGCAGCGCGCTGACGCCGGTCACCAGCGACGGTGCGATGCCGAAGCCGATCAGGCCGGCAAAGGCGATGAACGCCCCGATGCACAGGCCCCGCAACTCGTTCGGGATGAGGACGGTGAGCGCGACGGATGTCGCGAGCCCCGTCACCGAAGGCGCGATCGGGAACAGGGCCGCCGGCACGCCGATGATCGCCGCGACCAGTGCCCCGATCAGCAGGCCGCCGCGCCGTCCGCTCTTTTGCCCTAAATCAGCGGTGAAGCCGCCCAGCAGCGTGCCGCCCAGACCGCTGACCAGCACCAGCGCGCCCATCCAGCCGGCGAAATCGCCCGGTTGCAACCCGAAGCGGCGCGACAACACGGGTGCGGCCCAGACAAGCGCGGCATTGTCGGCCATGACC
>NZ_CEEDDZ010000074.1:0-563 GCF_979253585.1 Pseudomonas sp. AC463 | reverse complement strand
CCTAGACCGATCGAACCGGCAATCGACACGGAAGCCGGCATGCACAAATTGTCATCTTCCAGGCACAGCGAAATCGTTGTCGTTTCTCGCGTCAGAGGCGCACCTAGCCTTCATTGCTCCACAAACGTCGAAGGTGGCACGCAGGACGGAAGCGTCGCCGTTCGCATCCCAAGCCGCAGTCCTGCGCGGACATCAGGCCGGAAAGATCATAGGCATCATGACGCGACTTCAACGTGCAAACAACGTTGCCGACCTGCGCCTGATGGCCCGTCGCCGTCTGCCGCAACCGATCTTCGACTATATCGACGGCGGTGCGGATGACGAGGTGTCGCTGCGTCGGAACGCGACGGCATTCGCGCAGTACGAGCTGGTTCCCGACGTCCTCAACGACGTGTCGAATATCCGGACGGAAACAAGGATCTTCGGGCAATCGTCGCGCTGGCCGCTGATGCTGTCGCCAACCGGCCTTACCCGTATGTTCCATGACCGGGCCGAACTCGCAGTGGCGGGCGCTGCCGCGCGACACGGCCTTCTCTACAGCCTGTCGACGATGGGCACGACGC
>NZ_CEEDDZ010000073.1:0-563 GCF_979253585.1 Pseudomonas sp. AC463 | reverse complement strand
CTCCTTTTCAGGTCCGGTCCCCTCCCGATCCGGGAGGGGAGCAGGGTCACGCCACCGCGTCGTAGCGCTGGCCGACGGTGTCCCAGTCGACCACGTCCCACCACGCCTTCAGATAGGCGGCGCGATCATTCTTGTAGGTCAGATAGTAGGCGTGCTCCCACACATCGTTGCCGAGCAGCGGCGTACCGTGGTCCTGCACGACGTCCATCAAGGGATTGTCCTGATTGGGGGTGGAGGTGATCTTCAGCTTGCCGCTGTCGTCCGCGATCAGCCATGCCCAGCCCGAGCCGAACTGGCCCACGCCCTGGGTGTTGAACTCTTCCTTCAGCTTGTCGACGCCACCGAAGTCGCGGTCGATCGCCTCGGCGAGCTTGCCGGAGGGCGTACCGCCGCCCTTCTTCATCGTCTTCCAGAAGAAGTCGTGGTTCCAATAGCCGCCGCCATTGTTGCGGATCAGCGGCGGCTGGCTCGACACGGTGGCGAGGATGTCCTCGATCGACTTGCCGGCGAGCGACGCGTCCTTCTCGACGCCCTCGTTGAGCTTGTCGGTATAGGCCTTGTGG
>NZ_CEEDDZ010000072.1:0-566 GCF_979253585.1 Pseudomonas sp. AC463 | reverse complement strand
GGAGTATTCGCGCCTTGATCACGGATCGTCCCGCCGCAGACGCCGTTTCCGCCTATGAAGGCGTCGCCAGTGACATCGATCGCGAGCGGGATATCGCCTTCTGCCGCGAGCATGGACAAAGCGAGACAGAGGCAAAACCCCTGACGACAACAGCTTCGATTTTTGGCGTTTGACCTGGTGCAGATCAAGCGCCTGATCGAAGCTCATGTTGTGTCAGGCTTGGCCATGTTCCGCGTGACGCCCCTCAGGCGAAGACATCTCTGCTTTGCATATTCTCATCAACGCGTTAGCCGACCATATCGTGGGACGCCTGGTGGCTACCGACTTATTGGACGCGGGAGACGATGGTGTCGGCGACGCAAGCACTGCCCGACCGGGCCCTGACCGGCATCGCCGGGCTCGACGACATCCTGAATGGCGGCCTGACCCCACACCGCATGTATCTGGTCGAGGGCACGCCGGGCACCGGCAAGACTACTCTTGGCCTTGGCTTCCTGTTGGCGGGTGCCGCGATCGGAGAGACCGGGCTCTACATCACTCTAGCGGAGACTGAGGTTGAGCTGCGC
>NZ_CEEDDZ010000071.1:0-566 GCF_979253585.1 Pseudomonas sp. AC463 | reverse complement strand
GCCGCGACCTGCACGGGGCGTGCGCGGCGTTGCTGTCGCTGGGGGTGCGCGGCGCCTATGCCGATCTGCTGGCGGCGGGGCTGGAGGTCGGGCGCGACTATGCGCGGGCCTATGATCTGGCGAAGCGGCGGGTCGGGGGCGTCGATTTCGAGGATTTGATCCAGACCGCGGTCGCGTTGCTGGAGACGCCGGGGATCGGCGAGTGGGTGCGGTTCAAGCTCGATCGCGAAACCGAGCATGTCCTGATTGACGAGGCACAGGACACGAACCTGAACCAGTGGCGGATCGTCAGCGCGATCGCCGAGGAGTTCTTCGTCGGGCGCGGCATCTATGCGCCGCGGACGCGGACGCTGTTCACGGTCGGCGACTGGAAGCAGGCGATCTTCGGGTTTCAGGGGACCAGCCCGCTCAACTTCGCTTGGGCGGAGCGACGATTCGAGGACAAGGCGCGCGCGGCGCATGGCCCGGAGGACTGGCCGGAGCAGGATCGCGGGCTGCCGTTCCACCGGCTGTCGCTGACGCACTCGTTCCGGTCGGTGCGGCCGATCCTGACCTTCGTCGATGCC
>NZ_CEEDDZ010000070.1:0-568 GCF_979253585.1 Pseudomonas sp. AC463 | reverse complement strand
GTGTTCGTAGAGTAAGACAGGTGTTCCTCGCCGGAGCGAGGAACAGGCCATTGTCAATCGATCCGGTACTGGATCGGCTTGAACGCGCCGCCATTGGATTGCAGTGCGGAGCACGCGGTGAGTCCGATAATCAGGTCCATTTCCGCGGTGAAGCGGATGTGGTCGCCGGGGCCGCTGAGCGGTGGTTCCACGGTGAAGGTGCCGGTGACGCCGTCGATCGGCACGTTCATGAAGCAGTTGAACGCGACCGGAATGTCGTCCTCCGTGACACCGTAGGGCGCGGTGCGGGTCGGTGTCGCCGTAGATGATCCGGAACGTATCCTTCGAACAGGGTGTCAGCAGAAAATCGTGGCGGCCGACCGGGTCCTCGACGATCCGCAGCATGACGTTGCTACGGTTGGAATAGAGTGGATCGCCCGTCGTCAGATACAGGCGGCTGGCGTAATCCAGCGTGCGGCCGGACGAGATGACTTCCCGCAGGTCATTGCGCGAGAACGCCAGCAGGTCCGCGACCTGCTTTCCCTCTGGGTCGATCACCGTCAGAGTCTGTCCGCGATCGAGCGTGAAC
>NZ_CEEDDZ010000069.1:0-571 GCF_979253585.1 Pseudomonas sp. AC463 | reverse complement strand
GCCTGGACGATCGCGAGCTTCAGACCCGGAATGCGAACATTGAAGGTCGTCATCGCAGACGCGTTTATGACGCGCAGGCGAACTCGCTCGCCGGGTTGAAAAAGGCCGGTCCAATTGTCCTGCGGGCCGTGACCGTTGACCAGATAGGTATAGGTCGATCCCGTCACGTCACCGACGTCGGTCGGGTCCATCCGCATCTTGCCCCATTCAAGGCGGTCCTTCAGCGGCTGATCCTCGCCCTTCAGCAAGCCGGCGAGCGTCTGCTGCTGCCGGTTGAAATAGCCCGACTGCTTCTTGAGCTTCATGAAGATGCGGTGCGGGTGGAGCTGGCTGTGGTCGGACAGCACGATGACGTGCTCGCGATCCGACTGGATCGGGTCGGCTCCCTCGGGATCGATCACGATCGGACCGTAGAGGCCCATCTGCTCCTGCAAGCCAGAATGGCTGTGGTACCAATAGGTGCCAGCCTGCACGATCGGGAACTCGTAGGTGAAGGTCGTACGCTTTTCGATACCGGGAAAGGCAACGCCGGGCACGCCATCCATCTGGAACGGCACAATCAGACCGTGCC
>NZ_CEEDDZ010000068.1:0-577 GCF_979253585.1 Pseudomonas sp. AC463 | reverse complement strand
CGCGATCCCGGAGCGGCACGCCCGCGGCCGGATCGTGCGGCTCGGCCCGACGCTCAACACCATATTGGCGGCGCACGCTTATCCGCCCGCGATCGAGGCCTTGCTGGCGGAGGCGCTGACCCTGTGTGCGTTGATGGGGGCGACGTTGAAGGACGAGGACGCTCAGTTAACGATGCAGACGCGGTCGGAGACCGGCGTCGTGCAGTTGCTGGTGTGCGACTATCGTGCCGGCGAATTGCGCGGGTACATCCAGTACGATGCCGATCGTCTCGCCGAGGCGCCGGAGCAGCCGACGCTGTTCGCATTGTTCGGCAAGGGATACCTCGCGATCACGTTCGACATGGCGACCACCGGCGAGCGCTATCAGGGCATCGTCCCGCTTGACGGCGAGACGCTGGCCGCCGCCGCGCAAAGCTATTTCGTGCAATCCGAACAGATTCCGACGCTGGTGCGGTTCGGCATGGCGCGCCGGCCGGACGGTTCACTGGTGTCCGGTGGTCTGCTCCTCCAGCATCTGCCGGAGGGAGAGGAGGGTCGCGAGCGCCTGCACACCAAGCTCGACCATCCGGAATGGGAG
>NZ_CEEDDZ010000067.1:0-590 GCF_979253585.1 Pseudomonas sp. AC463 | reverse complement strand
GCCACAGCGGGTCGATCGGCGACATGCCGCCCAGCACACGCGTCACCGCCGGATTGATCGCGGCGATCGCGCCGCCAGCCCGCGTCACCGTGTCGGCGAAGATCGACCAGTCGGGATCGACCTCCGGGTCCCAATGCGATTTGTTGTTGGGCTCGTTCCAGATCATCGCCGCTTCGATCATCGCACGCCTTTCGCAGGGTAGACCGCCGCCGGCCCATATTCCGCATAGGGAACGGGCGCGACGCGGCACAGATATACGTCGTGGTCCGGCTGCGCCTCGACCGTGAAGCCGGCGGCGCGCAGCATCGCCTCGCTCGCGGCGCGGTTCGGGGCCCACCAGTTGGTCCGCGAACTCGCGCTCGATGAAGTGCAGCTTGGGGTAGCCGGGATCGTTGAAATAGTCGGGCGGGTCGAACGTGCCCGGCTTGTGAAAGGGATGGTTCGCCGGCACGTCGGACAGGTCGTCCGACCCCTGCTGCATCGTCTGGAACAGCATCAGATCGTCCGCGACATGCTCCCGGATCAGGTCGAGCGCGAGCAGCGGGTGGCGCAGATGATAGAGCACGCCCATGAATATGACGACGTCGAAC
>NZ_CEEDDZ010000066.1:0-610 GCF_979253585.1 Pseudomonas sp. AC463 | reverse complement strand
AAGGTGGCATTCGTCACCGGGGCCGCGAGCGGCATCGGCCGCGCCACCGCCGTCGCCTTCGCGCAAGAGGGCGCGCGCGTCGCGATCCTCGACCTTACCGAAGAGGCACTCGCCACGACCGCCGAGGCGGTGCGGGCGACCGGTGCGGAGGTGCTGGTCCTCGCCTGCGACGTCGCGAAGCCGGAGCAGGTGGAGGCTGCGATCGCTGAAGTGGTCGCGACGTTCGGGCGGCTCGACGTCGCGTTCAATAATGCCGGCGTCGAGAACAAGGCCGCGCCGGTGGCGGAGATCGCGCTGGAGGAATGGGATCGCATCCTGAACATCAACCTGCGCGGGACCTTCGTGTGCATGAAATACGAACTGGCGCAGATGGTGCGGCAGGGTAGCGGCGTGGTCGTCAACACCTCGTCCGGCGCGGGCGTGCGCGGCGTCGCGGGCGGCGCGTCCTATGCCGCGTCGAAACATGCGATCATCGGGCTGACGAAGTCCGCCGCGCTGGATTACGCAAAGGCGAACATCCGCGTGAATGCGGTGCTGCCGGGCAATATCGAGACGCCGGTGATGGATCGCTTCACCGGCGGCGATATCCAGAAGGCGATCGATCTGGAAC
>NZ_CEEDDZ010000065.1:0-612 GCF_979253585.1 Pseudomonas sp. AC463 | reverse complement strand
CCCCTTCGCCGCCTGACACCGGATTTCCGATATGACCCACATCCTGATCGTCGAAGACAATGAATTGAACCGCGACATGCTGCAACGCCGGCTGGAGCGGAAAGGCTATGCGGTGTCGTGTGCGGTCGATGGGCCGCAGGGGATCGCGATGGCGACGACGAGCCGGCCCGACATCATCCTGATGGACGTCGCACTCGGCGATATGGACGGGTGGGAGGCGACGATGGCGATCCACGCCGATCCGCGCAGTGCCACGATCCCGGTGATCGCCCTGACCGCGCACGCGCTGGAGAGCGACCGGCTGCGCAGCATCGAAGCGGGCTGCGTCGATTTCGAGACCAAGCCGGTGTCGCTGCCCGACCTGATCGCCAAGATCGAGCAGCATGCCACCGTGCGCAACGCCGCGTAAATGTTCGCAAATCGTCGAGTTACCGGATCTTTAACCAGGTCCGCTCGCCGATGCTTATGGGTTGCGAAACTATCCCGGATCAGTTCCCGACCCGATCCCATACGAGGCCCATCATGACCACGGATACGCCGCAGTTCGGCGCCCTCGCTGGCAGCATGCGCGATTTTCGCTACCTGCCCGGTGCCGACCTGCTGGCCCGCGTC
>NZ_CEEDDZ010000064.1:0-621 GCF_979253585.1 Pseudomonas sp. AC463 | reverse complement strand
CTTATGTTTACATCGCCGCACAGACTCGAATAGTGTTCCCGCGCACCTGTTTCTTGTCCGCACGCCCCTTCCGGCAGCCTTTATCCGATCACTCAGAGCCGCCCGCGACTCAGGAAAACCGATGTACACGATGACGAGCACCTGTTTCCAGGTGATGGCCAAGACCCTGCTCGAACAAGGTATCGACCCGAGCAAGCTAGATCATGAGTTGGTCGCAGCGCTGAGCCGCGGTGCACCGATCAGACTGGCACAGGTCTATGGCCTGTTTTCTCAAGCGACCGAGCAGGCGAACGATCCGGATATCGGCCTCGCCACCTACGCCCGCGCTCACCCGAGCATCCTGGGCGCGCAGTGCTACTCGATCATGTCCAGCCCGACGCTGGGCAGCGCGCTCAAACTGTTGGCGGACTTCCATCCACTGACCAGCAATGGCTCGCACATCCTTCTCGAACAGCGACAAGACACATTGAAGCTGATCGGCCTGGAAGTCGGCACCGCCCCCGTACCGGCCCCTCGCGCATTCATCGATGCAGGGGCCGCATTGACCCTTGGCCTGATCCACTGGCTGACGCCTCACGAAAAACCCATGCCGCTGGCAGCGGAGTTCACCTATCCGCAGCC
>NZ_CEEDDZ010000063.1:0-633 GCF_979253585.1 Pseudomonas sp. AC463 | reverse complement strand
GGCGGGAGCCCAGCCCCTGGGTCCCCGCGCTCGCGGGGATACACGCTGGTCCATGTCGCCAGCGGATACATACCGGACGTGTTCTGAGTCGACGACTCGTCCGACGACGCTTCCTGTGTAACCGATGAGGTCGTCCATCCAGCCTGAGACGGCCAGCCGACACGAAACTACCGGCTCCAGCGCGCCCAGATCGCGGTTGGGAGGACCAATCCGCGCGCTTCCTCGCGGACGCCGAGTTCGCCGGCCTCGACCGTGCCCGGCAGGTCCTTGAACACCTGCGCCAGCATCTCGCCGATCGCCAGCGCCGACATCCGCACCGCGTAGACGGTCAGGAACAGGAAGCGCGAGTTCTCGTCCAGCAAGCGCCGGCAATCGGCGATCAGGCGCGGCAAATCCTCTTCCAGGCGCCAGATCTCCCCCTCCGGCCCGCGCCCGTATTTCGGGGGATCGAGCAGGATGCCGTCATAGCGCCGCCCGCGCCGCACTTCGCGCGCGACGAACTTGGCGGCGTCGTCGATCAGCCAGCGGACCGGCGCATCGTTCAGCCCGGACAGCGCGGCATTGCCGCGTGCCGCCTCGACCGACTTCTTCGACGCATCGACATGCACCATCTTCGCGCCGTTCGCCGCCATC
>NZ_CEEDDZ010000062.1:0-647 GCF_979253585.1 Pseudomonas sp. AC463 | reverse complement strand
GCACTATAAATCAAACGTTCAGGTCCGCCGCCAGCGATAACGATACATATCGCCCGGCGTTGAAGTACAATCCTTCCGATGCGTTGGCGACCCAGCGATAGGTATCGAACAGGTTGTTGACCTGCACCCGCGCGATCACGTCGCGTCCCGCCAGATGCAGCCGATGACGGGCCCCCAATGCCACGACGGGCCGCGACGGCAACCGCACGATATTGGCCTGATCCGCCAACGATCCGCCATGCCGCGTCACCTGCACATCCAGCGACGAGCCGTTCCATCCGGGCGGATGCAGGTCGAGTGCCAGCACGATCCGGCTGCGCGTGACGCCGACCGGGCGCGCGCCGATCGTGCCGTCTTCCACCAGCGCCCCGCTGACCCGCGGATCGAGCAGGACTGCCCCGGCGACGATACTGAGCGCAGGCGACGCGGTGCCGCTGAGCGATCCCTCGACGCCGCGGTGCCGGACTTCGCCGAGACGGCGGTAGATGTCGGCGCCGTCAGGTTGAAGTACGGCTTGCGCACGTCGAACAGGCCGATCGCGGCTTGCAGGGTCTTGCCGAGCGCGATCCTCAGCCCACCGTCGATCTGACGCGTGCGGAGCGCGGGCGGAGCGGCATTGCGGTTGACGGCGATGTCCGGGGCGACAT
>NZ_CEEDDZ010000061.1:0-657 GCF_979253585.1 Pseudomonas sp. AC463 | reverse complement strand
CGTCGACTTCTCCAAGCATGCCATCGCGACGTTCACGCGCAACTTCCCGAACGCTCCGGGGATGCTGCGCGATCTGCGGCTCACCGACTTCTCCGACATCGACGCGTACGTGGACGGGGACGTCGACGTCATCGTCGGCGGTCCTTCGTGTCAGGGCTTCAGCACATCGGGCGGGCTCAGCAAATCCAGCGGGCGCGACGAGGCGGATCCACGGAACCGTCTGTTCCTGAACTACATCGGCATCGTCGATCTCCTGCAGCCGAAGTGGATCGTGTTCGAGAACGTCCCAGGTCTGCTCCTTTATGAGAACGGCAAGGTCGCTCTCGACATCGTCAAGGCGTTCCGCGAGATCGGCTATACCATCGTCCCGATGATCCTGCTGGCGGCCGACTTCGGCGTTCCCCAGCTGCGCAGGCGGCTCGTATTCGTCGGAAACCGTACCGGAAGCGAAATCTGCTTCCCGGCCGCGACCCACGGCAACCCCGATCTCTGGAAGAACTTCTCGCTACCGTTCGCCCACCTTTCGCGCATCGGCCACGGGAAGCAGGGCGAAGTCCTCAAGCACGTCGGCTTCGACGACGCATGCGGCGACCTCCCTCCGGTGCCGGAGGGCGGATGCGTCGACGGCGAGCCCTATCCATGTGCCCCGCGCAACGA
>NZ_CEEDDZ010000060.1:0-665 GCF_979253585.1 Pseudomonas sp. AC463 | reverse complement strand
GGGGTGCAGACCGGCGATCACCCGGTACTCCCGCTCGACGGCATGAGCCGACGGCAGGATCGGCCCAAACGGCTTACGCCGCAACACATAGGCGCGATGCGGGGTGTCGAGGCGATAGGTCGGGTTCGACTGTCCCCCGGCGAACTTCGCATAGCTCAACGGCCCGGTAAAACCTTCGACATTGGCCGTCATCCAATCCGCCAGCCGGTCGAGATCGATCCGATCCTTCGCCGCGACGTCGACCGTTCCCTCCATCCCGGTCACGCGAACACCACCACGCTGCGCGTCGCTCCACCCCGCCGCAGTTCGTCGAACGCGGCGTTGATCCGCTCCAGCGGCAACCGCTCGGCGATGATCGAGTCCAGATCGAGCAGCCCGCGCAGGTAGAAATCCACCAGTCGCGGAATGTCCACCGGGAACCGGTTGCCGCCCATGAACCCGCCCTGCAACCGCTTGCCCGACAACAAGTCTATCGCCGACAGGCCCACGCTCTCCTCCGGCGGCAACATGCCCAGCACGGGGGCCGTTCCTCCGCGCCGCAGGACCTTGACCGCCGTCGCCGCCGATTGCGGTCGCCCGACCGCCTCGATCGCGTGGTGGACGCCGCCGCGGCTGATCTCCACCACCTCGTCCGCCACTGTTGCCGACAGCGCGTCCAGCGTATG
>NZ_CEEDDZ010000059.1:0-675 GCF_979253585.1 Pseudomonas sp. AC463 | reverse complement strand
GTGCAGCAACAGCTTGCGCGTCAACTGCCACCGCACCCCCGCTACCCCGGCCACGTCGGGACGGTCCGACCGCGCCTGCGCCCCGAGTGTGGCGGCGAGCCGCGCGAGTTCGGCATGTTCCTGCGATAGATCGGCCCTGCTCAGCATGCTTCGCTCCCCTGACCCCCGACTGTTGGCCGGCCAGCTTGCGAAGTCGTTAAACAGCCAGAACGATGCTATTCCACGCAGGGAGGGGACGACTTGATGACGATCACGATCACCGCGTTCGAGGCCTCGCCGGATCGGGGCCGCGGGCTGGCGCGCGACATGCCGGTGCGCTGGGCGCTGGAGGAGGCGGGGCTGGCGTACGACGTACAGCTCCTGTCGTTCGCGGCGGTCAAGGCGGCGGAGCATCGCAGCGCGCAACCCTTCGGCCAGATCCCCACCTACCGGGACGGCGACCTGACGCTATTCGAGTCCGGTGCGATCGTGCTGCACATTGCCGAACGTCATGCCGGGCTGCTGCCCCACGACGCCGATGCGCGGGCACGGGCGATCGCGTGGATGTTCGCGGCGCTGAGCACGATCGAGCCGCCGATCGTCGAACGCTCGCTCGCAACCCTGTTTGAGCAGGACCGTCCGTGGTTCGCGGAGCGGCAGGCGATGCTCGACGCCCGCGTGCGGACGCGACTGGGC
>NZ_CEEDDZ010000058.1:0-697 GCF_979253585.1 Pseudomonas sp. AC463 | reverse complement strand
CGCTGCAGCTGTTCTTGCCCAGATCGATCCCAAGAACTGATATGTCCATGACCTTCGCTCCTTCCTCAAACGACCCGCTGTCGTGAGACGACAACGATTTAGTTTAGGGGCGAGCCATCCATAAAGGGGGTTTTGGCCGCCTGATCGGCCGCACCAAAGGCGGGATGAACACCAAGCTGCACGCCGTCAGTGATGCCAACGGCCGCCCGCTCAGCTTTTTCATGACCGCGGGCCAGGTCAGCGACTATACCGGCGCGGCGGCCCTGCTGGACGATCTGCCCAAAGCGCAGTGGCTGCTCGGCGACCGCGGCTACGACGCCGACTGGTTCAGGGATGCCCTCCAGGCGAAAGGTATTCAGCCCTGCATCCCAGGCCGACGATCCCGCAACGAGCCGGTTAGATACGACAAGCGCCGGTACAGGCGCCGTAGCCGCATCGAGATCATGTTCGGCCGCCTCAAGGACTGGCGACGCGTCGCAACCCGGTACGATCGCTGCCCAACCGCCTTCTTCTCCGCCGTGGCCCTCGCTGCCACCGTCATCTTCTGGCTGTGATCAACGAGTCCTGACCCTAGACATTTCGCTCCAAACCAACCATTCCGTTATTCAGCGAGACCGCACCGCTGTCAGCAGCCGATCGGCACGCAGCCGCTTCTCCACCGCGTCGGCGAAGTCGATCACCATGGCGGCGAGACTGC
>NZ_CEEDDZ010000057.1:415-711 GCF_979253585.1 Pseudomonas sp. AC463 | reverse complement strand
GCCGTAGATACCGTGCGTAGCGGCCGGCATCGAAATGATACGCATAATTTAGCGCTGGCTGCCCGCCGGTGGCGAAACGCTTGGCAGCGGCGGCTTCGTGTTCGAGGCAGTAGGCGCCGAAGGGCTTGGCAAGTCCGCGGGCGCGAGCTTCCAGCCAGAAATGCTGAAAGTCGCTCATCCAGGTCGATTTGCCGACATCCCCGAACGAGTGGATGTAGCGATCCCCGTCGTGCGCCCAGTTCTCGAACGAGATCGCGAGCTTGAAGCTGGCGCCGGTGGCGCGCACGAACTCCTGC
>NZ_CEEDDZ010000057.1:0-305 GCF_979253585.1 Pseudomonas sp. AC463 | reverse complement strand
AATTGCCGTGCAGACATCGGGTCCAGCCTGGCCAACGGGCCCTGCGCCGCGTCCGGCAGATGCGCGGTCGGACGCTCCGCGGGCCCGAACACGTAATAGTCGAACAAGGCTGCCCATGCCCGTTTCTCGTGCGGCGACCGATCCCGCAAACTCAACAGCCCGTGGAGCAGGGTGTTCATGGGGGAATCCATGAACGCTGGAGCATCGTTCCACCAGAAGTTGATCATCATGTTGAAGTCGGAAAGCGCCTCCACGTGATGCCACCACAGCGCGGGATAGATCACCGCATCGCCCGGCCCCAGTTC
>NZ_CEEDDZ010000056.1:338-721 GCF_979253585.1 Pseudomonas sp. AC463 | reverse complement strand
CGGCGCGGTTCGAGATCAGCGAAGGTGAACAGCATGCAGGGCTGATCGCCCATATCGATGGGCTGGCCCGCGACGATCACCAGCTTGGTGCTGCCGTCCGGCAGTTCCAGCTCCGCCTCCATCTGCGGGACGGTCCGACCCTCCCCAAGCCGTTCCTTCGCGAGATCACGCTTTTCGGCACCGCGCAGCACGTCGATGTCGTACACGGTCCTGCACAGTACCTGGTCGCGGTGGTGGCCGGTCATGTCGAGAAAGCCCTGATTGACCTTGACGTATCGCAAGTCGCTCAGCCGGCAGATGATCGCCGGCGCGGGATTGGCGTTGAACGACTGTTCGAACCGATCCTCCGCCTCATACCGGGCGGAGACGTCCTGGATGATCAG
>NZ_CEEDDZ010000056.1:0-328 GCF_979253585.1 Pseudomonas sp. AC463 | reverse complement strand
GTTCGCTGTCGTCGGCGTCGTTGAGGACCAGACTGCGGACCTGATGTACCCAGCGTGGCGACTCCTCCCCGGCGACGGTGACCTCGACCACCACCTCCGAGAACGAGTCGCCGGCCACCACCCGCTCGATCGGGTAATCGTCGGCCTCGACCCGGTGGTTGTTGCGGTAGCGCAGTTGAAAGCGCGCCCGGTACTCGTCGACGGTCGCGCCCAGTTCGGCGATGTCGCCGACCCCGTGCATGCCCAAGGCAGCGTCGTTCGCCCAGAGCAGGCTCTGGTCGGGATCGATCAGGATCACGCCCTCGTCCAGGCCCACGATGATCTGGCG
>NZ_CEEDDZ010000055.1:0-791 GCF_979253585.1 Pseudomonas sp. AC463 | reverse complement strand
CTATCAATGCTACGGTGTTGAGGATGCGCGGATCAGCCGGGTCGGCGACCGCTTCCTGATGACCACCTGCTCGGTCAGCCCGGAACGCCATTGCACGACGATGTACAGCAGCGCCGACGCGCTCGACTGGACACTGGAGGGGATCGTCCTCGACCACCAGAACAAGGACATGCTGGTGTTCGAGGGGTTGGTCGGCGGCAAATACTGGGCGCAGACCCGCCCGCTCGGCGACCTGTATTTCGCCTATCCGCCGGGCAGCGAGTGGCGCGCGGGCCCATCAATCAACCTGTCGACCTCACCGGACGGCCTGCACTGGAAACCCTATGACAAGCCCGGCATCCGGCCGCATGCGGCGACAGTCTCGACCGCACGGATGGGCGGGGGAACCCCGCCGATCCTGACAGATGCAGGCTGGCTGACGCTGTGGCACGGGGTGGAGCCGTCGGGCGTCGTCGGCATCTATCGCACCTATTGGTCGATCCTCGACCGCGACGACCCCAGCGTTACGGTGCGCACAGAACACACTCCGCTGCTCGAACCCGCGCCCGCGCTGACGGAACCGCTGAAGGACAGCCTGTACCTGGACAACGTCGTGTTCACGACCGGCATCGCCGACGCCGGCGACCATTATGTCGTCGCGAGCGGGGAGGCGGACCTGGCTTGCCGGATCACGCACGTCGCGAAGTCGGTTTTCGCGTAGGAAGCGGGTGCGCACGACGCTATCGATGCCGGCATGACCGCGCCCGTTCACATCCTTCACCTCCATTCCTCCTTCGACCTCGGCGGCAAGG
>NZ_CEEDDZ010000054.1:0-813 GCF_979253585.1 Pseudomonas sp. AC463 | reverse complement strand
GGCGTTCGGCCGCGTCGATCTGCTGGTCGCGAATTCGGGCGTCCAAAAGGACGCGGGCATCGCCGACATGACGTTGGAAGACTGGAACACGGTCATCGGCATCAACCTGACCGGGCAGTTCCTGTGCGCGCGCGAAGCCGTCCGCCGCTTCCGTGCGCAGCCGAAGGACGGGCGGCCGGCGCGCAGTGCCGGGGCGATCATCGCGATGAGTTCGGTGCATGAAGTGATCCCCTGGGCGGGGCACATCAACTATGCCTCCGCCAAGGGGGGCGTACGGATGCTCACGCGATCACTGGCGCAGGAGGTGGCGGGCGACGGCATCCGCGTGAACGCGATCGCGCCGGGAGCGATACGCACGCCGATCAACAAGGACGCTTGGGAGACGGACGAGGCGCTGACGAAGTTGCTGCGCCTGATCCCGTATGGGCGGATCGGCGAGCCCGAGGATGTCGCGCGCGCGACGGTGTGGCTGGCGTCGGACGAGGCGGATTACGTGACGGGCACGACCTTGTTCGTCGATGGCGGCATGGCGCTCTACCCGGAATTCCGCGATAATGGCTGAGGCCGCCGCGGCCAAGGCCGGAACGGTGCCGCCGCTCAGGACGATCGGCGATCACGGAATCATCGGCGATCTGGAGACGGCGGCGCTGGTCGCGCGAGACGGGACGATCGATTATCTGTGCTGGCCGTCGCTCGACAGTCCGTCGATCTTTGCCGACCTGCTGTCTCCGGGGTCGGGCGGGACGTTCACGATCCGGCCCGATCTGGAGTCGCCGCGCAATCTGCAGCTGTACGTGCCCGACACCAACCTGC
>NZ_CEEDDZ010000053.1:0-841 GCF_979253585.1 Pseudomonas sp. AC463 | reverse complement strand
TCTTGATCGGCGTGACGGGCCAAACCATTGGCTTGCTGGTGCTGGCGGCCATGGATTCGAAGACGCGAGACGTCGAAGCCGTCATTGGCGATTTCAAGCGCTGTCTCAATAGCTACGACATGTGGGCAGAGAGCTATTTCAGCTTTTCGGCACTGGATGTCGAGCAGGTCTTCAAGGTCGGGGATGAAGTTGAGCTTGTAGCGCCGATCAACCGCTCGCGGTTTCCCAGCAGCACCACCGCGCAGTGCAAAGCTGACGGTACGCTGACCCTGGTGCATATGTTCCAGAGTTCGCGGTTCGTGCCCATTGGCAATACGCCTGTCGTCTTGCAACGCATCGATCCAAACGGCAGCCCGCTGGGCGAACCTCTGCACAAAACCATCGGGCCCAGCGGCATTCTGGAAATCACCGAGTGTGAGCGCAACCAGCAGTACCGGGTCAACTTCTATCCCAATGTTTCCAAGCAGCATTTCAAGGCGCTGTATGCCTCGTATCAGTCGGTGATTACACCGCTTGAAGGCTGGCTGCGCAGTGAGTGGAGCGGCACGTTTGAGCCGCTGTGGAAGGATTATTCCGAAGCCAATTTCCTCCAGCGCTACCTGACGTTGCACAAGGCCTACGCCAGTGGGTTTGGCGATGCGCTGTATTCGGTGTGGGACAACCTCAAGCAACTGCTTCAGTGGCTGAGCCATCCGCTGGAAAACGCGGAAAAACTCCTGCATTACCTGTCGCAGGCCGAGTTTGAAAAGCTGCTGGCCGTCAGCGCCGAAACCCTCGCCAAAGGCTTGCTGATACTCAGCGATGAGCCGCTGCTGTTTATTTATGTGGCGGCGATGGTCAG
>NZ_CEEDDZ010000052.1:0-978 GCF_979253585.1 Pseudomonas sp. AC463 | reverse complement strand
CTTCAACGTCGGGCGACGGTTCCAGCACCTCCGTGCTCCCGCGGAGGGGGGAGCCCAGTACTGGGTCCTCGCTTTCGCGCGGACACAGGACCGGTACGTGCCCGAAGGGGCGAGAACCCTTTCAGTGTGATTTCCTGAGGTGGCCCTCTCCCTCTAGGGAGCGCTGTTACGGGGTCCCAACTCAGCTCTCTCCCAAAGCAAATTATCGCAAAACCTTCTTCTGCCGCGCCGGGGAAGGCTGGAACCCAGTTGGGATTAGTGCGGTACTCGCCTGAGAATGTTGCCCAACCGGACCCCGGCCTTCGCCGGGGTGGTGATTTGGAGCCGGAAGTGGCGCCGTCTCGCAACGATCCCCCGAAGGGGAGGGACGAGGGTCGGTTCGACCTCGCGCAATCAGATCGCGACTTCGTGCGGTCGTCCTCGACTGGTCGAAGGGGCCGTTCCCACGAGCCACGTCGTCCAGGATCGTGAGAGCGGCATGACACCCCGGCGTCAGCACACCTCCGCGGTCGAGGTCGGCGGCGGCCCCAGCGGCACGCGGGCGGGATGCATGTAATAGGCGTCGCCGGGGACGCGGTGGCGGGTGCCGTAGACTTCGCTCAATACGTTGAACAGGGCGACGTCATAGGCCGCGAGGTCGGTGTCCGACAGGATGCGGCGACCATCGACCACTGCCAGCATGTTCGAATTGAACCAGGTCTGCGTCCCCTCCGCCCAATATTCGTCGACGGTGACGGCGGCATATTCACCCGTCCACATCTTGCGCGCCATCGCCGACGCATAGGCCCGCTCGACACGCGCGTAGAGGCCCGGATCGACCGTCCGTGCCGCCTCCAGGATCGCGTGGGAGAATTCGTGGACGAAGATGTTCTCCCCGTAATAGCGGGTGTCGCGCATCCCGAGCAGGTTCTCCGTCGCGGCACTGGTCAGCGATCCGCCCATGCCGCGCGCGCGCCGGTTCCAGTATTCGGCGTCGGT
>NZ_CEEDDZ010000051.1:0-1002 GCF_979253585.1 Pseudomonas sp. AC463 | reverse complement strand
AAGTCCTTATCCGAACTGTCCCGGCGACCTCACAACAGCCCAAATAAAACCGACGACGAAATCTTGGCCCGTGTGGTGGCGATGAAGGAGGCTCACGATAAATGGGGGCCGAAGAAGCTTCTCGAACTATTACGACTTGAGGATCCCTGCGTCGCTTGGCCTTCTCCAAGCACGGCAGGTCAATGGCTTGACCGACTTGGGCTCGTCAACAAACGGCGCTTCAAGCGCCGGCACAGCACTTCTCATGCACAAATGCGGGAGGCCAACGACCCTAACAAGACTTGGTGCGCGGATTACAAAGGGCAATTCAAGATGCTCAACGCACAGCTGTGCTTCCCGCTGACCGTTACTGACCATGCGTCCCGGCTGATTTTGGCGTGCAGGGCCCACCCCAAGATCATGACTCAGCCTGTAAAACAAACATTTGAGAGGCTTTTTCAAGAGTACGGCATGCCGGAAGTCATCCGTTCGGACAACGGAGTTCCGTTTGCCTCTCCAGGCCTTGCAAGAATGTCCACATTGGCTGTTTGGTGGATACGCCTGGGCATCTATCCCGAGCGAACCATGCCGGGAAGACCCGCCCAGAATGGTCGCCATGAGCGAATGCACCGTAGCCTGAAACTTGAACTGCCCCTAGGCAAAAACCTGGTCGAGCAGCAGCTTTTGCTGGAGCATTTCAGGCATGAGTTCAATTACGTACGCCCTCATGAAGCACTCGGCATGAAGCGTCCAGGGGACCTGTATGTGCCGTCTACCCGCCTTTACCCAGGATGTTTGCCCGATGTGGAGTATCCGGCAGAAATGAAGGTTCGAAGCGTCAGGCAGGACGGATCGATCAAGTGGAAAGGCAAGTTGGTATTTATCAGCGAGGCACTGTCTGGGGAAAGGATAGGGCTTAAAGAAGCTGAGGATGATGTTTGGGATTTGTACCTGTGTGATTATCCCCTGGGAAGGCTTGGACGAGGTATGACCCGCGTCCAGGCCTCAAATGTGTAAACGATG
>NZ_CEEDDZ010000050.1:0-1007 GCF_979253585.1 Pseudomonas sp. AC463 | reverse complement strand
ACCCGTACACAAACTGGCGCAGGCCGCGGGAACCTCGGCGGGAAAAACGATGCGGTCGCCTTCGAACCGCGCATCGAACCGGCACCCGTTGCGAAGCTCGACGTCGAGTCTTTCGCCCAAACGACGAACAAGACCAGTCGCGCTGCACGCCTGTCCTTCGCCGTAATCGGTGACGATGCCGATCCGTTGATCACCACGCTCTTCGCCGACGACGCACAGCCGATCCGAGTCGCGCGCCCATGAACCGCCCAGCGTGGCGGTTGCGGGATCAACGATCAGGCCCTGCTCCAGAGCAGCCGCTTCCAGCTTCGATCCGGGCGTATCAGGTGATCGGTCGGGCGCTTCGCCGCTGCACCCCGCGATCGCCAGCGCCAGCGCACTGCTCACTCTCATGCGATCGGAACCAGCGCGTCGCCCTCCACCCGGCGGTAGAAGCAGCTCGTCGCGCCGGTGTGGCAGGCTGGGCCCGCCGCGTCGCAGATCAACCACAGCGCGTCCTGATCGCAGTCGATCCGCATCTCGACGACCGCTAGGACGTTGCCGGACGTTTCGCCCTTCTTCCACAAGCGCTGTCGACTGCGCGACCAAAAGGTCGCTTCGCCGCTCGCCTGCGTCGCCGCCAGCGCATCAGCGTTCATGTGCGCGACCATCAGCAGCGCACCTGCCCGGTCGCTGACGACGGCGGTGACGAGGCCGTGCTCGTCATAGCGGGGATCAAGGCGGAGCGTTGCATCGCGGTCGGTCATCGGCGCGGCGTAGCGTAGATGCGGGATCGCCCGCCAGCTTCGTCGCTATATCAGCGATGGTCGCGGATCGCCTTCACCAGCGCGGCTTTGTCCAGCTTGGATCGGCCTTCGATCCCGATCTCCTTCGCCTCGTCCATCAGTTCCGCCTTGGTTCGATCCTCGAGGTGCGTGCTGCGGTGGTCGATCGTTCCAGCGGCCTTGGCGTTGGCGATCCTCGCCGCCTTCTCCCTCGAATTGCCCTGCTTGAGCAGGTCCTCGTAC
>NZ_CEEDDZ010000049.1:333-1046 GCF_979253585.1 Pseudomonas sp. AC463 | reverse complement strand
GCTACGAACGCGGCCCGACTACGGGAGCGATTGCGCACGTCGTTACCCATTCGGATGGAGCGAGGCAGCACCTCGTAATGGAACAGGGCCGGTATCATGCCTAGGGTCAGGACCCATTGATGTCCGAGGCACGATCTGATTCAGGCTCTGCAAAGGAGAGCGTGAATGAGCGACCTGTATTGGCTGACGGACGATCAGATGGCGCGGCTTCAGCCATACTTTCCACAGAGCCATGGGAAGCCCCGGGTTGACGACCGGCGAGTGCTGAGCGGCATTGTTTTCGTCAATCGCAACGGGTTGCGGTGGTGCGACGCGCCGAAGGATTACGGGCCGCACAAGACGCTGTACAACCGGTGGAAGCGCTGGGGTGAACGAGGCGTCTTCCTGCGCATGATGGAGGGTCTCGCGGCAGCGGAGGCCGTGCCAAAGACCGTCATGATCGATGCGACCTACCTGAAGGCACACCGCACGGCATCGAGCCTGCGGGTTAAAAAGGGGATCTCGGCCGCCTGATCGGCCGCACGAAAGGCGGCATGAACACCAAGTTGCATGCCGTCAGCGATGCGGACGGACGGCCCTTGAGCTTCTTCATGACCGCCGGGCAGGTCAGCGACTACACCGGCGCGGCAGCTCTGCTCGACGATCTGCCAAAGGCGCAATGGCTGCTTGGTGATCGCGGTTATGATGCCGACTGGTTCAGGGATGCCCTGGAA
>NZ_CEEDDZ010000049.1:0-323 GCF_979253585.1 Pseudomonas sp. AC463 | reverse complement strand
CCACACGCGGCGCTACCGGCGCCGCAGCCGCATCGAGATCATGTTCGGCCGCCTGAAAGATTGGCGCCGCGTCGCCACACGCTACGACCGATGCCCAACGGTCTTCTTCTCGGCCGTTGCCCTCGCGGCCACTGTCATCTTCTGGCTGTGACCAATGAGTCCTGACCCTAGCGCATGGTCCAACGTGGTACGTCTCTCTTGCTGGGCATCCGAGCCCGCAAAGGACGCCGATTCAGCCGTACGC
Organism: Pseudomonas sp. AC463; assembly: GCF_979253585.1. NCBI lineage: Bacteria > Pseudomonadati > Pseudomonadota > Gammaproteobacteria > Pseudomonadales > Pseudomonadaceae > Pseudomonas > Pseudomonas sp. AC463. Next base: position 79 of record NZ_CEEDDZ010000049.1, on the reverse strand, counting down.
ATAGTAACCTGTGCTCCCTTCCGTCCTTCAACCAGGTAACAGCTAACTCTCGTACGCAGATTACTAATCTAGATAAGAC
>NZ_CEEDDZ010000048.1:277-1048 GCF_979253585.1 Pseudomonas sp. AC463 | reverse complement strand
GGATTAGGCATCCGTCCCGGAAATGCCAACAGCTTGACCGCGCGGGAGTCGCTGAATCACGCGCGATTCGGACCAACCGTCCCCGCTTTTCACAGCCTGTGGATAAAATGCGCGGCTGTGGACGCGCCTGTGGATGAAATGCCGATTGTCCACCATCACGGCCTCGCTTGGCCGGGTGGGCGGGTTACGCTACCTCTTATCCCCATGTTATCCACAGATCGGCCCACAGCATCGCTCACCGGCCCCGCGACCTGTCTCGCCGCCTATCCTGCTCACCCCCGGTGACGACGCGGCTTCACCTGCATTTGCTGTCGGATTCGACCGGCGAGACGCTGGAGAATATCGCCAAGGCGGCGCTCGCGCAGTTCGACGATGTCGAGACGGTCCGCCACTTCTGGCCGATGGTCCGGACGGTGATGCATCTCGACCGCATCCTCGCGGAGATCGCGCAGAATCCGGGCCTCGTCGTCTACACGCTCGTCAATCCGGCGATGCGGCGGACGCTGGAGACGCGGTGCGCCGGGCTCGGGCTACCCGCGGTCGCGCCGCTCGATCCCGTCAACGACGCGCTGTCGGCGATGCTGGGTCAGCAGGCGAAAGCGCGGCCTGGGCGGCAGCACGTCCTCGACGCCGCCTCTTTCGCACGTGTCGATGCGATTCAGTGGACCATCGCGCATGACGACGGCATCGCGCACGAGGAATGGGAGGAGGCGGACATCGTCCTGGCGGGCGTCAGCCGCTCGTCGAAGACGCCGACCTCGATCTACCTCG
>NZ_CEEDDZ010000048.1:0-267 GCF_979253585.1 Pseudomonas sp. AC463 | reverse complement strand
ACACCGCCTATGTCGAGGAGGAAGCCGTGGTCCGCGAACTCGCCTTCGCGCGCCGCATGTTCGCTGACAATGGCTGGCCGGTGATCGACGTCACCCGCCGCTCGATCGAGGAAACCGCCGCGGCGATCGTGTCGCTCGCCAACCAGCGGGAGGTGTGAGGATGGGGCTGGCGTCGGTTTCCCCTCCATCTTGCTCCCCGCCCCGGCGAAGGCCGGGGTTCAGCTGCCGCGCACCGCGTGAGTGTCACCGGCCGCTCCGCAACTGGAC
>NZ_CEEDDZ010000047.1:0-1313 GCF_979253585.1 Pseudomonas sp. AC463 | reverse complement strand
TGTCCCGTCCTGAATAAGGTTTACACCTTCTGACCGATCTTCAGGAGGATTCAATGGATACGGGAAAAAGGCGGAGCCAGCGCGATTACACGCTAGCTTTTAAATTGTCAGTCGTAGATCAAGTCGAAAAAGGCGAGTTGAGTTATAAAGAGGCTCAACGGCGCTTTGGCATTCAAGGCCGGTCCACGGTACTGGTTTGGTTACGCAAGCATGGCCGACAGGACTGGAGCCAAGGCGCCTCAATCCGAGCGCCGCGGAGCAGGCCGATGACCGACCCCAACCTCCCGCTGACACCCGAACAGCGGATCAAAGAGCTTGAAGAACAGTTGGCGCTGAGCAATCAGAAGGCCCAGTTCTTTGAAGCTGTCGTGAACGTCTTGAAAAATGATTACGGTGTGTCCATCGTAAAAAAGCGACCCGGCAAGTCCTCTCGCAAGGGCAAATCCAAGACCTGAGCATTACCAGGGCTTGCCTGTTTATGGGCATTTCGCGCCAAGCGTATTACAAGCGCAACCGAGCCTTTGACGCGAGAGTTTGCCAAGACCAGCAGGTAGTGGAATTCGTTCTGGAAAAGCGTCGCCGCCAGCCGAGGCTTGGGACGCGCAAACTGCACCACCTGATGGTAATTGAAGCCACAGCGACGCTACGTGTCGGTCGAGACCGCCTGTTTTCCATCTTGCGAGAGGCGCGAGAGCTGGTCCCTCGCAAACGTGCATATCATAAAACCACGCATAGCCATCATCGCTTCCGCCGTCACCCCAACCTACTCAAAGCTGGCCCGGAACAAGTTGTAGCCAGCAGACCTGAGCAGGTTTGGGTCGCAGACATTACCTATCTCCCAACGCGGGAAAGTGTCGCTTACGTCAGCCTGATAACAGACGCGTACTCCCGCAAAATCGTGGGTCATCATGTGCACGGCAGCCTGCATACGGAGTCGGTGGTCAGGGCACTGCAGAAGGCTGTTAGTCAGCGAAAATCCAATCAACCGCTCATTCATCATTCAGATCGCGGAGCCCAGTATTGCTCCGATTTATACCAACGGATGCATACCCGGCATGGAATCAGGTGCTCAATGACTGACGGCTATGATTGCTATCAGAACGCGATGGCGGAGAGGATAAATGGGATTTTGAAGACTGAGTTTTTGCTGCATCGTCCCAAAGACCTGGCGGATGCAGTGAAAATGGTGGATGAATCGGTGCAAATCTACAATCGGGAGCGGCCGCACTTGTCCCTGAAATACAAAACGCCCGATGCGGTGCATCGGGCGTTTTGAGACTGAAACAGGTGTAAACCTATTTCAGGACTAGACA
>NZ_CEEDDZ010000046.1:0-1460 GCF_979253585.1 Pseudomonas sp. AC463 | reverse complement strand
ACCATCGAGCGCATGGCCCGCCACTGGCAGAACCTGTTGCAGGCGATGGTGGCTGACCAGGCGCAAAACATTGGCCAACTGAACCTGCTGGACGCCGAGGAGCAACAGCACATTCTGCAATTGTGGGATCGCAGCGAATCCGGCTTTCCGAGCGGGCGCTTCGTGCATGAGTTGTTCGCCGACCGCGCCCGGGAAACCCCGGAGGCGGTGGCGGTAAAATTCGACGCACAAACCCTCAGCTACGGCGAGCTGGACCGCCAGGCCAACCGCCTGGCCCACGCGCTGATCGCCCGTGGCGTCGGCCCGGAAGTGCGCGTGGCGATTGCCATGCCGCGCAGCGCCGAAAGCATGGTGGCGTTCCTGGCGGTGATGAAAGCGGGCGGCGTGTATGTGCCGCTGGATATCGAATACCCGCGTGATCGCCTGCTGTACATGATGCAGGACAGCCGCGCGCAACTGCTGCTGACCCACACCCATGCCCTGGCGCAATTGCCGATCCCCGAGGGCCTGGACACCCTGGCCATCGACCGCACTGAAGACTGGGCCGATTACACAGACGCCGCGCCGGAGGTCAAGCTGGATGGCGACAACCTCGCCTACGTGATCTACACCTCGGGTTCTACCGGCATGCCCAAGGGCGTGGCCGTTTCCCACGGGCCGTTGGTGGCGCACATCATCGCCACCGGCGAGCGCTATGAAACCTCGCCCGCCGATTGCGAATTGCACTTCATGTCCTTCGCCTTCGATGGCTCCCATGAAGGCTGGATGCACCCGCTGATCAACGGCGCCAGCGTGCTGATCCGCGATGACAGCCTGTGGCTGCCGGAGTACACCTATGCGCAGATGCACCGGCATAACGTGACCATGGCGGTGTTCCCGCCGGTCTACCTGCAGCAACTGGCCGAGCACGCTGAACGCGATGGCAACCCACCGGCGGTGCGTGTGTACTGCTTTGGCGGCGATGCGGTGGCGCAAGCCAGCTACGACCTGGCCTGGCGTGCGCTCAAGCCAACCTACCTGTTCAACGGCTACGGCCCGACCGAAACGGTGGTCACGCCACTGCTGTGGAAGGCGCGCAAGGGCGACCCGTGCGGCGCCGTCTACGCGCCGATTGGCACCCTGCTGGGCAACCGCAGCGGCTACGTGCTGGACGCGCAACTCAACCTGCAACCGGTGGGCGTGGCCGGCGAGTTGTACCTGGGCGGCGAGGGTGTGGCCCGGGGTTACCTGGAGCGTCCGGCGCTGACCGCCGAACGCTTCGTGCCGGACCCGTTCGGCAAGCCCGGCAGCCGCGTGTATCGCAGCGGCGACCTGACCCGTGGCCGCCCGGACGGGGTGGTGGACTACCTGGGCCGTGTCGATCACCAGGTGAAAATCCGCGGTTTCCGTATCGAGCTGGGGGAAATCGAAGCGCGCCTGCGCGAGCAGGCCAGCGTGGGTGAAACCGTGGTGGTCGCCCA
>NZ_CEEDDZ010000044.1:1469-2386 GCF_979253585.1 Pseudomonas sp. AC463 | reverse complement strand
ACCGAGAAGTGACCCGTGTCTCAACCTCACCCCGGCTGGCTGTCGGGGGGTCAAGGAGTGATAGACATGGCGTTACTGAGCGTCATCCGGCGCTGGGCATTTCGTGATGGGATGTCGATCCGGGAGATAACCCGCCGTACCGGGCTGTCGCGCAACACGATCCGCAAATACCTCCGGTCGGACGCGGTAGAGCCGAAGTTTGAGATAGTCGTCCGGCCAAGCAAGCTGGACCCGTATGCCGAGCGGCTATCGGGCTGGCTGAAGACGGAGATGACCAAGTCCCGAAAACAGCGGCGCACGGGCAAGCAGATCCACGCCGACCTGGTCGCGCTGGGCTATGACGGCTCATACAGTCGGGTAGCGGCTTTCATCCAGGCGTGGAGAGCGAACCGTCAGGTCCAGGAGCAGACGACGGGCCGGGGCACGTTCGTGCCGCTGGTGTTCGAGTCCGGCGAAGCCTTCCAATTCGACTGGAGCGAGGACTGGGCCGTTCTGGGCGGCGAACGGGTGAAGTTGCAGGCAGCTCATACCAAGCTGTCGCACAGCCGGGCGTTCATCGTGCGTGCGTATCCACTTCAGACCCACGAGATGCTGTTCGATGCGCACCAGCATGCCTTCCGAGTGCTCGGCGGGGTGCCGCGGCGCGGGATCTACGACAACATGAAGACGGCGGTCGACCGTATCGGCACGGGCAAGGCACGGCAGGTCAACGCGCGCTTCGCGGCGATGGCGAGCCACTATTTGTTCGAGCCGGAGTTCTGCAATCCGGCGTCCGGCTGGGAGAAGGGACAAGTCGAGAAGAACGTCCAGGATGCGCGTCGCCGTCTGTGGCAGCGGTTGCCCGCATTTCCTCATCTCGACGCCCTCAATGCATGGCTCGAAGAGCAGTGCATCGCCGAGTGGGCGCAGATCCCGCA
>NZ_CEEDDZ010000044.1:557-1459 GCF_979253585.1 Pseudomonas sp. AC463 | reverse complement strand
CCTTCCCGGCACCGTCGCCGATATACGGGCGCAAGAAGTGCCGGACCTGATGAAACCGGGGCGCCCGTTCGACGGCTTCGTCGAGCATACCAAACGGGTGTCGCCAACCTGTCTCGTCCATTTCGACCGGAACCGCTACAGCGTCCCGGCTTCCTTCGCGAACCGGCCGGTGAGCCTGCGGATCTATCCCGACCGCATCGTCGTGGTCGCCGAGGGGCAAAGGGTGTGCGAGCACGCCCGGGTTATCGACCGGACGCACCGCGCACCGGGGCGGACCATCTACGACTGGCGACACTATCTGGCGGTGGTCCAGCGCAAGCCAGGTGCCATGCGAAACGGTGCGCCTTTTACCGAGTTGCCCGACGCCTTCCGGCAATTGCGCCAGCAACTGCTCAGGCGAACAGGCGGCGACCGGGAAATGGTCGATATCCTGGCGCTGGTGCTCCAGCACGACGAACAGGCGGTGCTGTGCGCCGTCGAACTCGCCCTTGAGGCCGGCGTCGCCACCAAGACCCACATCCTCAACATCCTGCACCGGCTGGTCGACGGCAAGACCGCCAGCGTCACGCCTATCGATGCGCCCCAGGCACTTGTCCTGCGCCGTGAGCCCCAAGCCGATGTCGGTCGATACGACACGCTGATGAAGGAGGTGCGCCATGCGTCATGACCCCGCCAGCGCCGCGGTCGTCGTCATGCTGCGCGACCTGCGGATGTACGGCATGGCTCAGGCCGTCGGCGACCTCATCGAACAGGGCGCACCTGCCTTCGATGCCGCCGTGCCCATCCTGTCCCAGCTGCTGAAAGCCGAGATGGCGGAACGCGAGGTGAGATCCATCGCCTACCAGATCAAGGCAGCGAAGCTGCCGGCGTACAAGGACCTGACCGGCTTCGATTTCACCTCC
>NZ_CEEDDZ010000044.1:0-486 GCF_979253585.1 Pseudomonas sp. AC463 | reverse complement strand
GTGCCGACAACGTCGTCCTGATTGGCGGCCCGGGTACCGGCAAGACGCACATCGCCACCGCGCTCGCTGTGCAGGCCATCGAACACCGGCGCAGGAAGGCCCGCTTCTTTGCCACTGTCGACCTGGTCAACGCGCTCGAGCAGGAGAAGGCCATGAACAGGGCCGCACAGCTCGCCGAGCGCCTGCTCCGTCTTGACCTCGTCGTCCTTGACGAATTGGGCTACCTGCCGTTCAGCTCCTCGGGCGGCGCCATGCTGTTCCACCTGCTCAGCAAGCTCTACGAGCAGACCAGCGTCGTCATCACCACGAACCTCAGCTTCAGCGAGTGGGCCGGGGTCTTCGGCGACGCCAAGATGACCACCGCGCTCCTCGACCGCCTCACTCACCATTGCCACATCGTCGAGACCGGCAACGACAGCTTCCGGTTCCGCGTCCGGTCAGAGGCCGGCAATTCCAAAAAGGAGAAGGCTGCGACTTGACCCGCAA
>NZ_CEEDDZ010000043.1:0-3122 GCF_979253585.1 Pseudomonas sp. AC463 | reverse complement strand
TCTTCACACACCGCAATCTGGTCTCTTTCGTCTTTTCAACGAGGAGCATCAAATTGCTTGGGTGTTATATGGTCAAGCCTCACGGGCAATTAGTATTGGTTAGCTCAACGCCTCACAGCGCTTACACACCCAACCTATCAACGTCGTAGTCTTCGACGGCCCTTCAGGGAACTCAAGGTTCCAGTGAGATCTCATCTTGAGGCTAGTTTCCCGCTTAGATGCTTTCAGCGGTTATCTATTCCGAACATAGCTACCCGGCAATGCCACTGGCGTGACAACCGGAACACCAGAGGTTCGTCCACTCCGGTCCTCTCGTACTAGGAGCAGCCCCTCTCAAATCTCAAACGTCCACGGCAGATAGGGACCGAACTGTCTCACGACGTTCTAAACCCAGCTCGCGTACCACTTTAAATGGCGAACAGCCATACCCTTGGGACCGGCTTCAGCCCCAGGATGTGATGAGCCGACATCGAGGTGCCAAACACCGCCGTCGATATGAACTCTTGGGCGGTATCAGCCTGTTATCCCCGGAGTACCTTTTATCCGTTGAGCGATGGCCCTTCCATACAGAACCACCGGATCACTAAGACCTACTTTCGTACCTGCTCGACGTGTCTGTCTCGCAGTCAAGCGCGCTTTTGCCTTTATACTCTACGACCGATTTCCGACCGGTCTGAGCGCACCTTCGTACTCCTCCGTTACTCTTTAGGAGGAGACCGCCCCAGTCAAACTACCCACCATACACTGTCCTCGATCCGGATAACGGACCTGAGTTAGAACCTCAAAGTTGCCAGGGTGGTATTTCAAGGTTGGCTCCACGCGAACTGGCGTCCACGCTTCAAAGCCTCCCACCTATCCTACACAAGCAAATTCAAAGTCCAGTGCAAAGCTATAGTAAAGGTTCACGGGGTCTTTCCGTCTAGCCGCGGATACACTGCATCTTCACAGCGATTTCAATTTCACTGAGTCTCGGGTGGAGACAGCGCCGCCATCGTTACGCCATTCGTGCAGGTCGGAACTTACCCGACAAGGAATTTCGCTACCTTAGGACCGTTATAGTTACGGCCGCCGTTTACCGGGGCTTCGATCAAGAGCTTCGCGTTAGCTAACCCCATCAATTAACCTTCCGGCACCGGGCAGGCGTCACACCCTATACGTCCACTTTCGTGTTTGCAGAGTGCTGTGTTTTTAATAAACAGTCGCAGCGGCCTGGTATCTTCGACCGGCATGAGCTTACGGAGCAAGTCCTTCACCCTCACCGGCGCACCTTCTCCCGAAGTTACGGTGCCATTTTGCCTAGTTCCTTCACCCGAGTTCTCTCAAGCGCCTTGGTATTCTCTACCCAACCACCTGTGTCGGTTTGGGGTACGGTTCCTGGTTACCTGAAGCTTAGAAGCTTTTCTTGGAAGCATGGCATCAACCACTTCGTTATCTAAAAGATAACTCGTCATCAGCTCTCGGCCTTAGAATCCCGGATTTACCTAAGATTCCAGCCTACCACCTTAAACTTGGACAACCAACGCCAAGCTGGCCTAGCCTTCTCCGTCCCTCCATCGCAATAACCAGAAGTACAGGAATATTAACCTGTTTTCCATCGACTACGCTTTTCAGCCTCGCCTTAGGGACCGACTAACCCTGCGTCGATTAACGTTGCGCAGGAAACCTTGGTCTTTCGGCGTGGGTGTTTTTCACACCCATTGTCGTTACTCATGTCAGCATTCGCACTTCTGATACCTCCAGCAAGCTTCTCAACTCACCTTCACAGGCTTACAGAACGCTCCTCTACCGCATCACTTACGTGATACCCGTAGCTTCGGTGTATGGTTTGAGCCCCGTTACATCTTCCGCGCAGGCCGACTCGACTAGTGAGCTATTACGCTTTCTTTAAAGGGTGGCTGCTTCTAAGCCAACCTCCTAGCTGTCTAAGCCTTCCCACATCGTTTCCCACTTAACCATAACTTTGGGACCTTAGCTGACGGTCTGGGTTGTTTCCCTTTTCACGACGGACGTTAGCACCCGCCGTGTGTCTCCCATGCTCGGCACTTGTAGGTATTCGGAGTTTGCATCGGTTTGGTAAGTCGGGATGACCCCCTAGCCGAAACAGTGCTCTACCCCCTACAGTGATACATGAGGCGCTACCTAAATAGCTTTCGAGGAGAACCAGCTATCTCCGAGCTTGATTAGCCTTTCACTCCGATCCACAGGTCATCCGCTAACTTTTCAACGGTAGTCGGTTCGGTCCTCCAGTTAGTGTTACCCAACCTTCAACCTGCCCATGGATAGATCGCCCGGTTTCGGGTCTATTCCCAGCGACTAGACGCCCTATTAAGACTCGCTTTCGCTACGCCTCCCCTATTCGGTTAAGCTCGCCACTGAAAATAAGTCGCTGACCCATTATACAAAAGGTACGCAGTCACCTAACAAGTAGGCTCCCACTGCTTGTACGCATACGGTTTCAGGATCTATTTCACTCCCCTCTCCGGGGTTCTTTTCGCCTTTCCCTCACGGTACTAGTTCACTATCGGTCAGTCAGTAGTATTTAGCCTTGGAGGATGGTCCCCCCATATTCAGACAAAGTTTCTCGTGCTCCGTCCTACTCGATTTCATGACTAAGAGATTTTCGCGTACAGGGCTATCACCCACTATGGCCGCACTTTCCAGAGCGTTCCGCTAATCTCAAAGCCACTTAAGGGCTAGTCCCCGTTCGCTCGCCACTACTAAGGGAATCTCGGTTGATTTCTTTTCCTCAGGGTACTTAGATGTTTCAGTTCCCCTGGTTCGCCTCTTAAGCCTATGTATTCAGCTTAAGATAACCATCTTATGATGGCTGGGTTCCCCCATTCAGACATCTCCGGATCAAAGTCTGTTTGCCGACTCCCCGAAGCTTTTCGCAGGCTACCACGTCTTTCATCGCCTCTGACTGCCAAGGCATCCACCGTATGCGCTTCTTCACTTGACCATATAACCCCAAGCAATCTGGTTATACTGTGAAGACAACATTCGCCGAAAATTCGAATTTCTCGATTAAGAGAACTCACAAATTTTACCTTAGCCTGATCCGTTACCAGTGAAAGTAACGTTCAGTCTATCTTTCTATCACATACCCAAATTTTTAAAGAACG
>NZ_CEEDDZ010000042.1:0-3961 GCF_979253585.1 Pseudomonas sp. AC463 | reverse complement strand
GAAATACAAAACGCCCGATGCGGTGCATCGGGCGTTTTGAGACTGAAACAGGTGTAAACCTATTTCAGGACTAGACATCTGTGTCCGGCCTCATCGGGGGCAAGCCCCCTCCCACAGTTAAACTGCGAACACATTCAAAATGTGGGAGGGGGCTTGCCCCCGATGCCGCGCCTCGGTCTACTTGCCCAGTGGAATCTTAGGCGCCCAAGTCAGCCACTCGTCTTCGAACTTGTCGAACAAAGGGAAGGTCTGCTGCGGCCGGGCAGCGTTGCCCATACGCTCGCCATCCGGCGTAGCGAAGGCAATACCACCGGCAACCAACGTTTCCAGAGACTCGGTACGCACCGTCGCACCTTTGAACAGGCCAAAGTCCAGCCCAAAACCACTGGTGTTCCAGAAGCGACTCCCACCCCGCACCAACGGCGCGTACTTGGGCTCGATCAGGATGTGGATCAACACGCGGTCGGCGGTCTGGCCCAGCTCATAGCCGGTGACTTTGCCCACAGTGACTTCGCGATAGGTCACCGGTACGCCTTCCTTCAACGAACCCCGGCGCGCGGCGCTGAGCGTCAGGCTCAGGCCTTCCTCGCGATGGACGGCTTCCGGCGGCTGGTCCAGGGCGACAAAGCTCTTTTGTGGCCCGGCATTTTTCACCGCAGGTTGCACTTCGATGTACTGCCCGGTGACGAGGGTTTCCAGATTGGCGGTTTTCATCAGGCCCAGTTCAGGCTTGACCACCCAGAACTGGCTGCCGACGCGCGCAATGCGATCCGCCACCTGAGTGATGCGTGCGCTGAGCAGCACCGACTGCATGTCGGCACTGAGGTCGACGCTCTCGATCTTGCCCACATCCAGGCCTTTGAAACGCACCGGAGTGCCCGGGCGCATGCCGTCGGCGCGGTCGACCTTGATGGTCACCAGGGTGCCGTGCTGGTTGGCGGCCTCGCGGTCGGCAAACAGGCGGAAACGCGGGATGCGTTTTTTCAACGGCACATTGGCTTCAGGTGTTTCGAACGCGATGCCGCCGGCCATCAGGCTGGCCAGGGATTCACTCTTGACTTGAATGCCGCCGGTGAGGCCACCGGTCAACGTGACGCCGCTGGCGTTCCAGAAACGTGTCGAGCCATTGACCAGGTTTTCATACTCTTTCTCGATATGAACGCCGATCACCAGCTGCTTGTTCTTGCGCGAGAACTGGTAGCTCTGCACCGAACCGACCTTGACCTGCTTGTAGAGGATCGGGCTGCCGACATCCAGGGAGCCAAGGTTGTCGGTGAACAGCACCATGTGCAGCCCAGGGGAACGCAGATCCAGCGGCGGCGCTTTGGCACGCGCTACGAATTCACGTTGCGGTGCGCTGCCTTTGTCGCCGGGGCGGATGGCGATGTAGTTACCTTTGACCAGCGCTTCCAGTCCGGTGATACCGGCCAGGGAGATGGAGGGTTTGACTACCCAGAACTGGGTGTCATGCACCAGGTAATCCTCGGCCAGTGGGTCGAGGGTCAGCTCGGCGTTGGCGCTGGACAGGTCCGGGTCGATCTTCAAGGTTTTGAGGCTACCGACCTGGATGCCTTTGTACATGACCGGCGTACGCCCGGCCTGCAGGCCTTCGAAGTCGGTGAGTTTGACCTTGACCCTGATGCCGGCCGCCGCGGCATCGAAATCTTCATACAGGCGGAACGGCAGGCTTGGGTCGGTGGGCGGGCTGTCTTTGCGGTTCTCCGGTGTGGCGAAGGCGATACCGCCGGCGACGATGCTGGAGAGTGATTCGCTGCGCACCTTTACGCCGGAGAGGTTGGCGTCGATGCTGATGCCGCTGGCGTTCCAGAAACGCGTGTGTTTGCGCACCAGGCTGGCGTAAGTCGGTTCGATATAAACCTTGATCTCAACGGTGCTCTGGTCTTCGGAGAGCAGGTAGCTTTTGACCTGGCCGACCTGGATCTGCTTGTAGAACACCGGGCTGCCACGGTTGAGCGAGCCAAGGCGATCAGCCTTGATAGTCAGGTGCAGGCCAGGCTTGGCGTCGGACAAGGGTGGCTCTTCGGAGAGCGCCTTGAATTTGCGCGTGGGCTCACCGTCACCCGGGCTGGCGGCGATGTAGTTACCCGACACCAGGGTTTCCAGACCGGTGATGCCAGCCAGGCTGACGCTGGGCTTGACCAGCCAGAAGCGCGTGTTGGTCTTGAGGTATTGGTCGACGTCCTTGTTCATCTCGATGGTGGCGATCACCCCGCGATTGTTGCCCTCGTCGTCCAGGGCCAAGGCCTTGACCTTACCCACGGGCATGCCTTTGTAGACCACTTCGGTCTTGTTGACCTGGATCCCCTCGCCGCTCTCAAAGCGCACCTGAATCTCGATGCCCTGCTGGGAATAGGCACGCCATCCCAGCCAGCCGCCGATTATCAGCGCGATCAGGGGCAATACCCAAATGGCCGACCAGTTGGAGGCCGGGCGGGTTTTAGCTTTAGGCAAATCACTCATGGTCGTCGTCCGACTCCGTGTTATCCCAAATCAGTCGGGGATCGAAAGTTACTGCGGCAAGCATCGTCAAGATGACCACACTGGCGAACGCCGCAGCGCCGAGGTTCGCCTCGACACTGGCAAGTCGCCCAAAGTTAACAACCGCCACCAGGATGGCGATCACGAAGATATCCAACATGGACCAGCGGCCAATGAATTCGATAAAACGGTACATCACAATGCGTTGTTGCGCGGACAACGGCTGATGACGCTGCACCGAGAACAGTAGCAGACCAATCCCCACCAGTTTGAAGGTCGGCACCAGAATACTGGCGATGAACACGACCGCAGCAATAGGGTACATACCGTGCTGCACCAACTGGATCACGCCGGCCATGATGGTACTGGGATCGCCCTGGCCAAGGGAGTTGATGGTCATGATCGGTAACAGATTAGCGGGGATATACAGAATGGCCGCCGTGATCAGCAACGCCCAGGTACGGGTGAGGCTGTTGGGCCGGCGAGCATGGATCAGCGCGCCGCAACGGGTGCATATTTGCTCCTCGGTGTCCGGCTCCTGGTGATTCAACTCATGGCATTCGGTACAAATCAGAATGCCTGCATCAATCGCCCGCATGATCATCCTCTCCTGACAGCGCTTGCCAGATCTGGTGGGGCGACATCACCACCTCAAGCAGTACCTGAACCATTAATAGACTGATAAAGCAGACCAACCCCAGGCCGATCGTGATGGAAGCCATGTCGGCGAGCTTTACGATCGCCACCAGTACGCCCATCAGGTAGACCTCCAACATCCCCCAATCTTTCATGTGATGGTAGATGCGGTACAGCAGCAGCCCGTAGCTTCGGCCAACCTTCCAGCGAATACTGAGCAACACGGCGAGCTGGCAGAGCAGTTTGAGCAAGGGTATTCCCATGCTGCACAGAAATACGACGGCGGCGACGCCCTGCATGCCAGTATCAAACAGGCCGACCACGCCACTCCACACGGTGTCCTCTGAGGACTGCCCGAGTAGATTGAGCTGCATGATGGGCAAAAAGTTCGCGGGGATGTACAGCAGCAGCGCGGCAATCACCAGGGCGAGGCTGCGCTCAACGACATTGTGGCGGTGAGCGTATAGCTCGTAACCGCAACGTGGGCATTGGGCTTTTTCGCCGAGGGCAAGCGCTGGTTTGCGCATCAGCAAGTCGCACTCATGGCATGCCACCAGGTCGTCCAGTGGTAAATCCGACACCTCGAGGGCATCAACCGGATCGGGCATAGATAGGGCTCTGACTCTAAAAAAGGTTAGGTGCTCATTCTAGTGGTCTGGTTCAGAAATAACTGTTCAAATTTGTCAGGGGATTCTGGGCTGTATTACTTTTCGACCGCCCAAAACAAAACCCCATCTGCTTTCGCAAATGGGGTTCTGGAATTTAATCTTGACGATGACCTACTCTCACATGGGGAAACCCCACACTACCATCGGCGATGCATCGT
>NZ_CEEDDZ010000041.1:0-5186 GCF_979253585.1 Pseudomonas sp. AC463 | reverse complement strand
TGGCCAATGTTTTGCGCCTGGTCAGCCACCATCGCCTGCAACAGGTTCTGCCAGTGGCGGGCCATGCGCTCGATGGTAGCGGCCTCGAACAGATCCGTGCTGTAGCCCAACGACGCCCACAGGCCATCGCGGCTGTCGTGGGTATCCAGGTCGAGGTCGAAATGCGCGGTACGCCGTTCCCACGTCAGGTTTTCGATGCGCAGTTGCTCCAGCGTCGGCGGCGCGTCCGGGCCATCCGTCTGGTAGTTGAACATCACCTGGAACAGTGGGTTGAGGCTCAAACTGCGCTCCGGTTGCAGCGCTTCCACCAGCTGTTCGAAAGGCAGGTCCTGATGCGCCTGGGCGTCCAGCGCCCGTTGTTTGACCTGTTGCAGTAACTGGGCGACGGTGGTCTGCCCGTCGATATCGGCCTTGAGCACCTGGGTGTTGACGAAGAAGCCGATCAACCGCTCGGTTTCAACCCGGTTGCGGTTGGCAATCGGCACGCCGACGCGAATATCCTGCTGGCCACTGTAGCGATGCAACAGGGTCTGGAACGAGGCCAGCAGCAGCATGAACATCGTTACGCCCTGGGCCTGGGCCAAGGCTTTGAGGCCGCTCGCCAGCGCTGCCGGCAACGGCACGTCAAGGCGTGCGCCGCGATGGCTTTGCTGGGCGGGCCGCTGATGATCGAAAGGCAGTTCCAGTACCGGTTGCTCACCCCCCAGCAGGTCGCGCCAATAGGTCAATTGCCGTTGTTTCTCGCCGGCCTCCATCCAGTCGCGTTGCCACAGGGCGTAGTCGGCGTACTGGATCGGCATCGCCGGCAGTTGGGGCGCCTCGCCCTGGCTGTAGGCGGTGTAGAGCTGCACCAACTCGTCCACCATCACTTGCATCGACCAGCCATCAGAGACGATGTGGTGCTGGACCAGTACCAGTACATGGTCATCGGCCGCCAGGCGCAGCAACGATACCCGCAACAGCGGGCCCTGTTGCAGGTTGAACGGACGCGCGATGAGCGCAGCGACCCGCGCCTGCAGGCCGGCCTCGTCGGTGTCGGCCAAATCGATGGGCAGCGCGACCCGTGCGGCAATGACTTGCACCGCGCCCTCGCCGTCCTGCTGCACATGAGTGCGCAGGCTTTCGTGGCGGGCCGCCAGGGTGTTGAAACTGCGCTGCAACGCCTCGGTGTCCAGCTGCCCGCGCAAGCGCAAGGCACTGGGGATATGGTAAGCGGCGCTGTGCGGGTCCAGTTGCCAGAGGAACCACTGGCGCTCCTGGGCGTAAGACAACAGCAACGGCTGCAGGCGATTGCGCGCAACCAGCGGCGGTGCCTGCTCCAGGGTGCCCAGCGCCTGCAGCGCAGCGGCAAAACCGGCCAGCCTTGGCTGCTCAAACACCAGCTTCAACGGGACTTCCTGCGCCAATACGTGACGCAGGCGCGACACCACCTGCATCGCCAGCAACGAATGGCCGCCCATCTCAAAGAAGTGGTCGCCCAGCCCCACGCGTTCGGCGCCGAGGATGTCGGCCCACACCGCCGCCACTTGCTGCTCCAGCTCGGTCACCGGCGCGATCCAAACCTGTTGCGACACACTGGCGTCCGGTTTGGGCAGCGCCTGGCGGTCCAGCTTGCCATTCGGGTTGAGCGGCATGCGCTCCAGGAAGATCAGGTGCGCAGGCACCATGTAGTCCGGCAGTTGCTCACGCAGCACGGCCTTGAGGGTTTCGGCGTCTTGCTCGGGCGCGACCAAATAGGCGACCAGTTGATTGTCTGCGGCCAACACCAGGGTTTCGCGCACGCCTGGCTGGGCCAGCAACAGTGCTTCGATTTCCCCCAGCTCGATACGGAAGCCGCGGATTTTCACCTGGTGGTCGACACGGCCGACGTATTCGATCACGCCGTCGGCGCGGTAGCGCGCCAGGTCGCCGGTGCGGTACAGGCGCCCACCGCCAAAGGGGTCGGGCACAAACCGTTCGGCGGTCAGCAACGCACGGTTCAGATAGGCCCGCGCCAGGCCGCATTGGCTGCCGATATACAGCTCGCCAACAGCCCCCAACGGCGCCAGGTTGAGGTCATTGTCCAGCACATACAGGGCGCGACCGGGCAGCGAGCGGCCAATCGGGCTGGCCGTGGCGCCAATGGTTTCCTCGCCCGAGGTACAGTCCAGCACGCTGGACACCACCGTGGCTTCGGTTGGGCCATAGGTGTTGAGCAAACGCACATGGCCCAGCCCGGCTTTCAGCCACTGCGCCGGACCGTCCAGCGGCATGGCTTCGCCGCCGATATGGATCTGGCGCAACGCGCCGTACGCGCGTGGCCCTGCGGCCAGGCAGTCGAGTAAAAACAGGTTCCAGTAGGCGGTCGGCAGGTCGGCCAGGGTGATGCCCTGGCGGATGATTTCGGCGTACAGGCGCCCGCTGTCCCACAGCTCCGCACCGCGCAGTACCACGGTCGCGCCGTGGGTCAATGCCGGGTACAGCTGCTCGACAAAACCGTCGAAGTTCAGCGTGGCAAATTGCAGGACGCGGTCGTCCTGGGTCAGCCGCGAGTAGCCGGCGGCGATGCTGGAAAACTCGGTCAGCGCCGCGTGGTTGATCGCCACACCCTTGGGCTTGCCGGTGGAGCCGGAGGTGTAGATGACATAGGCGAGGTTTTGCGCGTCGACCGCCACTTGCGGGTTGCCGTCGGCACACTCGGCCAACGCGTCCGCCGCCAGGTCAATCGCCAGGCTGCGCAGGCCTTGGGGCAACGGCATGGGCACATGGGATTGGGTCAACACCAGACGCACGTTGCTGTCTTCGAGCATGTGCAGCAGGCGTTCACGCGGGTATTGCGGGTCCAGCGGTACATAGGCGCCGCCGGCCTTGAGAATCGCCAGCAAGCTGACCACCATGGCGAAGGAGCGCTCCACAGCAACGCCGACCATCACTTCCGGACCAACGCCCTGCCCCATCAGGTAATGCGCGAGCTGGTTGGCCTGGCGGTTTAACTCGGCGTAGCTCAGCGACTGCGCGTCGAGGCACAGGGCGACCGCGTCGGGGCGTTGCTGCGCTTGCCGTTCAAACAGGCCGTGAACACCGAGCGGGCTCTCGAAAGCAGCGGTGCCCGTGTTCCAGGTGCCCAGCAGATCACGTTGTTCATCAGCAGCCAGCAGCGCCAGCTCGGCGAGCCGGCTACCGGCGCCGGCGCCGGCGAGTACCGCGCGCAGCAAGGTTTGCCAATGTTGCGCCATGCGCGACACGGTGCCGGCTTCGAACAAGTCGGTGGCGAACGTCCACGATGCCCACAGGCCTTGATCGGTTTCTTCGGTATCCAGGCTCAAGTCGAACTGCGCGCTCTGGCTCTCCCACTCCAGCGACGTCACGGCAAGGCCAGGCAATTGCTGCTCCGCCGGTTTTTTATGGGCCGCCGCCTGGTGGTTGAACATCACCTGGAACAGCGGGTTGTGGCTCAGGCTGCGCTCCGGTTGCAGGGCTTCGACCAGCTGTTCAAACGGCAGGTCCTGGTGACTCTGAGCCTGCAGCGTGGTGTGTTTGACCTGGGCCAACAATTCACGAAAGGTCATCTGGCCGTCGAGATCGGCCTTGAATACCTGGGTGTTGACGAAAAAGCCGATCAGCCGTTCGGTCTCGGCGCGGTTGCGGTTGGCGGTCGGCACGCCGACGCGGATATCCGACTGGCCACTGTAGCGGAACAGCAAGGTCTGGAACGAGGCCAGTAAAAGCATGAACAGGGTCACGCCTTCACGTTGCGCCAAGGCTTTAAGCCCGGCGACCAGGGCCGGTTCCAGCGCAACGTCCTGACGCGCACCCCGGTAACTCTGACGCGGCGGGCGCGGGTGATCGAACGGCAGCTCCAGCACAGGCTGGCTGCTGCCCAGTTGTTCGCGCCAGTAGCCGAGCTGACGCTCTTTTTCCCCGGCTTCCATCCAGCGGCGCTGCCACAGCGCGTAGTCGGCATAGTGGATCGCCAGCGCGGCCAACTGGCAGTCCTGGCCTTGACTGTAGGCGGCATAGAACTGCATCAGCTCTTGCACCATGACGCCCATCGACCAGCCGTCGGAGACAATATGGTGCTGCACCAGTACCAACACGTGCTCGTCTTGCGCCAGGTTCAGCAGGTTCACGCGTAACAGCGGGCCGTGTTGCAAATCAAACGGCCGGGCGATTTCCGCCTGCACGCGCGCCTGCAATTGGGCCTCGGTGATCGCGCTTTCAGCGATCTCGATCACCGCGTGCGGCAACACCACCTGGGAGCGGTTTTCGCCTTCCAGGTGCAGGCGGGTGCGCAGGCTTTCATGACGTTCGAGCAGGCTGTCGAAACTGCGCTGCAACGCGGCTTTGTCCAGGCGCCCGCGCAGGCGCAGCACGCCCGGGATGTGGTAGGCGGCGCTGTCCGGGTCCAGTTGCCAGAGGAACCATTGGCGCTCCTGGGCGTAGGACAGCGGCAGGGCTTGGCCCGCCTCGCTGATCGAGGCAATCGGCAGTTGCCCGAAGCTCATGCCACGGCTGTGCAAACGTTGGTAGAACTGCTGGCGTTGTTCCAGAGGCAAACGAAGAAAGCGCGACACCAGGTCAATATTAGGGTTGGAAAGCATGGTTCAAATCGCCTCTAGTTCGCTCAAAAAGTCACGAAGATCATCAAAGTCTTCCGCGCTGCCGGCACGGAAGGTTGCAGCGGCCTGGACATAAGCACGCAGCGTTTCGGTCTGGAACACTTCCACCAGGGGCACTTCCAGGCCCAACTCGGCCTGGACCCGCGAGGTGATCTGGATCGCCAGCAAGGAATGGCCACCGACTTCGAAAAAGTTGTCGTTCAGGCCCACTTGCGGCAGACGCAGCACATCGGCCCAGATGGCGGCGATCTGCTGTTCCAGCTCGGTCTGCGGGGCCACATAGTGTTGCTGCATCTGGCTCGCGTCCGGCTCGGGCAGGCCCTTGCGGTCGAGCTTGCCATTGGGGGTCAGCGGCATTTTCGCCAGGAAAACGAAGTACGTCGGCACCATGTAATCCGGCAGGCGGGTTTTCAGGGCGCGGCGCAGGGTGTCGCGAAACTCGACGTGATCGACCTCGTTGGCATCCGCCGCCACCACATAGGCCACCAGTTGCTTGCCCGTCGGGCTGTCCTGGGCGACCACCACGGTTTCACCCACGCTGGCCTGCTCGCGCAGGCGCGCTTCGATTTCCCCCAGCTCGATACGGAA
>NZ_CEEDDZ010000040.1:0-15710 GCF_979253585.1 Pseudomonas sp. AC463 | reverse complement strand
GTAGGTCATCGTCAAGATTAAATTCCGAAACCCCATTTGCGAAAGCAGATGGGGTTTTGTTTTGGGCGGTCGAAAAGCAGAACAGCAAGACTTGCCCTCTTAAAAAATTTCTTCCTTGATCAACTCGATCAATGCCCTCAACGCCGCCGGCACATGACGCCTCCCAGGGTAATAGAGGCGCAGCTTTTCAAACGGCGGTGTCCATTCTTTCAGCACATGTACCAAGGTGCCCGCTGCCAAATCTGCGGCTGCGTTCCATTCCGTCAGATACACCAGCCCAGCCCAACCCCGGCCCGGGCTGCTTCAAGCATAATCGTGGGTGCTCAAATCCAAAGGGCTCAGCGGGGCAGGGCGGTCAGCAAAATAGCCTGGGCTGCCCAACACAGCAAAACGCTGCCTGGGGCTGATATCAATGGCGATCATGTCTTGCGGGATGCTGTCGCCCAAGCGAATGCCCGCATCCAAGCCTTGATCCAAACACCAGCGTCGGCCCCATGGTCAGCCTCAAGCAATGGCACCGGGTTCAGGGCTACATCCAGCGGGGTATGGAGGAAGGCGCTCAGCTTTTGGCCGGCGGTCCTGGCCTGCCTGAAGGTCTCGAGGCCGGGTGGTTCGCCAAGCCCACGGTATTCAGCCGTGTGACCAATCAAATGAGCATCGCTCGCGAAGAGATTTTCGGCCCCGTGCTGTCGTTCATTACCTACCAGGATGAGGCGCAAGCGCTGGCCATCGCCAACGACACACCCTACGGCCTTCAAGCTAACATTCTGTCGTCCAACCCCCAGCGGGCCCGCGCGCTGGCCAGCCGCATCGATGCCGGCCGCGTGTTGATCAATACCCTGGCCCACGAACCTTGTGCGCCCCTTGGCGGCTTCAAGCAATCGGGGATCGGCCGTGAATATGGCACCTTCGGCCTGCAGGCTTTTCTGGCGCCGAGCCATCCTCTCCTGACGAAAAACGGCCGTGAGCATGCCGTTGGGGGAAATCGATGCAAAGTGTTTCTGCATTTTTGGTATGGTGCAGCACATTTTCACAAGGATTGATCTTTATCCGCAGGACGCGGCGTCGACCTTCTTCAACGAGATGCTGTAGAAATGCCTGAACCGATACCGATCAAGGATCACGAAAAAGAAAACCGCCTGGTCAACAAGCGCCTTCTCGCCTGCGCACTGCTGGTGATCGGCATCACCTGTGCCCTGGTAGGGCGCATGTATTTCCTGCAGGTGGTGCAGTACGACTACCACTCCACGATTTCTGAAAACAACCGGGTCCACGTACTGCCGATTACCCCGACGCGCGGGTTGATATATGACCGCAATGGCGTGGTGCTGGCAGACAACCGCCCCAGCTACAACCTGACCATCACCCGCGAGCGCACCACCGACCTCAAGGGCGAGTTGGACGCCATCGTCAATCTGTTGCACCTGCCCGCCGAAGACCGCGCTGTGTTCGACAAGGCGTTGAAACAGGCGCGCCATCCGTTCGTGCCGGTGACGCTGTTTTACGAGCTGACCGAAGAGCAGATCGCCGTGCTGGCCGTGAACGAGTTCCGCCTGCCTGGGGTAGACGTAGAACCGCAGTTCGTTCGGCATTACCCGCTGGGCGCGCACTTTGCGCATTCCATCGGGTATGTGGGGCGGATCAACGAGAAGGAGTCCAAGGCCCTCGATTCGGTGGAATACCGTGGCACGCAGTCCATCGGCAAAACCGGGATCGAGCGTTTCTACGAATCCGAGCTGCATGGCCACGTAGGCTATGAGGAGGTCGAGACCAACGCCCAGGGCCGCGTATTGCGCGTGCTCAAGCACACCGACCCGATCCCCGGCAAAAATATCGTCCTGAGCCTCGACGTCCACCTCCAGGAAGCGGCGGAAGAAGCTTTGGGCGACCGCCGTGGTTCGGTGGTAGCCCTCGACCCGCAAACCGGCGAAGTGCTGGCCATGGTCAGCAAGCCGAGTTTCGACCCGAACCTGTTCGTCACCGGCATCAGCTTCAAGGAATACGCCGCGCTGCACGACTCCATCGACCGACCGCTGTTCAACCGTGTTCTCAGGGGGCTCTACGCGCCGGGCTCGACCATCAAACCGGAAGTGGCGATCGCCGGCCTCGACAGTGGTGTGGTCACCGCGCAAACCCGGGTGTTCGACCCCGGTTATTACCAACTCCCCGATTTTGACCACAAATACCGCAACTGGAACCACAGCGGCGACGGCTGGGTGGACATGGACGCCGCCATCATGCGCTCCAACGATACCTACTTTTACGACCTGGCCCACAAGCTCGGCATCGACCGCCTGCACGACTACCTGGCGGAGTTCGGCCTGGGCCAGAAAGTCTCCCTGGACATGTTCGAAGAGTCAGCCGGCCTGATGCCATCCCAGGCCTGGAAGCGCGCAACCCGCCGCCAGCCGTGGTTCCCGGGCGAAACCGTGATCCTCGGCATCGGCCAGGGCTATATGCAGGTCACCCCGCTGCAATTGGCCCAGGCGACGGCGTTGATCGCCAACAAGGGCGTGTGGAACCGCCCGCACCTGGCCAAGACCATCAATGGCGTAGCGCCGGTAGACGAGAACCCGATGCCCAACGTGGTCCTTAAGGACCAGCGTGACTGGGAGCAAGTCAACCACGGTATGCAACTGGTGATGCACGACCCGCGCGGTATCGCCCGGGCCGCCGCACAAGGCGCGCAATACCGCATTGCCGGCAAGAGCGGTACTGCGCAAGTGGTGGCGATCAAGCAGGGCGAGCGCTACAACCGCGAGAAGACCTTGGAACGCCACCGTGACAACGCCTTGTTTGTCGGCTTCGCACCGGCCGAACACCCTAAAATCGTGATTTCGGTGATGATCGAAAACGGCGAGGCCGGTGGCCGCGTGGCGGGCCCGGTGGTGCGCCAGATCATGGACGCCTGGCTGCTCGACCAGGAAGGCCACCTGAAGCCGCAATACGCGACGCCAGCCAAGGCGCCGGGTGATCCGCGCGTCTGAGTCAGGCCTGCCACTCGTCCCACTGCTCTACATCTGCATACGCAAGCCAGGCCACCGCGTGGGACGTCCAGATGTGCGCGGTGGGCCGTACGCCGGGATCGTCATCCAGCGTCGCCACCCGCACGATCACATGGGGCTGGTACCCGCGCTCGGCCATCAGATGTGAGCCACAGCGCGAGCAGAAATGCCTGAGCTTGCCCGGCGAAGATTCGAAGGACGCCAGCAGCTCCTCGCCCAGCGTCCAGCGAAAATGCTCGCGCATCACCCCGGCGGTAGCCACAAACGCGGCGGCATGCGCCTTGCGGCAGCTGTCGCAGTGGCAGTGGCTGATGGGCATGTCGAGGCGGTCGACCTGATAGCGCACACCTTTGCACAAGCAACTTCCATTCAGTGGGTCAGTCATAACGTATTGCCGGGCAAGGGAAGGGGGGCATCATCATTGCTTACAACCTGAGGTTGCGCATTGTTCGATGTCGCCTACTGTCAATGGAGGAGGTGACTTATGCACGTATTAGATCGCATAGAACGCAAAGTCCTGCTGCACGCTTCACGTAAACAGGTCTGGGAAGCACTCACCAACGCCGAGCAATTCGGCAACTGGTTCGGGATCGCCCTCAAGGGCAAAACCTTTGAAACGGGGCAAACCATCGAGGCGCCCATTACGTATCCGGGTTACGAGCATGTGGTCTGGAAGGCCAAAATCGAACGTATCCTGCCGCAAACGCTGTTCTCTTTCTGGTGGCATCCCTTCGCGGTCGAAAAGGGCGTCGATTACGATCAGGAAACCCCCACACTGGTGGAATTCACCATCGAGGACCGCGCGCCGGGCATTCTGCTGCGGGTGGTCGAGTCCGGCTTCGACGCAGTGCCCGAGGCGCGCCGCCAAAAGGCCTTCAAAATGAACTCGCGTGGCTGGGACGAGCAAATGGGCAACATCGAAACTTACCTGAACCACGCACGCCAGGCCTGACCCAAACGGGCATCAGCATTGATGCCCGCTGCTCTGCCGTCAGCCTTCGTGGGCGGTGGTGATTTCCAGGGTGTCGGTAAAGGTCACCAACACGCTCTGGCCTACCTTGAGGGTTTTGAGCCCGGCCTGGATTTCCGGTTTCTCCACGTTCAGCACTTTGCTCACGCCGGCCGGGTTCTCCAGGGTGACCTGGTTTTTCTTCAAGTCGATATGGGTGATCTTCAGTTGCACCTGCACCTGGCGAAAGGCTGCGCCACCGGGGTTGGGATTATCGGCGGTGGCGCGGATCACGCCGGTTTTTTCGCTGGCATCCGGCGCGCCTTTGTCCACGTCGGTGTCCAGTACGGCGGCGACCGAATGGGTGGTCAGCACCTTGACCTGGTCGCCAACCTTAAGGTTGCCCAAGTCCTTGGCGGCATCGGTGAGTTGCACATGCACCTGGCCACCTTGGGCGCCCTGGAGCACCACCTGGTGCTTGGCGGCATCCACGGCCAGCACCTTGGTGGTGACTTCATCGGCTTCGAGGGTTTTGGACAGCGGAATATCGGCAGCCAAGGCGCTGAGGTTGCCTGCGGCCAGCAGTGTGGCGAGGGCAATGGCCTGGCGAAGAGGGCGAGCTATTTTCATTTAAGGGACTTCCATGTGAGCGGAGTCCTGAGTCTAGTGGAGGGTCGCAGATACACAAATGCGCGGCAGGTCGTGTGTTTTAGCGATTGCAATGTGCCAGAGCATGCGCAGATAATGAGATGAATTATCATTAACGTCTGGCAGCTTGCGTGTCCTCACACACTGATCCCAAGGCTCTGTTGGCCACCCTCTACGACGACAACCATCGATGGTTGCGTGCGTGGTTGTATCGTCAGTTGAAATGCCCCCAGGATGCGGCAGACCTGACCCAGGACACGTTCATCCGTGTGCTCGACGCTCGCCAGCTCACGCAGCTTGAAGAACCCCGGGCCTTTCTCAGTACGGTTGCGCGCCGCTTGCTGTTCAGCTTCTGGCGACGCAAGCGCCTGGAGCAAAGCTACCTCGACAGCCTGGCGTTGCTGCCGGAGTGTTACAGCCCTTCGGAGGAAGACCTGGCCCTGGTGCGCGAGGCGCTGGAGAGCATCGACCGCCTGCTCAACGGCCTGCCGGCGCGGGTACGCCAGATCTTTATCCTCAGCCGCCTTGAAGGCCTGACCCAGCCGATGATCGCGCAACAACTGAATGTCTCGCTGGCCACGGTGGAGCGTGATTTACGCAGGGCGTTCCTGCACTGCCTGGCCGAGTCGGCGGACCTGACATGACCCAACCCAAGGTGGACGCCACTACCCGCGAAGCCGTCGACTGGCTGCTGCGCCTGGACGCCGCAGGCGACAATCCGGCCCTGCGCCAGGCCTTCGAAGCCTGGTTGCGCGCCAGCCCTCAGCATGGGGCGGCCTGGCATCGGGTGGGTAGCCTGCTGCAGGAACCGCTTGCCGATCTTCAGCAGGTCGAGATCCGCAGCCCTGGCCAACTGCGCGCGGCGTCCAAGGCGTTGATGACCCCCGATACCGTCTCGCGTCGCAGCGTATTGCGCGGCAGCCTGGCGCTGGTGCTGTTTGGCGTCAGTGGCGCGGCGATACTCGATCGCACCCAGCCGCTCAACGGCTTGTGGGCCGACCGGCGTACCGCCACCGGCGAGCGCAAAACCTTCGAGCTGGCCGATGGCAGTCGCCTGAGCCTCAACGCGCGCAGCTCGGTGGATATTCGGTTCACCGCGCAACGCCGTGTCGTGCACCTGCGTGAAGGCCAGGTGTTTGTCGAGGTGGCCGGCGACGCGGGCAGGCCGTTTGTGATCACCACCGCCCAAGGCGAGGTGCAGGCCCTGGGTACGCAATTCATGGTCAGCCAGGAGGCGGCCGGCAGCCTGACCTCGGTGCAACTGCACAGTGTGCAAGTCACCACCCAGGGCGGCAGCCAGCAGCGTGTGGAAGCAGGGCAGGCGGCTTGGTTCAGCGAGAGCCTGGTGCGGCCGGCGCCGATGTCGGCCGCCGCGCGGGTGGAGTGGCGCGACGGGCGGGTGGATATCCGCGACGAGCCGCTCGGCCTGCTGATCGACGCCTTGCGGCCGTATCGCCGCGGCGTGCTGCGCGTCAGCCCGCAAGCGGCCGCACTGCGTGTATACGGCGTGTATCCACTGGATGATGCCGAGCACACCCTGCAATCCCTGGCCCAGACATTTCCGCTGCGGATCCGCAGCTATGGCCCATGGTTGACGCTGATCGACGTGCAATAAGCGCTTATTTTCACTTGCCGTGAGGGGATCGTCCGTCTCGCGAGTCAGGGTTAGAGAACGCCAACCTGACAACGAGAATCCACTCCCTATGGCACCCTTGATGATCCGTCCCTGCCTGCTGACGCTGGCCATCACCCTGGCTGTTTTCGGCCAACCCGCAATGGCCGAGAGCACTACCCAGTATTTCGACCTGCCGGCCGCCGCGCTGGGCGACACCCTCAGCCGTTTGTCTCGCGACAGCGGGCGCACGCTGTCGGTAACCCCGGCCTTGCTGCAAGGGCGTCGGGCGGCCGCCGTGCAGGGCCAACTTACCCCCGAGCAGGCGGTACAGCAGGCGCTGGCCGGCAGCGGTTTGGGCCTGATCACCACCGACAACGGCACCTGGAGCCTGTACCTGCTGCCCGAAGGCAGCGCGCTGAACCTGGGGCCCACCACCGTGACCGGGCTGGCCACGGAAAATGCCTGGGGCCCGGTGGATGGTTACGTCGCCACCCGCAGCGGCACGGCGACCAAGACCGATACGCCGATTCTGGAGATCCCGCAAACCGTCAACGTGGTCACCGCCGACCAGGTCGCGGTGCAGGGCGCGCGCAACCTCACCCAGGCCCTGCGCTACACGCCGGGCATCGACACCAACGGCTACACCGACCGCAACACCATCGCCGATGAGGTCGCCAGCCGTGGTTTCGCCCCGACCCTGCTGTACCTCGACGGCGCCTACCTGCCGTACGCCGGCAGCCTGGGCGGCGCGCCGCAGATCGACCCCTACACCCTGGAACGCATCGAAGTGCTCAAAGGCCCGGCGTCGGTACTGTATGGGCAGAACCAACCGGGCGGGATGATCAACATGGTGTCCAAACGCCCGACCACCGAGGCGCGGCACCAGGTCAAATTCGGCATCGGCAGCTATGACCGGGTCAACGGCGCGCTGGATTTCAGCGGCCCGCTCGACGAAGCCAAAACCTTGAGCTACCGCCTGATCGCCCTGGCCCGCGACGGCAACGAGATGGTCGACCACGCCACCGACAGCCGCACCTTGCTCGCCCCCAGCCTGACCTGGGCGCCCACCGACGACACCGCGCTGACGGTGTACGCCCAACTGCAACGCGACAAGTCACTCGCCGACTACCAGGCGCTGCCTGCCATCGGCACGCTGTATCGCAACTCCCAGGGCCGGCATATCGACCGCGACACCTTCCTCGGCGACTCGGACTGGAACGACTACATCCGCGACCAGCAGGTGTTCGGCTACGACTTCACCCATGCCTTCAGCGACAACCTCGAATACCGTTCGACGGCGCGCTACACCGACGTCAATGACCGCTACAAAGGTTTCTACCTGAACCGCTTCGTCACGCTCCCGGACAACAGCATCGACGACACCCGCGCCACGCGCACCAAGCTCGACTGGCGCCAGCACAACTCGGCCTACACCATCGATAACAACCTGCAATTCAAGTTCGCCACCGGCGCCCTGGAGCACACTCTGCTCGGCGGCGTCGATTACCGCGAGTTCACCCGCAAGTACCAGGGCTACAACCTGTACAACGCGGAAATCATCGAGCTGTACAAACCGAGCAACTACCACACCTTCGGCCAGCCGACGCTGACTACCAAGTGGGACAACACCATCAAGCAGACCGGCCTGTACGCCCAGGACCAGATCAAACTCGACCGCTTTATCCTCACCATCGGCCTGCGTGAAGACTGGGCCGAAGTGGAGAACCGCGACCTGCTGGCCGACACCACCGAACGCCACAAAGACAAGAAGCTCACCCGCCGTATCGGCCTGACCTACCTCACCGACTTCGGCCTGGCGCCTTACATCAGTTACGCCGAGTCGTTCTTCCCCAGCATCGGCAGCCAGGCGCCACAGCGCGGTGGCGGGGCGTTCAAACCGGTGGAGGGCGAGCAGTATGAGGCCGGGGTGAAATACCAGCCCAACGAGCATTCGTTACTGACGCTGTCGGTGTACCAGATCAAGCAGAAGAACGTGCTGACCGGCGACCTCGAGTATCCGGAATATCAGCTGCAGGAAGGCGAGGTGCGCTCACGCGGCGTCGAGTTCGAGGGCAAGACGCGGCTCGGCCAGTTCGAGGTGATTGGCGCGTTGGCCTACATGGACTCGTTCTACACCAAGAGCAACTACGGGGATAAGGGCAACCGCAACGAGTCCCAGGCACCCTGGACCGCCAGCACCTGGGTCGATTACCACTTCGCCAGCAATGCGCTGGCCGGCCTGACGCTGGGCGGCGGCGCGCGTTACACCGGCAAGAAGTACGGCGATTCGGGCAATACCTTCAAGACCCCGTCGTTTGTAGTGTATGACACCACCCTCAGCTACGACCTGGGTCGCGTCAGCCCGACCCTCAAAGGTGCGGAGGCGAGTGTGAACGTGCAGAACCTGTTTGATCGCACCTACGTGTCGTCGTGCAACTATGCCTTCGGTTGCTATTACGGGCAGGAGCGTACGGCGTCGTTGGCGGTGTCCTACGACTGGTAACGCCAGAAGGGTGGCAGCGAAGGCTGCCACCCGCAGGTGATCAGAAGTCGATCGTCGCGGACAACTTGGCCACGCGCGGTTCACCCTGGCTCAGGTAACCGCCCTGGGCCGACTCCCAGTACTTCTCGTTGGCGACGTTTTCCAAGGTGGCGCCCAGGGTGACATCACGCTGGTCGACCTTGAAGTTGTAGCGCGCGCCCATGTCGAAGCGGTTCCAGGCCGGCAGGCTCAGGTTGTTGGCAGCGTCGGCGTACTGGCCGCCGGTGCGCAGCATACGACCGTTGAGGCTCACGCCTTGCAGGCCGGGCACATCCCAATCCACGCCCGCATTGAGCTGGAACGAAGGCACGCCGATAGCACGGTTGCCGTCGTTGACACCGTTTTGCGTGTCCTTGAGTTCGGTCTTCATCACTGTCACGCCGCCTAGCACACGCAAGCCGCTGAGCGGTTCGCCGAACACGTTCAGTTCCACGCCCTTGTTGATCTGTTGACCTTCACGGACGTAGCGTGCCGTGGTCGCATCAATGACCTGCACATAACCGGCCCCGGGTTGCTCGATACGGTACACGCCAAGCGTCGCACCGTAAGTACCCATGTCCACCTTCACACCGGCTTCAATCTGCTTGGAGCGCGCCGGCGCAAACGGCTGGCCACCGCCGATGACCGTGCGGTTACCCGAGTTGACCGGGGAGGTCGGGCCTTGGGCCAGCCCTTCGATGCGGTTGGCATAGAGCGACACATGCTCCCACGGCTTGAACACCAGACCGTAGACCGGCGTGGTGATCGACTCGTCATAGTTGGCCGTGCGCGTACCGCTCATGTAGTTGTAACCCTGTACCACCAATTGCTGGCGGCGTGCGCCGACGGTGACCAGCAAGCGGTCATCGAACACGCCCAGGGTGTCGGACACCGCCACGCTGCGCACGAAGGTCTTGCCCGTAATGGTCGGGTCGCTGAAATCCGTGCCGGGCGTATTGCGAGGGTTGTTCAAGGTCGGCGGGGCGCCGGTCACCGGGTCGTAGATGTTGGTGGGGTTGGCACTCGACGAGGGGTTGAACACGTAGGCATTGCGCGCCTCGGTCCAGATGCCGGCCAAGCCGATGTTGAGTCGATGGCTGACCGCGCCGGTCTGGAACTTGCCATTCAGGCCACCCATCGCGCTGCGGTTGTCTTCTTCGTGGGCGATGGTCGAGCGGCTCGACAGCGCATTGCCGATGTTATCGGTGAGGGTCACCGAAGAGTACTGGCCCATTTCACGCGTGTGTTTGGCGCCGGCCGCCGCATAGGCGGTCCAGTTGTCGTTCAAGTCATATTCGGCGCGCAGCATCCCCAAGGTGTCTTCGAGGTTGGTGCTGCTCCAGCTCGGCGCGTAGTTGGTGTCTGCCGACGGTGCGTCCGGGACATGGGTGGCGGTGCCCAGGAATACCGAGTTGCGCCCGCCATTGATGCGCTGCTTCTGGTACACAAAGTCACTCGACACGCGCAACGCATCGCCGCGGTAGTCCAGGCCCACGGCAAACAGTTTGGAACGCTGGTTTTCGTCGTCGATGCCGGTGTCGCCTTCGCGCTGGGACAGGTTCACCCGCGCGCCAAAACGGTTGTCTTCGCCAAAACGCTGGCCAATATCCAAATGCTCGCCAACCCGGCCGTCGCTGCTGATATCGGTGCTGAAGCGCCGCAGCGGCACATCGTCGGCGCGCTTGGGTTGCAGGTTCACGCCCCCGCCGATCCCCGAGCCGGTCGGCGTCACGCCATTGATGAAGGCGTTCGGTCCCTTGAACACTTCCACTCTCTCCAGCGCGTCGGTGGACATGATCTGACGCGGCAGGATGCCGTACAAACCGTTGAACGACATGTCGTCGCTCGTCAGCGGCAGGCCACGGATCATGAAGGTCTGGGCCTGGTTCGAATAGCCCGACGCCTGGCGCACGGACGAATCATTGAGCAGCACGTCGCCGATGGTTTCGGCCTGCTGGTCGCGGATCAGTTTTTCGGTGTAGGAAGACATGCTGAAGGGCACGTCCATGATGTCCTGGTTGCCCAGCACACCCAGTTGGCCACCGCGTGCCACTTGGCCGCCGGCGTATACCGGGGGCAGGGCGCTCGGCGCGGGGGCCTCGGCGTTGATGTTGGTGGCGCCCAGTTCCAGCGTGTTGCCATCCTGACTGTTGTTCGCATCCTGCGGGGTGGCTGGGGTTGCGGCGTGAGCGGCGAGGCTCAGGGAGCAGCAAAGGGCGAGCAGGGTCGGGCGAAACGGCACAGCGAATGGGCTACGGGTGGGCATGGTCGATCCTGACGGCGAACCGTCAATGGTGAGGAAAAGGGCAACAACGTTGCGCGTCCTCGCTGCGCGGATACGACTCCGGCGCGAATGATAGTGATTGTTATTAATGTTCTGCAACAAATTTGTGAGATTGCAGTCGGCGTGCGCTTGTTTGCACGGATGCCGAGTAGAATCGCGCCCTGAAAGCGATTCCTGAGGTGCGGTACGGTGGATTTACAGCAGGGTTTTGTCCTGACCCGGCATTGGCGCGATACCCCGGCGGGCACGGAGGTCAGTTTCTGGCTGGCCACCGACCAGGGCCCACGGTTTATCCGCCTACCCGTGCAGACCTCGGTGATGTTCATCCCCGAGGCCCATCGCAAGCCGCTCGACTGGCTGCTCAAGGGCGAGCGCGAGATCGAATTGCGCCCGCTGCAACTGTGCGATTTCCATCACCGCCCGGTGTTGGGCCTGTACACCCGCCAGCACCGCCAATTGATGGACGTGGAAAAACGCCTGCGCGCCGCCGGTGTGGATGTGTACGAAGGCGACGTGCGCCCGCCCGAGCGCTACATGATGGAGCGCTTCATCACCGCGCCGGTGTGGTTCGGCGGCACACCCGACGCCCATGGCGGGCTGTGTGAGGCGCAGATGAAACCCGCGCCCGAGTACCGCCCGCCGTTGAAACTGGTGTCCCTGGACATCGAGACCACCGCCCAGGGCGACCTCTATTCCATCGCTCTCGAAGGCTGCGGCGAGCGCCAGGTGTACATGCTCGGCCCGCCGAATAAAACCACGGCGGTGGACTTCAAGCTCGACTACTGCGACACCCGCGCCCAACTGCTCGAACGCCTCAACGGGTGGCTGGCCACCCATGACCCCGACGCAATCATCGGCTGGAACGTGGTGCAGTTCGACTTGCGTGTACTCCACGAACACGCCCAGCGCCTCGGCGTGCCGCTGATGCTCGGGCGTGGCGACGAGCCCATGGCCTGGCGCGAGCACGGCAGCCGCAATCATTACTTCGCGGCAGCGGCGGGGCGGCTGATCATCGACGGCATCGAAGCGCTGCGCTCGGCGACCTGGAGCTTTGAATCCTTCAGCCTGGAAAACGTCGCGCAAACCCTGCTCGGCGAAGGCAAGGACATCTCCACACCGTACCAGCGCATGGACGAAATCAACCGCATGTTCGCCGAGGACAAGCCCGCCCTGGCGCGCTACAACCTCAAGGACTGCGAGCTGGTCACGCGGATTTTCGCCAAGACCGAGTTACTCAAGTTCCTGCTCGAACGCGCCAGCGTCACCGGGCTGCCGGCCGACCGCAATGGGGGCTCGGTGGCGGCCTTCACCCACCTGTATATGCCGTTGATGCACCGCCAGGGTTTTGTGGCGCCGAACCTCGGCGACAAACCACCCGAGGCCAGCCCCGGCGGGTTTGTCATGGACTCGCGCCCCGGCCTCTACGAATCGGTGCTGGTGCTCGACTACAAAAGCCTCTACCCGTCGATCATCCGCAGTTTCCTGATCGACCCGGTGGGCCTGATCGAAGGCCTCAAGCACCCTGACGACAGCGACTCCGTAGAAGGCTTTCGCGGCGCACGTTTCTCACGCACCCGGCACTGCCTGCCGGCCATCGTCGCGCGGGTGTCCGAGGGCCGCGAAGAGGCCAAGCGCGAGCACAACGCGCCGTTGTCCCAGGCGCTGAAAATCATCATGAACGCCTTTTACGGTGTGCTCGGCTCCAGCGGCTGCCGGTTCTTCGACACGCGGCTGGCCTCGTCGATCACGATGCGCGGTCACCAGATCATGCGCCAGACCCGCGCGCTGGTCGAAGCCCAGGGCTACGAGGTGATCTATGGCGACACTGACTCCACCTTCGTCTGGCTCGGCAGTGCACATTCCCAGGAAGATGCCGGGCGCATCGGCCGCGCGCTGGTGCAGCACGTCAACGCCTGGTGGCGTGAGCACCTGCACACGGCGTTCGGCCTGCAAAGCGCCCTGGAGCTGCAATACGAAACCCACTTCACGCGGTTCCTGATGCCGACCATTCGCGGCGCGGAGGAGGGCAGCAAAAAGCGCTACGCCGGCCTGGTGGTGCGCGGCGATGGCAGCGAAGAAATGGTCTACAAAGGCCTGGAAACCGTGCGCAGCGACTGGTCGCCGCTGGCCCGGCAATTCCAGCAGGAGTTGTACCAGCGCATCTTCCATCGCCAGCCCCATCAGGACTACATCCGCGACTACGTGCGCCGCACCCTGAGCGGTGAACTCGATGAGCTGCTGATCTACCGCAAGCGCCTGCGCCGCCGGCTCGACGACTACGAACGCAACGTGCCGCCGCACGTGCGCGCCGCGCGCCTGGCCGATGACTACAACGACCGCCTGGGGCGCCCGCGCCAGTACCAGCGCGGTGGCTGGATCAGCTATGTGATCAGCGTCAATGGCCCCGAACCGCTGGAAGTGCGCCAGGCGCCTATCGACTACGACCACTACGTCACCCGGCAATTGCAGCCGGTGGCCGATGCGATTCTGCCGTTTGTAAATGACGACTTTGCCACCCTGGTCGGTGGGCAAATGGGCCTGTTCTAAAACGCTTGCCTCACGCCGTCGGCAGCCTGCACTCTTGGGCACTGAACACCAGCCGACGGCGCAGCCCCCATGACTCAGATCACCCTCACCGGCACCACAGTCGAACTCCAGCCCCTGCAACGCGAACATACGGCCGCCTTGCTGGATGCTGCCGCCGATGGCGAACTGTGGAACCTCAAGGTCACCAACGTGCCGGGGCCGGATACAGTCGACACCTACATCGCCACCGCCCTGGCCGGGCGTGATGCGGGCAGCGTCATCCCGTTCACCA
The DNA here is from genome assembly GCF_979253585.1 of Pseudomonas sp. AC463. NCBI lineage: Bacteria > Pseudomonadati > Pseudomonadota > Gammaproteobacteria > Pseudomonadales > Pseudomonadaceae > Pseudomonas > Pseudomonas sp. AC463. Next base: position 1,870 of record NZ_CEEDDZ010000040.1, on the reverse strand, counting down.
TCCTGCGCAAAAGCACCGGCCAGGTGGTGGGCAGCACGCGGTTCTGGAAGGTCGACCGGGTCAATCGCAAGCTTGAAATCGGCCACACCTGGCTGGCGCAATCCACGCAAAAAACCGCGATCAACACCGAAGCCAAACTGTTGCTGCTGACCTACGCTTTTGAAGTGCTGGACTGCGTGCGCGTGCAATTCACCACCGACGAGCTCAACGAAAAATCCCGCGCGGCGATCCTGCGCCTGGGCGCCGTGCAGGAAGGCATCGTGCGCCACGAACGCATCATGCCCGACGGGCGCAAGCGCAACTCGGTGCGCTTCAGCATCATCGATTCGGAATGGCCACAGGTGAAAGCCGGCCTGTTGGCCAAACTGCAACGCTAAGAGGAAAGGCCCATGTACACGCTCTATGGCATCGACGAATCCGGCTCCTGCATGATCGAAATCGCCCTGCAACGTTGCGCGGTGCCGTGGCGCCGCGTAGATGCCGCCTCCTGGGCCGAGGGGGAGGGCAGCGACGAACTGGCGCGTATCAACCCGCTCAAGCAAGTGCCCACCCTGGTCACCCCCGATGGCAAGGTGCTGACCGAAAGTGCCGCGATCCTGATCCACCTGGGCCTGGAGTTTCCCCACGCCCACCTGCTGAGCGGCGACCGCGCCGAGATCCTGCGTGGCCTGGTGTACATCGCCGCCAACTGCTACTCGGCCATCGGCATCATCGACTACCCGCAACGCTGGCTGGGCAACGCGAATGAAGCGGCGCAGGCGCAACTGGTGAGCGGCACGCGGCGCTATCTGCATCAGGCCTGGGTGGTGTTTGCCGATCAGTTTGCCGAGCAACTGTTTGCGCCCGAGGGCGAGCCGAATGCGCTGGGCATCATGGCGGCGGCGGTGTCGCGTTGGGATGAGGCCCGGGACGTGTTGAGCGGCCTGGCGCCTGGCTTTGCGCAGACCCTGGCGCAGGTGGATGCAGACCCCATCGTGGCCCCCGTATTTGCTCGGCATTGGCCGGAGTGGAAGGTCTCGTAATGTTTCCGCAATCCGCGGAAACAATCGCGCTGGCCGCGGCCAACCCCTTGCGTAGCGGGCGTCCTGACCTACGCTTTGTTAAAGCGGTGTAGGAATCATCCTTGAATTTGACTGTCGCAGACATGAAACTCAAGAACCCTGCATGGAATTCAAAGGAGGTGCGCATGCTCATCCGGTCGCTGACCCTGGCTACCTTGATGGCTTTTACGGGGCCGCTGTTGGCTGCTGATGATATCAACCCGCTCAAGCAGGACTTGGGCAAGGCCCGGCCGCTGGTGGTAGTGGAACTGGATTCCGGCAACGCCACGTTGGCGGAACTGAAAAAGCAGTTGGACGAGCCTGCCACCAAGCAGTCCTTTGAAGAGCGCAGCATGGTGTTCTACACCGTGAAGTTCGGCAGCATCGGTGCCGAAGGCGAGAAATTCGCCAAGGATCCGAAGGACAACAAGAAGCTCACGCCGCCTGAGACCAATGCGTTGATCCGTGCGCTCAAGCTGGGTGCCGGGAGTGGTACCAAAGTGATTTTGGTGGGCAAGGATGGCGAGAAGAAAGTCGAGAAGACGGTGCCGCCGGATACGCTCGACCTTAAAGAGTTTTTCAGCGCGATTGACCAGATGCCGATGGCTGAGAAGGAGGCGGCTGCTGCGGCGGCTGAACCTGAACCGGTTGCACCTGCGCCGGCCAAGGGGGCCAAGCCTGCCAAGCCGGGCAGCAAACCGGCCCCGCAACAGTTGGACGATTGACCTGTGGGGTACGCCCCAACACGGTATCAATGTGGGAGGGGGCTTGCCCCGGTACAAACCGGGGACATCGTTTACATTTCTAACCGGGGACATGGTTTACAGGTT
>NZ_CEEDDZ010000039.1:4695-24226 GCF_979253585.1 Pseudomonas sp. AC463 | reverse complement strand
GGCGGCGGCGGCGGAGTGTGTGGCGCGGGCAGTGGCTCGGGGGGTGTTTGAGGCCCGGGGGGGCATATCCGTTATTTAGGTAACGGCGGCCCACGGATTCAAGCCTGCGTTCGGCCAGCGTGTTTGACGGGGCGCCTAGGATCAAAAGCAAAAGCGCGGCGGCCTGGTAGCCGACCGGTTTCTCAGGCTGTACTTGGTCAAAATGTGGGAGGGGGCTTGCCCCCGATAGCGGTGGGTCAGTTACAGATGCATTCACTGACACTCCCTCATCGGGGGCAAGCCCCCTCCCACATTTTGATCTCATTTATCAGGTAGATATCACCCCCGCTCCGTACATGCTGTTCAAAAGTGAGCTAGCCATCACCCAAACAACGGATATGTACTCATCATCAACCAAACCGCAAAACCCGCTCCCGTGCACGAGCTGCCTGCTCCGGCAACCCCAACGCCTCATACACCCCCACCAGACTCCGATTAACCGGCACATCCCACCCGTCATACCGCCGCCTTAACTCCAACCCCTGCTGCGCCGCAAACCAATCCCCCGCCTGCAACCGTGCATCCAGCTCCACCAGCGCAAACAGGTCGCGCTGCGCATGGCTCCCGCCAATCTCATTCAACCGAGGCAGTGCGATACCCAGTTGCTCCAGCGCACCCTGGGCATCCCCGCGGGCATGCGCCAACAGCCCCCGCGCCAACGGCAGGGTGACTTCACCCCACACTGGCCTCGCGGTAAAGCTGTGCCGGCGCAACGCCGCGAGCAGCGTATCCGCCTCCGTTTTGCCCGCTCGTGCCAGGCCGTATAAATACTGCACGCTCAAAAAAGGCTGCACCGTGTCGGCGACCCGCCGTTGCAGGTAGGGCGCCAACGCTTGCCAGCGTTCACCCACGTCGATCCCGGCCAGTTCCAGCCGCGCCAGCAAGGACACCGCGCCCACCTGGTCCTGGGAGTACTCCGGCAGGATGCCCCACACGTGTCGATCGTAAATCTCCAGCACCCGTCTATCCTCACCCCGGGCCAGGTAGAACAGCGCCAGGTGCCACCAGTTGTGGGTGTACATGAACGAGTTCAACCCGTCCCAATGCTGTTTCACACTTTCCAGGAACGCGGTGCCTTCCTCGATACGCCCGTGGGTCAGCAGCACATGGGCCAGGGCATGTTGGGCCCAAGGCTCGGACGGTTGCAGGCGCAGGGCCTCGCGGGCGCTGGTTTCGGCTTCTTCGAGCAGGTGGCATTGCTCGTAGGCGAAGGCCAGCAAGCCGTGGCTGTGGGCGATATCCGGCGCGCCGGCGGTGGCCTTGAGGCCGATGCGCAGCAGCGCCGGCCAGTTGCCGCGGTTGAATTCCAGGTATTGGTTGAGCTTGGCGGCGAACAGGTCGCGGGGGTAGCGCTCGAGCAGGTTTTCGCTCAAGCGCAGGACCTCGTTGAGGTCATCGTTGATCCACGCCTGCAACACCTCCAGGTACAGCCGGGCGCGGGGGTGGCCGGTGTTCACGGCGGCTGCGCGCTGGCGGTATTTTTCTGCCAATGCTGGGCCCTCGGGGGACTCGATGAACATCAGCAGGATCCCTGCAAAAGCATTGGCCAGCGCAGAGTCGGGGTCGGCATCGGCGGCGGCCAGGATGCCCTCGGCGCGGGGCTGGTAGCCGAGGAAGCCACCGATGAAATCATCCACGCCCTGGCGGGTGATCGGGTGGGTGGTGTCGATGGGGTTGCCCAGGTAATCCAGTGACATGGTGAAAGGCTCGTTTATGCGGATGACGGTTACAGGGGCAAACCTTGTGCCATCGGCCAGCGGTGAAAGCCTGTGGGAGGGGGCTTGCCCCGGATGGCGGCGGGTCAGTTGGCTCATTCATTGATGACCCACCGGTATCGGGGGCAAGCCCCCTCCCACTTTTGAAATGCTTTGCTGCTGCTTTTTGCACACTCAGGTCGAGCAGTGTGGTTTTTTCATCAGCGCGAGGCTCACCGACCCCCAGCAAACCCTGCGCAAACCCCCATGGCACAGCGCTTGCAAAACCCCTCGGCATCTCTATCCCATCGAGGAGGCCCCATGCGCCCATTCTCTTTTCGCCGTGTCCTCTCGTCCGTGGGCCTGTGCACCGCGCTGCTCGCCGGCCAGGCGCTGGCCCAACCCCGGGAAGGCGGCGTGCTGAACCTGGTGGCCCAGCCGGAGCCGCCGTCGCTGATGCATGGGGTGGTCAGCCATGTGTCCACCCAATATGTCAGCGGCAAGGTGCTGCAGGGCCTGCTGACGTTCGACACCGACCTCAACCCCAAGCCGGTGTTGGCCAAGTCCTGGAATATTTCCCCCGACGGCCTCACCTACACTTTCCAATTGCAGGACGGCGTGCACTGGCACGACGGCCCGGCCTTTAGCGCCGATGACGTGGTGTTCAGCTTCCAGACCTTCTACCCCGAGGTCGACAAACGCCTCGGCGGCATCATCACCGAGTACGTCGACCGCATCACCGCCAAGGGTCCGCTGCAAGTAGTCTTCCACCTCAAGAAACCCTTCGCGCCCTTGCTCTCGGCCCTGGGCAGCGGCCTGCGCCCGGTGGTGCCCAAGCACCTCTACGCCAACACCGATTTTCGCAACAACCCCTACAACCTCAAGCCGGTCGGTACCGGGCCGTTTGTGTTTGTGGAGTGGAAACGCGGTGCCTATATCAAGCTGGCCAAGAACCCCGGCTATTGGAAAAAGGGCCTGCCGCACCTCGACAGCATCATCTTCCACGTGATCCCGGACGCCTCATCGCGAGCCGCCGCGTTCGAGCGCAATGACGTGCAGGTGCTGCGCAGCGGCGACGCCGATTACTCCGACCTCAAGCGCCTGACCGCGCTGCCGAACGTGCAGTCGTCGGAGAAGGGCTGGGAGCTGTACGCCGGCCTGGCCTTTTTGCAGATCAACACGCGCAAGCCGCCGCTGAACAACCCCAAGGTGCGCCAGGCGATCCTGTATGCGCTGAACCGGCCGTTCATCGTTAACAATATTTTCTTCGGCTCGGGCAAGGTGGCCCAGGGCGAGTTCGTCTCGACCACGCCGTACCACGACCCGCAGTTGCCGCAGTACAGCTATGACGTGAAAAAGGCCAAGGCACTGATTGCCGAATCCGGCGTGGACGTGGGCGCGGTGCGTATCCGCCTGCTCAATGGCGAGAAGGGCGGCGCCTGGGAACGCCTGGCCGAGTACACCAAGCAGGCACTGCAACCCCTGGGCTTTAAGGTGCAGGTGGTGACGTCCGACGCGGCCACCTGGTTCCAGCGTGTCAGCGACTGGGACTTCGACCTGACCTACAACTTTATCTTCCAGGTCGGCGACCCGTACCTCACCAGCGCTTATCTGTTTCGCTCCGACTACATCCTCAAGACCTCACCGTTCGCCAACGTCAGTGGCTACAGCAACCCCGCGGCCGATGCGCTGTGGACCAAGCTCGCCGACACGCCGCAAGGCCCTGCGCGCACGCAGCTCTACAGCCAGCTTGAAAACATCTTGAACACCGACCTGCCCATCGCGCCGATCTTCGAGATGCGCTACCCGACGCTGTTTCACAGCCAGGTGAAAAACCTGCTGCAAACCGCCACCAGCCTGAATGAGGACTACGAGAGCGTGTACCTTGAGGCGCCGGCACCATGAACGGCGTGGTGTATCTCGGCGCGCGCCTGCTCAAGGCGCTGCTGATGGTGGTGGCGGTGCTGGTGTTGAGCTTTTTGCTGATCCATCTGGCGCCGGGCGACCCGGCGCTGCTGCTGGCCGGTGAGGCGGGGGTGGACGATGTGCAGTTTATCGAGCAACTGCGCCAGAGCATGGGCCTGGACAAACCGCTGCTCCAGCAATTGCTGATTTACCTGGGCCATATCGCCCATCTTGACCTCGGGTATTCCTACCGCAACCAGACCTCGGTGTGGTCTTTGATCGCCGAGCGTCTGCCGGCCACGCTGGCACTGATGGGTTCGGCATTTGTGCTGTCTTCCGTGCTGGGCGTGGCCCTTGGTGTGCTGGCGGCGCAGGCGCGGCAGAAGCGGCATTGGCTCGATGGGGTGATTTCCCATGGGGCCTTGCTGTTGTACGCGATGCCGACCTTCTGGCTGGCGATGCTGATGATCCTGCTGTTTTCGGTGAGCCTGGATTGGCTGCCGGCGTTTGGCATGGAGACGGTGGGCCGGGACTTTTCGCTGCTCGATCGCCTGCAGCACCTGCTGTTGCCGTGCCTGTCTCTGAGCGTGCTGTTTTTGGCCTTGTATATCCACCTGACCCGCGCCGCCGTGCTCGATGCCCTTGGCCAGGAATACGTGCGCACCGCCCACGCCAAGGGCCTGCACCCACGGCGCGTGCTGTACGTGCATGTACTGCGCAATGCCCTGCTGCCGGTGGTGACCTTCGCCGGCCTGCAACTGGGCCAATTGGCCAGCGGCGCGTTGCTGGTTGAAGTGGTGTACTCGTGGCCCGGCATTGGCCGCTTGATGTACGACGCGCTCGCGCAGCGCGACTACGGCGTGTTGATGGGGGGCTTTCTGGTGATCTCGATGCTGGTGGTGGGCTTTAACGTGTTGACCGATCTGATCTGCCGTTTTCTCGACCCGCGTATCGGCGCCGGAGGGCAGGGCTGATGGTGGTGTTCAAGCGCTTTATCCGCCAGCCCTCGGCGCTGGCGGGCGCAGTGTTTTTGCTGCTATTGGCGGCGCTGGCGACGGTCGCGCCGTGGCTGACCGACAGCGCGCCATGGGAAATGAACACCCAGCCGATGCTCGCGCCGTTCCACGACGCATCGCACTGGCTGGGCAGCGACCTGCTCGGCCGCGACCTCGGCAGCGGTTTGCTCTATGGCGCCCGCGTGTCGCTGGCGGTGGGTGCGCTGGCCAGCCTGTCGACCTTGCTGGTGGGGCTGCTGGTGGGGGCTATCGCCGGTTACTTCGGCGGCTGGCTCGACGGTGTGCTGATGCGCATCGCCGAGTTCTTCCAGATCATCCCGCAGCTGGTGCTGGCGGTGATTCTGGTGGCGGTGCTGGAACCGTCGCTGGGCTCCATCGTGCTGGCGATTTCGCTGGTGGCCTGGCCGGGTGTGGCGCGGCTGGTGCGCAGTGAATTCCTCACCCTGCGCCAGCGCGAATTCGTGCAGGCGGCGCGGGTGCTGGGCCAGTCGCCGTGGGGCATCATCCGCGAGCAGATCCTGCCGAATGCGCTGGCGCCACTGCTGGTGACCATGACCTTTGTGATGGCCACGGCAATCCTCACCGAGGCGGCGCTGGCGTTCCTCGGCCTCAGCGATCCGGAGGCGATGAGCTGGGGTTATATGATCAACGCGTCCCGTGGGTTGCTGCGCGATGCCTGGTGGATGAGCTTCTTGCCGGGGCTGGCGATTGTGCTGTGCGTGCTGGCGGTGAACCGCGTGGGCGAAGGCCTGCGCGTGGCGTTTGAACCGGGGAGGTCGCTATGACGTTATTGAGTGTCGAGCATCTGCGCATCGCGTTGCCGTCCGGGGCCGATCGCAGCCATGCGCTGTATGACCTGTCGTTGCAGCTGCGCAGCGGCGAATGCCTGTGTGTGGTGGGCGAGTCCGGTTCGGGCAAGTCAATGCTGGCCAAGGCGCTGCTGCGCCAGTTGCCGGTGCCGCTGACCCTGGAAAGCGGGCGCCTGGTGTTTCGCCAGGAAGACCTCGCGGCGCGCAGCGAAGCCGGTATGCGCGCACTGCGCGGGCGCGCTATCAGCATGGTCTTCCAGGAGCCCATGAGCGCGCTGAACCCGTTGCTGCGGGTGGGCGAGCAGATTGATGAAACCCTGCGTGCCCATGGTGTGCAGTCGGGTGCCGAGCGGCGCCGGCGTGTGCTCGACCTGCTGGGTTATGTCGGCCTGCCGGACCCCGAGCGCCTGCGTCAGGCCTATCCGTTTGAACTCTCCGGCGGCCAGCGCCAGCGCGTGGTGATCGCCATGGCCCTGGCGTTCGATCCGGCGCTGTTGATTGCCGACGAGCCCACCTCGGCGCTGGACGTGACCACCCAGGCGCAGATCCTCGACCTGCTACGCAAAATCCAGCAGGACAAGGGCATGGCACTGTTGTTTATCACCCATGACTTTGCCGTGGTCGAGGCGATTGCCGACCGCGTGCTGGTGCTGGAGCAAGGCCGCGTGGTCGAGCAGGGCAGCGCGCAACAGGTACTGCGCGCGCCTCAGGCCGCCTATACGCGGCAACTGCTGGCGGCCGTGCGGGCACAACCGCTGGCGCCGCGTGCGCGGGTGCACGGCGCGGTGGTGCTCAAGGCCGAGCAACTGGGCAAGGTGTTCAGCAGCCGCAACGGTTGGTGGGGGCGGCGCACCACCCAGGCGCTGGACGCGGTGGCTGTGCAACTGCGTGAGGGCGAAACCCTGGGGGTTGTCGGTGAGTCGGGCTCGGGCAAGTCGACCCTGGGCCGTTGCCTGGTGCGCTTGTTGCGCGCCGACAGCGGCCAGATCCAATGGCTGGGCCAGGACGTGGCCGGGTTGCCTGAGGGGCGTTTGCGGCCGTTGCGCAGCCAGGTGCAAATGATCTTCCAGGACCCGTTCGCCTCCCTTAATCCACGTCAGACCGTCGGCCGCATCATCATGACCGGGCCGCTGGTGCAGGGCCGCTCCCAGGCCGACGCCGAGCAGCGCGCGCGGGCATTGCTGGAACGCGTGGGCCTGCCGGCCACGGCGTTCGAGCGTTACCCCCATGAGTTCTCCGGTGGTCAGCGCCAGCGCATCGGCATCGCCCGCGCCCTGGCGGTGGAGCCCAAGGTGCTGATTGCCGATGAGTGTGTGTCGGCCCTGGATGCGTTGATCCAGGTGCAGATTTTGGAACTGCTGGAGTCGCTGCAACGCCAGCTGAAATTGAGCATTGTATTTATTACCCACGACCTGCGTGTGGCGGCGCGGTTGTGTGACCGGATTGCCGTGATGCAGCACGGGCAAGTGGTGGAGCAGGGCGATACGGCGGCGCTGTTTGCCGACGCGCGCCATCCTTACACTCGCAGTCTGTTGCAGTGTGTGCCGACCCGTGGCGTCAACCTTGAGGACTATGCGCTTTATGACTGATTTGAACGGGCCGCTGGTGCGCGGCCAATTGCTCGACATCCGCCCCGGCCGCCGCCTGAGCATCGCCCACCAGGTGGGCACCACCGAGCCGGATACCGTGGTGTTTTTCTGCCATGGCGCCGGCGGCAACAAAGACCAGTGGCGCCTGCAATGGCAGGCGCTCAAGGCCCAAGGCTACAGCCTGGTGGCCTGGGACCTGCTGGGCCATGGCGACAGCGCGCGGCCGCGCGATGAGCACGCCTACGCGTGGGCAGAACTGGTGGCGGACTACCTGGCGATCCTGCAGCGTTACGGCGGCGCGCGTAACCTGATCGTCGCCCATTCCTTCGGCACCAGCCTGAGCCTCAGTGCGTTGCTGGCCAGGCCCGCAGTGCCTGTTGCGGCGGCGTTGCTGCTGGGTACCCAGTTGCATCGACCGGCGGCGGGTGGCGGCTTGATGGCCTTGCCGGCGTGGATTCTGGAGTGGCTGCGCCCGGTATTGGCCAAGGGCTTTCGCGAGCGCGCCTGGCACGCGTCGGCCGATCCGGCATTGGTGGCCTATGAAGAGCAACTCACCGAGCGCAACCGCCTGTCGATGTTCAAGGCCCTGACCAAAAACGCCGACTGGCCGGCCGCTGCGCAGATCCCCAGTCTGCTGCTGCCGGTGAGTGTGTTGGCCGGTGACAGCGACGGCCTGACCCCCGCCAGTGGTGGCCAGGCCCTGGCCGGGCAACTGCCGAATGCCGACTTCCAGGTGCTGGAGGCCTGTGGTCACCAGTTGATGCTGGAAAAACCCGAGGCGGTGCTGAAAGCATTCAACAAACTCCTGGCACGGCTTATAACTTAAAAACTTTTTGCTATGCGATTCAGCTATTGGATTGTTCTTGAGGTAATGCCTTTAATTCGGGATCTAACTCATTGTTGTACGGAATAAATCAGCGCCCCCGCGCGTTGTAATGAGTCATCGTCCGCCTTAGAGATTAGCCATGAGCAACCCTGTTGCCCCCGCGCCCCTGGTCCGCCTGCTGGGCCTGAGCAAGACCTTCGGTGCCCATTGCGCACTGGATCAGGTCAACCTGGATATTTACCCGGGTGAGGGCGTGGCATTGCTGGGGGCCAGCGGGGCGGGCAAATCGACCTTGGTGAAGATCCTCAGCGGCAGCCTGGCGCCGGATGCCGGTGAACTGTGGGTGGATGGGCAGCGCCAGCGTTTCACCTCGCCGTTATCGGCGCGCCGGTTGGGGATTGTGGCGGTGCACCAACGCCCGGATGACGCGATTGCGCCGGGCCTGAGCGTGGCCGAGAACCTGTTGCTCGATGAGCTCTGCCAGCCTGACGCCGACTTTCTGCTCAACCGCAAAAACCTGCTGCAACGCGCGCACATCATCGCCGCCGGGCTGGGCCTGCAGCTGCCTTTGGAACAGCCGGTCGAGCGCCTGGGCCTGGCCGATCGGCAACTGCTGGTGCTGGCTCGCGCGTTTGCGTTGCAGCCCAAACTGTTGATTCTGGATGAACCCACCGCCGCCCTGTCGGAAACCGACGCCGAGCGCCTCTTGGGCCTGATCGACAGTCAGCGCGCACGCGGGGTGGCGATTGTGTATATCTCCCAGCGCCTGTCCGACCTGCAACGGGTGACCAACCGCGCCATCGTTTTGCAGGAGGGCCGGCTGACCAGCGATATCAACACGCGGCACTTGCCCAGCGCGGCCTATACGCTGTTTGGCGATGTGGCCGAGCAGCCGCCGGTCACGCCTGACAAGGCTTTGCCGGTGCCGTTCCTGGAGCGCTTTACCCGTGCCGGGTTTATCCGCAACCGGGCCGAGGGCCGGGCGGTGCAGGAGCAACTGCTGGGCAGCGGCATCACCCCGGTCGACCTGCTGGACCCCGCCAAGACCACTCCCCGCTGAATTCACGGCAGTTGCGGGTAGATAATCAGCTGCAGATGCCCCTTGGAATAACGTGTGCCACCGGGCGGCAGTTGCCCGGCCTCGCGCATTTCACTGGTGCTGTTGACCCGCAGCAGCACGCCGACCGCGCCGTGCCGGCGCGCCTGCTGCAGCCAGGCCTGGACCTGGCCCAACTCGACTTTGCGCTGCACGGAGCCGGCGTATTGCAGGCCGTAGCGCAGTTCGCCCTCGGTGTCATACAGCGTCACGTCCGTGCGCTTGAGGCGCCAGGCCATGGCGCTGGCATTTTCCAGGGCATTGGCCAGCAGCGCGTGGGTGGGCTGCAACTCATGCAGATGCTCAAGCACAAACTGATCGGGCATTTCGTTATCGGCGATCTGCGCCGGCATGCTCGCCGGCAGCAGGATCACCAGTATGCCGATGCCCAGCACCGGCATTGCCCACAGTGTCAGCGGGCGAAAGGCTTGCAGCAGGTTGGCGAGGATCCACCCCAGCAGCACGATAAAGGCCAGGGACAGGCTGAACATTTCGGCGTGGCTGTTACCGTAAAGTGGCCTGGCGATTTGCAGGTAGATCAGGCCGATCATGGCCGCCATGCCGATCGCGAAGTTGAGCAGGCCATTGAGGCAGAGCGCGCGTGCACGGCCGCTGTTCAGCAGGTCGATCAGGGTATGCCCCATCAGCAGCGCCAACGGCAGCAGGCACGGCATGATGTAGGTCGGCAACTTGCCGTTGCTCAGGCTGAAAAAGACCAGCGGCAACAGCAGCCACAGGCCCATGAAGGCGATCGCCGGCTGGCGTTTTTCGCGCCAGGCCTTGTGCAGCGTGGTGGGCAGCAACCCGGCCCACGGCAGGCAGGCCACCGCCATGATTGGCAGGAAAAACCACCAGGGCCGCACGTGTTGCGCGTCGTCGGCGCTGAAGCGGCGAATGTGCTCGTTCCAGAAAAAGAAGCGCCAGAAGTCCGGTTCCTGCACATGCACCGCCAGCACCCAGGGCAAGCACACCTGCATCGCCACGCCCACCGCCAGTGGGCCGTAGCGCAGCAACTCGGCCAGGCGCCGTTGCCAGAGCATATAGGGCACGGCGATCAACACCGGCAGCGCCCAGGCCAGAAAGCCTTTGGTCATGAAGCCCATGCCACACGCCAGGCCCAGCATTGCCCATGCCCACAGACGCGCGCGGGTGGTGTGGCTGTCGAGGGCAAACCACAAGGCCATCAGGCTCAGGTTGACCCAGAAGGTAAATTGCGGGTCCAGGTTGGAATACCCGGCTTGCCCGGCCACCAGGCCGAAACTCAGGTAGAGCAGGGCGCAGGCGAAGCTTTTGCGCGGGTCGTTCCACAGGCGCCGGGCGATCAGGTAGGCCAGCAACACGCTGAGGCCGCTGGTCAGCGCCGACGCGATGCGGACACCGAACAGGTTCTGGCCGAACAGCGCCTGGCCAAGGGCGATCAGCCAGTAACCACCGGCAGGTTTTTCGAAATAGCGCACGCCCAGGTAATGCGGCGCCACCCAGTCGCCGCTTAGCAGCATTTCCTGGCTGATCTGCGCGTAGCGGGTTTCGTCCGGGGTCCACAAACCGTGCAGCCCGAGCGGCAACAGGTAAAACGCGACGAAGGCCAGTAATAACACCGGCAAGGGTTTTAAACGGGATATCACAACGTCGCTCCTTGACGTCTAACAGCAGACTTTTGAAGTAATAGCGTACACATCACAGCGTTCACTGAATGACAGAAAGTATTCATGACGTCCTTAATTAAAAGGCGCAACTAAACATGCCAGAACAGGGCTGTCTTTTTGCTGAATAAAGAGGGGAGGTTATTAAAGTTGCTTGAGTGCAGCGGGCCATTGCGGGTTGTTGACGATACCCAGAGCCTTGAATTTTCCGTGCGGCAATACCTGCACGAACAGCGCGCTGCCGTACTCGGGGAATGAGGCGCGGGGGAAGCCCAGGGTGGATTCGAAGTCGGCGATGCAGCCGCTGTGGGTGACGAACACCAGGTTGCGTCCCGGGGTCTTGTGGCTCAGCAACTCTTCGCCCATGGCCGCGCCGCACACGGCTTTCTCGCCCGAGGTGACCTCGTTTTTGCCGAACATGAAACGCAGGGTCTGGGCGGTGCGAATGGCCGGGCTGGCGAGCACGTCGCTGCCGTCCATGCCCAGGGTTTTAAAGGCTCTGCCGAGGTTTTCGGCGTGTTGGCTGCCGTTGATCGTCAGGCCCTCCACCGGCCCCAGGCAGGGGTTGGTCGAGCGGTCACAGCGCTCCTCGTGGCGCACCAGCACGATCAGGTCACCGTCGCGCCACAGCGGCAGAACCTCGGAGGTCAGCAAGCGATTGCCCACGCCCAGGTCCCGTGGCGAGGAGGGCCAGAACAGGCTGGCGACGAGCAGCAGGGCAACCACCACAATCCCCAGCCAGAGGGCTGGCCAGCGCTTGAAAAAGCGTGGGCGCAAGCGTGGTTTGGTCAGGGTAACGTCAACCACTTCATTCACCATGGGCGCTGTTGGCAATGTTGTATTAATTAGGCGCAACGTACGGGCGAATAGCCGCAGTGAAACAGGAGGCTGTCACAGGGCGGCTGTCTTTTCGCTGAACATGTTGCGGTTAAAAGTTGTCCGCTGTGGCAACTGCAAAGTTGCTCGCCAGGGACGCTTGATGGGCAATTTAGAGTGCGTCGGGTGGGCAACCGGTGAAATCCATGTGAAAAATTTGCGTGGCTGTGAGCGGCAGCCGTTATTCTCGATCGCCACCCTTTAAACGAGCATTGCCATGTTGCAGGTGCAAGGTGTTTTCAAAAGCTATGCCACGCCCCAAGGGCCGCTGACGGTGTTGGCGGGTGTCGACCTGCAACTGGCCGCGCGCAGCAGCCTGGCGTTGATGGGCGAATCCGGCAGTGGCAAGAGCACCCTGTTGCACCTGGTGGCCGGGCTCGACCGGGTGGACGGCGGCAGCATCCAGGTGGGCGAGCAGCGCCTGGACCAGCTCGGCGAAGCGCAACTGGCCCACTGGCGGCGCACTGAAATCGGCCTGGTGTTCCAGCAGTTCAACCTCATCGGCAGCTTGCGCGTCGACGACAACCTGGCTTTCCAGGCGCGTCTGGCGGGGCGCTTTGACCCCCACTGGCAAGCGCAGCTGGTGGAGCGCCTGGGGCTGGGGGATTTGCTCAAGCGTTACCCCGAGCAACTCTCCGGCGGCCAGCAGCAACGAGTCGCGGTGGGGCGCGCGCTGGCCTCGCGCCCGGGCTTGCTGTTGGCCGACGAGCCCACGGGCAACCTTGACGAAGCCACCAGCGACGAAGTGCTGCAACTGCTGCTGGACCTGCTGCGCGACAGCCCCACCAGCTTGTTGATGGTCACCCACAGCCCACGCATTGCCGCGCGGCTGGACCGCCAGGTGGTGTTGCATCGCGGGCAGGTCGTGGCCACGTGAGGATGTTTTATTGGACCCTGCGCGCCTTGCTCAGCCACTGGCGGCGCCATCCCGTGCAGTTTTTCAGCGTGCTTACCGGCTTGTGGCTGGCCACCGCCTTGTTGACCGGCGTGCAGGCCCTCAACAGCCAGGCCCGTGACAGCTACGCGCGCGCCAGCCAACTGATCGGCGGCGAACCCCAGGCCAGCCTCAGTGCGCCGGATGGCGCGAGTTTCCCTCAGGCGCTGTTTGCCGAGCTGCGCCGCGCCGGGTGGCCGGTGTCGCCGGTGGTACAGGGCCGGGTGCAGCTCAAGGAGTTGGAGGAGGTGCGCCTGCAATTGATGGGCATCGACCCGCTGTCGTTGCCCGGCAGCGGTGCAGTGGCTGGGCAGCGTTTGAGCCAGGCACAGATGCTGGCGTTTTTTACCGCGCCGGGACGCACCTGGGTCGCACCGCAAACCTTGCAGGCCTTGGGGCTGCACGAGGGCGAGCAGCCCGTGACCGTTAACGGGCAGGCATTGCCGCCGTTGCAGGCACAGCCGGACATGGCCCCCGGCCTGTTGCTCACCGACATCGGTTTTGCCCAGCCGCTGCTGCAGATGCCCGAGCGCTTGTCGCGGTTGCTGCTGGACAACGCCTTCGCCGCCCGCCACCCGACGCCACCCGCCGGGCTGCAACTCAAGCAGGGCGAGGACAACAACCTCGCGCGCCTTACCGAGAGCTTTCACCTGAACCTCGACGCGCTGGGCATGCTCTCGTTTGTGGTCGGGCTGTTTATCGTGCACGCCGCCATCGGCCTGGCGCTGGAGCAGCGCCGTGGGCTGTTGCGGACCTTGCGCGCCTGTGGGGTGAGTGCGCGCCTGCTGATCCTCGGGCTGGGCGTCGAACTGGGTGTGTTGTCGCTGCTGGGCGGCGTGCTCGGCGTGGCCAGCGGTTACCTGCTGGCCAGCCTGTTGCTGCCGGATGTGGCCGCCAGCCTGCGCGGCCTGTACGGCGCCGAAGTGCCGGGGCAATTGAGCCTGAGCCCTTGGTGGTGGCTGGCGGGTTTGGGCCTGAGCCTGCTCGGCGCGGTGCTCGCCGGCGCCAGCAGCCTGTGGCGCGCGGCACGCTTGCCGTTGCTGGCACTGGCCAATGCCCAGGCCTGGCATGATGCTCACGGGCGCTGGCTACGGCGCCAGGGTTGGGTGGCGGGCACCGCGCTGTTGATTGCGCTGCTGGCGCTATGGCTGGGCGACAGCCTGGCCGCCGGGTTTGTGTTGATGGCCGCGTTATTGCTCGGCTCCGCCCTCGGTTTGCCGGTGCTGCTCAATGCCTTGCTCAAGGCGGTGCTGGGGCGCAGCCGCTCGGTGCTCGGCCAATGGTTTCTCGCCGACTGCCGCCAGCAGTTACCGGCGCTGAGCCTGGCGCTGATGGCGCTGCTGTTGGCCCTGGCCGCGAATATCGGCGCCGGCTCCATGACCTCGGGCTTTCGTTACACGTTCAATAACTGGCTGGAGCAACGCCTTACCGCCGAGCTGTACCTCAACCCGCAAACCCCGGCTCAGGCTGAACAACTTCGCACCTGGCTGGCGCAACAACCCTTGGTGCAGACCGTGTTGCCCACCTGGCAAGTGGCCGTGCAAGTGCAGGGCTGGCCGGCGGATCTGTTTGGCGTGGTCGACGACCCCACCTATCGCCAGCACTGGCCGTTGCTGGAGGCTGTGCGCGCACCCTGGGACCAGTTGCAACGAGACGACACCCTGATGCTCAGCGAACAACTGGCGCGGCGGCTGGCGGTCAGCCTCGGCGATACGCTGAGCATTCCCACGCCGCAAGGTGTGTGGGCGCCCAAGGTGGTGGGGATTTACGCCGACTACGGCAACCCCAAGGGCCATATGCTGGTCAATTCCACGCACCTGCTGGCCCACTGGCCGGGGCTGTCACCGGCGCGGTTCAACCTGCGGGTGGCGCCACCCGATGTGGCACCGCTGATCCACGCGGTGCAGCGCGCCTTTGCGCTGGAAGACAGCCGTATCGTCGACCAGCAGCAGCTCAAGGTTTGGTCCAGCCAGGTGTTCGAACGCACCTTCGCTGCCACGGCCGCGCTCAACAGCCTGACCCTCGGCGTCGCCGGTGTGGCGCTGTTTATCAGCCTGTTGACCCAGAGCCAAAGCCGCCTGGGCCAGCTCGCGCCGCTGTGGGCCTTGGGTGTGACGCGGCGGCAACTGATGCTGCTGAACCTGGGGCAGACCTGGCTGCTGGCGCTGCTCACGTTGATCCTCGCCCTGCCGTTGGGGGTGCTGTTGGCCTGGTGCCTGGACGCGGTGATCAACGTGCAGGCGTTTGGTTGGCGCCTGCCCTTGCAGATATTTCCGTGGCAGCTGGCGCAGTTGCTCGGGCTGGCGATGTTGGCCACGCTGCTGGCGTCGGCCTGGCCGCTGTGGCAGTTGTACCGCAGCCGCCCGGCTGACCTGTTGAGGACGTTCGCCCATGAAGATTAAGTCGCTGCTCTGGGCCGCGCTGTTGCTGGTGAGTGCCTGCGACAAAGCTCCCGTGCCCGAGGAAAGCTTCGCCGGGCTGGGCAGTGACGCGGCAGACTTTGCCCAAGTGGTGCCTGGCAAGGTGTTCAGCTTCCCCGAGGACCACGGTCCCCACACAGGTTTCCGGATTGAATGGTGGTACGTCACCGCCAACCTCAAGGATGCCCAGGGCAATCTGTTCGGCGTGCAATGGACGCTGTTTCGCAATGCCCTCAAGGCCGGGCCGACGCAAGCGGGCTGGCGGGATTCGACCGTATGGCTCGGCCACGCCGCCGTCACCTCCGCCACCCACCACTACGCCGCCGAGCGTTACGCCCGTGGCGGCGTCGGCCAGGCCGGGGTGCAGGCGGCGCCGTTCACTGCCTGGCTCGATGACTGGAATTTCGCCAGCCGCGCCGGTGCCGCCAGCCCCCTGGCGGACATGCAACTCAAAGCCAGCGGCGCGCAGTTCGCCTACGACCTGCACCTGACCTCCAGCCGCCCGCTGGTGTTGCAGGGCGACGGCGGTTACAGCCGTAAATCCGACCTGGGCCAGGCGTCGTACTACTACAGCCAGCCGTTTTTCAATGCCAGTGGCAGCCTGAGCATCGACGGCAAGGTGTACCAGGTCAGCGGCCCCGCGTGGCTGGACCGCGAATGGAGCAGCCAACCCCTGGCCGCCAGCCAGACCGGCTGGGACTGGTTCTCCCTGCACCTGGACCGGGGCGAGCAGTTGATGCTGTTTCGTGTACGCCAAACCGACGGCGCGGCCTACCTGACCGGCACCTGGATCGACCACGAAGGGCGCACTCAAACCCTGCATAACGCCGATATCCAATTGGCACCGCTGGACACCACGACCATCGACGGGCGCAAGATTCCTACGCGCTGGGCGCTGAAAATTCCCGGCAAGCAGCTGGATATCGTCACTGAAGCCGTCAACCCGAACGCCTGGATGAACCTGAGTATTCCGTATTGGGAAGGACCGGTGAAGTTTGAGGGTGGGGTGGGTTACCTGGAGATGACCGGTTATTAGGCTGGTTTCTGTAGGCGCTGTTTCTTGGCTGAGTAGGCAACTTCCCAAATGTAAGTCGACCCCCCTGGGCTTGTGTCCGGGGCGGGTTCGCTTGCTTATATTTCGACGCCATCTTTCTCGCATCCAGGATGTGAAGCATGGCGCAGAGCTATATCAATGAACGCACCACCGACTATCACAGTTTGAAACATCGCCTGATGGGTGGTGATTTTAGTCGGCAACACTCGGATCATTTTGATGTGCTGAATTACAGGCAGTATCGAATGATGTTGATGTTTGATTTCCTGCAGGATTCAAAGCGTCACGTGAAGGCCGGTGTCGTGACCGAGGCCGAACTGGCGTCTGTTCCCTTGGCGCTCAGACGTTGGGTGGTGTGGCCGTATTACTTTGGGTTTGTTTGGCTGATCGCATTGGTTGTCTGGAGCGTTTGGCGTAGAGGGTGCGATATCCCCATTTCATAGGTTCTGATTTTTTTCGAAGAAATACTGTACATCCATCCAGTCATATTCTACATTCCATCCCAGGTGACCGGATGTCACCTGAGCTTCACTTTTTAACTATGGATGGATAAAAAATGAAATCGAAAAAAGCCCTTATGCTCGGCGCGGCCATGGCGGCCATGGCGGCCAGCTGCTTTGTGTCGGCCTTTGCCCTGGCCGAGCAATACCCTCACCTGGCTGCGCAAGCGGCGCAACCCACCGTCAAACAAAGCCTGAAAGCGGCTGGCAATGTTCCAGCTGCCAAGGCTTCTGCAACGCTGAAACAACAGTTGAAAAAACCTGTGGTTGGCGCCAAGGCCAAGGCCAATGCCAATGTGGGTGTGGAAAACCGTACGGCGTCAGCGCCGGTGACCAAGGTGACGAAAGCCGACGCCCGGCAGGCGAGCGCCGTACAGGCGGCGTTGGTGCAGGGCTGTGAAACCACCCTGGATGTGAATCAGTTGTACACGGTCAACGGCGTGCAAACCGGCGACTTGCTGTGCTACCACTTCAACCTGCCGGCCAAGGCGCGCATCAATGCGCTGCTGGTCGGCCAGACCACAGGCACCAACATGTCGTTGACCCTGTTCCAGGACGATGGCCAGGGCAACCCGATTCCCCTGGGCACTTCCGACAGCCCCGGCACCGGTGATGAAAGCCTCAGCGGCGTGCTGCCGGCCGGTGATTACTACTGGTTCATGGAGGCCAATGCGGCGGTGGCGGGCTCGAGTTTCCAGTTCGGCGTGGCGGTGGAGACCAACATTGATGCCTTCGAGCCCAATGACACGCCGGACACCGCGTTCCAGTTGCCGGACACGCTCAACTACCTCAGCGGCAACGCCGACAGTATCAATGATGTCGACTACTTCGACTTCACCGCCGTGCGTGGCCAGAGCGTGGGCTTTGCGTTGACGGCCAATGCGCGCAGCAACTGGATCCTGGAACGCCTGAATGGCAGTCAGTGGGTCGTGGTGGACCCGAACCTCAAGTCGGACTCGGTCTCGAACCCGGGCGTTGGCGGCGTGGTCAAGATACGTGTGCGTCCGAACCCGAATGCCACGTGGAGTGCAGCGGGCAAATACAATCTGTCGTTCGGTTCCAACCCACGCATCAATACCTCGGATATGAAAGGCGAGCCGAGCGTAATCCGCATCCCGTATTCGGCGTCCGATGTGGGCTACGGCTACATGACCACCCAGGCCTATCGCAACCTGACCTGGAACATGGGCATCTCGGACAGCACCGGCATGCCGCTGGTGGGGCTGCACCCGATTGTGTTCCTCGACCAGCGCATCGACCCGGACAACGGCGACATCGTCTACCAGGCGTACTCGGCGGCCACCGACAGTGCCGGCCAGGCCAATGGCACCATCAACGTGGGCACCTGCTCGGGTGATTTCCAGACAACCTTTGTCGACTACGCCCAGGGCTACAACAACACCTGGCGTACCCAGTTCAACTACGGCGTGTGGCGCATGGAAGTGCTGGAGTATCCGGGGATCGGCGTCGGTGGTGACAATGTTCCGTATGTGAGCTTCGGCCACCTGTGCAACCAGACCTTGCTGAGCAGCAGCAAGGCCTAAGGTGGTGATGCGTTAGACCCCAGGGCATACAGGCCGCGCGCCTGTATGCCCTGTTTGCGTTATTGCTCCAAGGCCAGCGCCAACGGCAGGCGCGCCATGCTCGTACTCTTCAACGAGCCCAGATACAACCAGACGCCATACTCCCTGGCCGTGGTGATCGGCGAGTAATTGCCGGCGCTGCCATCCTGCAAGTTGGCGATGACCTTGCCCTCAGTGTCCAGCCCCAACACAAAGGCTTTGCGCTCGATAGGCTTGGGCACCACGATCAGCGCGCGCACCATCACTTTGCGCAACAGCGGGTAGCCGGCAAAGCTGTCCAGCAAGGGGTTGCGCGGCGAGTACAGCGCGACCCAGAAACGGTCCTGGCCGTTGAAGCTGAGGTTGTCCGGCAGGCCGGGCAGGTTGTCGATAAACAGGTCATGTTTGCCCGCGCGCTCGCCCTTGAGCCAATAACGGCTGATGCGATAGGCACCGGTTTCATTGACCAGCACGTAGTTTTCGTCCGGGCCGAGGGCCACGCCGTTGGCGAATTGCAACTGGTCCAGCAACACCTCGGTGCTGCCGTTGCTGAAGTCGTAGCGCAGCAGCCGGCCATCGCCGCCATGTTCGATCACCGCTTCGCCATCCTGGCCATATCCCCAGCGGCTCGACGCGTCGCTGAAGTACGCATAGCGCCCGGTGGCGTCTATGGCCACGTCATTGGTAAAGCCAAAGGGCACGTCATTGGCCGTGGTACTCAGGGTGGTAAGTTGGCGCTTGGCGTCCAGCGCGAGCAGACCCTTGATTCCGTCGGCAATGATCAAGCGACCATCCGGGTGCAACGCCAGGCCCAACGGGCGCCCGCCGGTATTGGCCAGCACTTCCAGGCTGCGGCTGTCGGGCGAGGTGCGGATGATGCGCCCGTCATGCAGGCCGCTGATCAGAAAACCCTGGGCATCCAGCAGCAAGGCCTCGGGCCCGGGGATGTCCTGGGCGCCGATTTTCTGTACGGCCTTCAGGCGCTGGTTTTCGGTGTAGGCACCGTCCTTCAGCGACGGCGCCTTGGGGGGCGTCCAGTTCACTGGTTGCACCTTGGTGGGCATCAGCAACAGAAACGCGATCACGGCCAGCAGCAGTACAAACATCAGGTGGCGCAGTTTTTTTGGACGGGTATTCATGACGATTCCTGGTTTTCGTGGGGGGCCGGTTCCCGCCGTAGGTGAGGACGAAGGTGGCGTGCAGCCAGGGGGTGTAGAGGAGGCTTTTTGTTGGAGGGTGAGCTTAGTTGGTGGCAGGGAATGTGCGAGTTTTTGTCTTTGTGTTGAGTACATATCCGTTGCTGCGGTAACGGCCGCGTATGGTTCCGCTCTTACAGCGGCTCACTTTTGTGTAACCCATGTGGTTGTCCCGTACACGAAGGCATGCCCGTAATCCAACAGTGATTTGGGGGGGGCGATCGCAGATCAAAATCAAAAGCGCGGCGGCCTAGTGGCCGACCGGCTTTCTCAGGCCTTACTCGGTAAAAAATGTGGGAGGGGGCTTGCCCCCGATGAGGGTGTGTCAGCTGATAAATCTGTAGCTGACCCACTGCCATCGGGGGCAAGCCC
>NZ_CEEDDZ010000039.1:0-4685 GCF_979253585.1 Pseudomonas sp. AC463 | reverse complement strand
GGTTAGCCGCGATGGGCCATCCCTGGCCCAGCGCGGCTAACCCGGCGTCCTGCCGGGTTACCCACGCTCCAAAGCCTGCGTTCGGCCAGCGTGGTTTACGGGGCGCCTCAGATCAAAATCAAAAGCCAAAGCAAAAGCAGATCAAAAGCAGAGCACGGCGGCCTGAGAGCCGACCTGAGTGGTGTAGATCAAAAGCGCTGTGGCTCTGCTCTGCTTTTGATCTGGCCCTTACATCCTTGTCGCTGACGAAGTCAGCGGTCTTTTGATCTGCGCTTGTGATCTTGATCTTGATCTTGATCTTAGGCGCCCCGTTAAACACGCTGGCCGAACGCAGGCTTGAATCCGTGGGTAACCCGGCAGGACGCCGGGTTAGCCGCGCTGGGCCAAGGATGGCCCATCGCGGCGACCCACGGATTCAAGCCGGAGTGAGGGCATGCCGAGCCTAGGCGAGGCACCGAGTGTTGGGGCAAGAGCGTTTTGGTTACTTTTGCGCTTTTCAAAAGTGACCCGCTGTAAGAGCGGAACCCATATCAGCCGTGACCGAAAAAACGGATATGTACCCAAATGCCAAAGTCAAAATTCAAAACCATCAGCATCCTGGCCACATTGGCCATCGCCATCGCCCTGGTGATCTACACGGTCCAGGCCCCCGCCGACACCCCCCAATACCTCACCGCCACCGCCGAACGCGGTGACATCGAAAACGCCGTCCTGGCCACCGGCGTCCTCGAAGGCATCAAGCAAGTCGACGTCGGCGCCCAAGTCTCCGGCCAGCTCAAGTCGTTGAAGGTCAAAGTCGGCGACAAAGTAAAAAAAGGCCAATGGCTCGCCGAAATCGACCCATTGATCCTGCAGAACACCCTGCGCAAAGCCCAGGTCGACGAAGAAAACCTGCAAGCCCAACGCCGCGCCACGGCGGCCCAACTCAAGCAGGCCAGGTCCATCTACGAACGCTACAAGGGCTTGCAGATCGATGAGTCAGTCTCGCGCCAGGATTACGAAGACGCCGAATCCACCTTCCAGGTGCAGCAAGCCAACCTGTTGTCCCTGGATGCACAGATCAAAAGCGCGCACATCCAGATCGACACCGCCAAGATCAACCTGGCCTACACCCGCATCGTCGCGCCCATCGACGGCGATGTGGTGGGCATCGTCACCCAGGAAGGCCAGACCGTAATCGCCAACCAACTGGCGCCGGTGCTGCTCAAGCTGGCGGACCTGGACACCATGACGGTCAAGGCGCAGGTTTCCGAGGCTGATGTGATCCATATCAGCCCCGGCCAGCAGGTGTATTTCACCATCCTTGGCGAGGCCGACAAACGTTACTACGCCAAGCTGCGCGGCACTGAGCCGGCGCCGCAGAACTTCCTCGAAACCCAGACCGCCGGCACGCCCAAGCAGAACAGCGCGGTCTTCTACAACGCGCTGTTCGATGTGCCCAACCCCGACCACCGACTGCGCATCGCCATGACCGCCCAGGTGCGCATCGTGCTCGACACCGCCCAGGCTGCGCTGATGGTGCCGGTGGCCGCGTTGGGCCCGCGCAACAACGATGGCGGCTACTCGCTGCGGGTGCTGGATGCCAAGGGCCGGGCGGTGTCGCGCGAGGTGAAGACCGGCATCAATAACAACGTCAAGGTGCAGATCCTCGAAGGCCTGGTCGAGGGCGACAAGGTGGTGATCGGCGATGCAACGCCCGCCGTGGCGGGGAACTGAGCCATGACCCAGCCACTGTTGGAACTCAAGGGCATCACCCGCAGTTTTATCGCCGGCGAGCGTGAGTTCATCGCGCTCAAGGGCATCGACCTGACCATCCATGCCGGCGAGATGGTCGCGATCATCGGCGCGTCCGGCTCGGGCAAATCCACGTTGATGAATATCCTCGGTGGCCTGGATTACGCCACGGCCGGCAGCTACAAAATCAATGGCATCGAAACCCGCTCATTGGGCGATGAACAGCTGGCCGAGCTGCGCCGCGACTACTTCGGCTTTATCTTCCAGCGCTACCATTTGCTCGCGCACCTGAGCGCGTTGCACAACGTGGAAATGCCGGCGATTTACGCCGGCACCCCGCAAACCCAGCGTCATAGCCGCGCCGGCGAGTTGCTCGCGCGCCTGGGCCTGGCCAGCCACAGCACTCATCGCCCCAGCCAGCTTTCGGGTGGCCAGCAGCAGCGCGTGAGTATTGCCCGCGCCTTGATGAACGGCGGCGAAGTGATCCTTGCCGACGAACCCACCGGCGCCCTCGACACCCACAGCGGCAAGGAGGTGATGCGCATCCTCGCCGAGCTGCACGCCGCCGGGCACACAGTGATTATCGTCACCCACGACCCCAAGGTGGCGGCGAATGCCCAGCGTATCGTCGAGGTGTGCGATGGTGAGATCGTCAGCGACAAGGCCAACCAAAGCAGCGGCCTGGAGCTGCCCGGCGATGCGCCGATAGAACCCAAGCGCAGCGGCGCGCGGCGCCTGGTGGCGAGCCTGGGGTTGTTCAAGGAAGCTTTCAATATGGCCTGGGTCGCGCTGGTCTCGCACCGTATGCGCACCTTGTTGACCATGCTCGGGATCGTCATCGGCATCACCTCGGTGGTGTCGATCTCGGCCATCGGCGAGGGCGCCAAGCGCTATGTGCTCAAGGACATCCAGGCGATTGGCAGCAATACCATCGATATCTTTTCCGGCACCAGTTTTGGCGACAGCCGCGCGTCGGCCATCGAGACCTTGATGCCGTCGGATGTCGACGCGCTGAACCAGCTGTATTACGTCGACAGCGCCACCCCGGTGGTCGGGCGTAACCTGCTGCTGCGTTTTGGCAATATCGACCTGGATGCGCAGGTCAACGGGGTCAGCGACCGTTACTTCAAGGTCAAGGGCCTGAAGCTCGAGGCCGGGATTGCCTTCAGCGAAAGCGATGCGCGGCGCCAGGCCCAGGTGGTGGTGATCGACCACAATACCCGTCATCGCCTGTTCGGGCCGAATATCGACCCGCTGGGCCAGGTGATCCTGGTGGGCAACCTGCCGTGCACGGTGATCGGCGTCACTGCCGACAATAAAAACATGTTCGCCGCCAGCAAGGCGCTGAATGTGTGGGTGCCGTATGAAACAGCGGCGGGGCGCCTGTTGGGCCAGCGCCATCTGGACAGCATCACCGTGCGCATCAAGGACGGCCAGCCGAGCAAGGTGGTGGAAGAGAACGTCAATAAACTCATGCTGCAACGCCACGGCACCAAGGATTTCTTCACCAATAACCTCGACAGCATCATGCAGACGGTGCAGAAAACCAGCCGCTCCCTGGCGCTGCTGCTGTCGCTGATCGCGGTGATTTCCTTGCTGGTGGGCGGCATCGGGGTAATGAATATCATGCTGGTGTCGGTCACCGAGCGTACCCGCGAAATTGGCATTCGCATGGCAGTGGGCGCGCGGCAGTCGGATATTCGCCAGCAGTTTCTGGTGGAGGCGGTGATGGTGTGTTTGATTGGCGGGCTGATCGGGATTTCGCTGTCTTACGCGCTGGGCTTTCTGTTTTCGGTGTTTGTGAAGGAATGGGAAATGGTGTTTTCCATGGGGTCGATCATTACTGCGTTTGCCTGCTCGACGCTGATCGGCATTGTGTTTGGTTTTGTGCCGGCAAGGAATGCGGCGCGGCTGGACCCGATCGAGGCACTGGCGCGCGACTGACTTTTCTCAGCTTGCACAGATCAAAATGTGGGAGGGGCGGTGCGACGATTCGACTTGCCCCTCCCACATTTCGATTTGTGTTGGCTTAGAGGGTTGTTCCATCCTCCACCGCATACATCCACCGCAACAACGAATGCCGCCCGCTGATTCCCAACTTGATCGCTGCGCGTTTGAGGTAGCTTTCGATGGTGTTGACCTTCAACGCCAATTGCTCCGCCAGTTCCGGCGCCGTCCGCCCGGCCAGCAGGCCCACGCACACTTCCAGTTCGCGGTTGGACAAGGTCAGGCCGGATTGCACCAGGCGTTCTTCAATACGCCGGCGCAAGGTTTCGATGCCCTGGTTTTGCACCGGCAAGGGGGCGCTGTCCTGGCGGCATGGCTGGATCGCGGTGATGTGTTTTTCGACCATGGGCAACAGCAAGGTGGAGAAGTCCTGCAGCAGGCTGCGTTCCTGCGGCGAAAAGCTGTCGGACTGGTGCGAGCGGTAGACAGACAGCACGTAGCGCATGTCGTCCTTGTGGTGGGTGAGGTGCAATTGTGCCGCGGGTTGCGCCTCGCCCAAGGCCGCTACGGAGTCGGTGTAGACCGGGCTGATCTTGCGTCGGGTGTGGCCTTCGCGGCTGACTTGCAGCTGGGTGATATGGGTGGCGTCCACTGCCAGTTGGGTGAGGATGAGGTCATGCAGCATGCGTGGGAAATGGCGACTGCCGGTGCTGGCGATGACCTTGCCTATATGTGGGAACAGGTGTGAGTTCATCAATTCGTCCATGAGTTTCGGGTGCAGAAACCTATGCTAGTACACCTTGGTGCAGTGATGGGGATCCAATCGGGGAAAAGCCGATTAAAGGGGGCGGTGGAGTCCCGTTGCCGGGGTGATAGGGTGATAGGGTGATAGGGTGTATATCCGTTATTTAGGTAACGGCGGCTTATGGTTCCGCTCTTACAGCGGCTCACTTTTGGAAGGACCCAAAAGTAAGCAAAAGGTCCTCGCCCCACCACTCGGTGCC
>NZ_CEEDDZ010000038.1:0-25985 GCF_979253585.1 Pseudomonas sp. AC463 | reverse complement strand
GTGCCGAGTGTAGGGGCAAGAGCCCTTTGGTTACTTTGGGGCTCTTTTCCAAAGTGACCCGCCGTAAGGGCGGAACCCTAAGCAGCCATTACCCAAACAACGGATATGTACCCCCTCAAACCCAACCCCAAAAAAAGCCCCGAACCAGTCGGGGCTTTGTCATGCGATCAAGCGACAGGCCTTACTTGCCCTGCCAGCGTTTCAGCACCAGGGTGGCGTTAGTGCCACCGAAGCCGAAGCTGTTGCTCATCACGGTGTCGATCTTCGCATTCTCAACGGTCTTGGTCAGGATCGGCATATCAGCCACAACCGGATCAATCTCGTCGATGTTGGCCGAACCGGCCATGAAGTTGCCTTCCATCATCAACAGGCAGTAGATCGCTTCGTGAACGCCGGCGGCGCCCAGGGAGTGACCGGACAGGCTCTTGGTGGAGCTGATGGCCGGCGCCTTGTCGCCGAATACCGCACGCACGCCTTCCATTTCCTTGACGTCGCCGACCGGAGTCGAGGTGCCGTGGGTGTTCAGGTAGTCGATTGGGGTATCCACAGTGGACATGGCCATCTGCATGCAACGGATGGCGCCTTCACCGCTTGGGGCAACCATGTCGTAGCCGTCGGAAGTGGCGCCGTAGCCGACGATTTCCGCGTAGATCTTGGCACCACGGGCCAGAGCGTGTTCCAGCTCCTCGACCACGACCATGCCGCCACCGCCGGCGATGACGAAACCGTCACGCTTGGCGTCGTAGGCGCGGGAGGCCTTTTCCGGGGTTTCGTTGTACTGGGTGGACAGTGCGCCCATGGCGTCGAACAGGAACGATTGGCTCCAATGCTCTTCTTCACCGCCGCCGGCGAACACGATGTCCTGTTTGCCCAGCTGGATCTGCTCAACGGCAGTACCGATGCAGTGAGCACTGGTAGCGCAGGCGGAGGAGATCGAGTAGTTCACGCCCTTGATCTGGAACGGCGTGGCCAGGCAGGCCGAAACGGTGCTGCCCATGGTCCGGGTTACACGGTACGGGCCAACGCGCTTCACGCCTTTTTCGCGCAGGATGTCCAGCGCTTCCATCTGGTTCAGGGTGGATGCGCCGCCCGAACCGGCGATCAGGCCGGTGCGTACGTTCGATACCTGGTCTTCGCTCAGGCCGGAGTCGGCGATCGCGTCTTTCATGGCCAGGTAGGCGTAGGCGGCAGCGTGGCCGACGAAGCGATAGATCTTGCGATCGATCAGCTCTTCGAGGGGCAGGTCGATGGAGCCGGAAACCTGGCTACGCAGACCCATTTCGGCATATTCCGGGTTGAAGCGGATGCCAGGGCGACTTGCACGCAGGTTAGCGGTGACGGTCTCTTTGTCATTGCCCAGGCAAGAAACGATGCCCAGACCAGTGATAACGACGCGGCGCATGCGGATAACCCTTAAAAGTTGTCAGTGGAAGTGAATACGCCGACCCGAAGGCCTTCGGCAGTATAGATCTCGCGACCGTCGACGCTCACCGAACCATCGGCGATGGCGAGGTTCAGCTTGCCCTTGAGGACGCGCTTGATCTGAATGTTATAGGTGACTTTCTTGGCGGTCGGCAGGACCTGGCCAAAGAACTTCACTTCGCCCGAACCCAGGGCGCGGCCGCGGCCCGGCAGGCCTTGCCAGCCGAGGAAGAAGCCGACCAGTTGCCACATGGCGTCAAGGCCCAGGCAGCCCGGCATGACAGGGTCGCCTTCGAAATGGCAGGCGAAGAACCACAGGTCGGGGGTGATATCCAGCTCGGCGACCAATTCACCTTTGCCGTACTTGCCACCCTCTTCGCTGATATGGGTGATGCGATCCACCATCAGCATGTTCGGGGCGGGCAGTTGCGCGTTACCTGGGCCGAACAGCTCACCGCGACTGCAGCGCAGCAGGTCTTCCCGAGTAAAGGCGTTTTGTTTGGTCATGCGAGCTCCTCAATAATCCCATGCGGCAGGGTAGGGCAAATCTTCCCGAACCGAATGAAGCGTTCATGCCTCATGTCGGCAGCCTACACGTAGACTATTGCGTTGTAGTGAAAGTCACAGCTTTAAGGTACTGAATGTACACTTGTTCACTGAAATTTTAAACCGGGCCTGTTTATCGGTCCGTTCGGGTGCCTAAGACTGCCGCACTTTCGCCTTTCACGCCAGTCGGAGTTGGCTGATGGCGCGGCGCTACTGCACCCAGCGCTGCAGTATTTGCTGCAAATCCGTACGTTTGAACGGCTTGGCCAGGTAATCGTTCATGCCGGCCGCCAGACAGGCTTCGCGGTCGCCCTGCAAGGCGTTGGCGGTGAGGGCGATGATCGGCAGGTCGGCGCAGCCCGGCAATTGGCGAATCTGGCGGGTGGCTTCGTAACCGTCGATCAGCGGCAGCCGGCAATCCATCAGGATCGCGGTGAAAATCAGGCTCTCGGCGCTGCGGATCGCTTCGGCGCCGTCGTTGGCCAGGCTCACTTCAAAGCCCAGGCTGCGCAGCATGGCTTCGACCACGGTGCGGTTGACCGGGTTGTCTTCCACCAGCAGCACATGGCGGCCGTCACCTGCGTTGGTTTTGCCTTCGGCATCCGTGGCAATCGCCGGCACGCTGTGCTGGTCGATGGCCAGCGGGATTTCCAGGGTGAACACCGAGCCACGGCCTTCTTCGCTCTGGGCGCGCAGGGTGCCGCCCATGCGTTCGGCCAGGGTGCGGGCGATGGGCAGGCCAAGGCCGGTGCCGCCGTAACGTCTTGAAATGGAACTGTCGGCCTGCTGGAACGCATCGAACATCAGTTCCAGGCGTTCGGCGGAAATCCCGATGCCGCTGTCGCGCACGGTGCAGGTGAACCACACCAGCTCATGGTCGAGGGTCTGCCAGTGCGGTTCGATGCTGACGCTGCCATGTTCGGTGAACTTCAACGCGTTGCCGATCAGGTTCACCAGGATCTGGCGGATACGCGTCGGGTCGCCCTGTACCCGCAATGCGCTCAGGCCCGGCGGAATCGGCAGCGTGAGCGCCAACCCGCGCTGCTGGGCGCTGTGCTGGAAGGCCTGGGCGCAACTGCTGATCAGGTCGGCCAGGTTGAACGGGATATGTTCCAGTTCCAGCGCCGCGCGCTCGATACGCGAGAAGTCGAGGATGTCGTTGATGACCTTGAGCAGATGCTCGGTGGACTCGGAGGCCAGCGCCGCGTATTCGGTCTGCTCCTCGGTCATCTCGGTGGTTTCCAGCAGTTGCAGCATGCCCAGTACGCCGTTCATGGGCGTGCGCAGCTCGTGGCTCATCATCGCCAAAAAGTCCGACTTGGCACTGTTGGCCCGTTCGGCTTCCTCGCGGGTCTGGATCAGCTGAGCCATGGCCTGCTGCTGCTCGCGGCTGGCCTGGTTGAGGCCCTCGGCGAGGTTGTTGATATGCCGCGACAGGTCGCCCAGCTCCGAGTCATCCACGATCGGCAGCGGCGTCTTGTAGTCGCCTTGCTGGATGGCTTTTACCGCGTTGCCCATGGCGCTGATCGGTTGCGACAGGCTGGCGGCCAGGCGCCGTGCGAGCAGGAAGGTAAACAGCAGGGCAAACAACGCCAGGATGCCGGCCTTGAACAGGATTTCCTGCTGGCGCTGGCTGAACGCGTCGTTGGACATGCCGACAATCACCCGGCCCAGGTAATCCGCGCGGGGTGCCTTGGGTTCGTTGAGGTTGTCCTGGAAAAAGTCATTGCCCAGCTGGATATGCTGCAGGCGGATCGGTGCCTGGAAGACTTTCACCGACAGCGACCGGTCGTGTTTCTCCGACGGCTGCTCGACGTACACCAGAATATTCTCGCTGCTGTCCTGAATCTCCAGGAAGCGCACATGGGGCGTGGCCAGCGTGGCGCGCAGCAGGCTGTCGAGCACGTCGTTGTTGCCCGAGATAACCCCGTACTCGGTGGCAGGCGCCAGTTGGTTGGCGATCAGTTGGCCGGTGTGGTCCAGCTCCTGGCGCAAATCCTGGATACGCACGAAGGTGAAGAAGCTGATCAACAGCAACGTCAGCAACAGCGCCGGGCCCAGGGTAATGAGCTGGGTGCGGGTGTTGATGTCCCAACGTCGACGCAAGGTCATGGGCGTTTTTCTCCTTCGGCCAATCGGGCGGCGACGCTGGCTTCGTCGACCTGTTCGATCCCCAGTGAACGCGCAACCTGCGGGTTGCCCACGACTTTGAAGTGGTCCGGGTACAGCGTGTGCGGCCAGCCAGCCGGAGGGTGGTCGAGCAGGCGGTCGAGTACGGCGAGCCAGTCGGCCTGGTCGCTGTAGGTGCTGGCCAGGCTGCCGGCCCGCACGAAGCCGGCATTCGGGCCCACCAGCGGCAATTGCTGGGCGTAGCTGCTCAGCAGCAGGTTCTTCGCGGTTTTCGGGTTGTACAGCTGCGGGTCATCGAGGCCGAGCAACACGTCACTGTTTCTGAACAGCGTCTGCAGCGGGCGACTGTCGTTAATGTTGTCCCAGCGCTGCGGCACAATCTCCAGCTCCAGTGCCGCCGCCTGTTGGCGCAGCTCGGGCAGCAGGAATTCACTCTCGGCGCCGTACAGCACACCAATGCGCCGCGCTTGCGGCAGGATGCTGGCGATCAGGCGTAACTGGCGCTCCAACGGTGGGTCGCTCCAGAGCAGGCTGACCCGCGGGTGCTGGGCACTGCCCGGGCGTTCATGGGCCTGCAGCCGGCTGATGCGCAGCACCAGGGTCGGCGGGCCCTGGGTATCCTGCAGGCGCCAGTCGAGGCCAGGCAGGTCGAGCAGGATCAGGCGCGTGGTGGCCGGCAAGCGGCTTGGCACCGGCAGATCTTTGAGGGGGGTGAACGTCACGCGGTCGTCAGGACGTTGCTGGGCCAGGGCCTGGGTAAAGGCTTGTACCCCGGCGCCGTCTTCGGCGGCGGTGAGGAGGATCTCGGCGCTCCAGGCTGGCGTGCCCAGCAGCAGGCAGGCGAGCAGCACAGCGCGCCGCCAGAGCGTGTTGATAAAGAAGAAAGTCATCCGTGACGAGTTGGCCATGTCAGAACTCTAACTCCGCGCTGAAGTAGAGGACGTGGCGGTGGTCGTAATTGTTGTCAGCCCAGGTGGTGGGCTGGTTGTCGAGACGTTGTTGCAACATGCCGGCCAGCTCCACGTTGGCTTTGCCCAGGGCAATGCGCTTGGCCACCCGCAGGTCGACCCGTTCGAAGCGATATCTGTTGAGTGCGTCGTCGCCATAGTAAAACAGCGCGCTGGACCACCCTTGGCCCCACTCGCGCAACCAGCCGGCGGAGCCACTGTTACGCGCGGTTTGCGCTTTGTCCAGTGGGTTGCTGGAAGTGGCGTCGACATAAGCGTAGGTAAGCCGCAGGCGATCGGCATTGCTCACGCGCCAGTCGAACTGGGTTTCAGCCCCGGTAAATCGCGCGCTGTTGGCATTGCTGGCGACGTACTGGTTGTTGCGCAGGGGCGAGCTGATCATGTGGGTGATTTCGTCGTAGAACAGTTTCACGTCCATGTTCAGGCCGATATCGGCGAAGAAACCGTTGTAGCCCAGCTCCCGCGAGCGCATCAGTTCCTTGTCGAGGTTGCCCGGACCGCGCGTCTTCACGAAGTATTGCCCGGAACTCTGGCCAAAGGCCGGGGAGCTGAGGTTGGTGACGCGGTAGCTCCAGTTGACGTTGTTCTCGAACATGTCCGGCGAACGGATCGCCTCGGAATACACCGCGCGCAGGCCGTGGCGCGGGTTGATCAGGTAGTTGACCGCCACCCGTGGGGTCAGCGAGTTGCCGCTCAGGTGGGTGTCTTCATACATGGCGCCGCCTTGCAGCAGCCAATGCTCGCTGGCGCGCCATTCCAACTGGCCGAACAGGCGCCAGGTGGTGTCGTCCAGGGTGCCGTTGAAGTAGGTGTCGGAGTCGGCGCGGTCGTAGCGATAATTCATGCCGCTGACCAGGCGCAGGCTGTCGGACAGGCTGAGGGTGTCTTGAATCTCCAGGTCGTAGCGGCTTTCGCGGGTGCTCTGGTCAATGTCGCCGCACACGCTCTGGTTGGCGCCATTGCGCCATTGATTCAGCACGGTGTTGGCCAGGGCTTGTTCGGCGGCGCTACCGGGGGGCGCGGTGCCCTGGCTGTAGGTGTCCATATGCCGGGCGAGCAGCTCGGCGTAGTTGGGGTTCATCTGCCACAACTGGGTCAGCTCGGGGCTGAAGGACACCTTGGCGTCGCAGGCCTTCCAGATTTGCCGGCGGTCCCACTGCTGGGCCGAGCCCTGGACATACAGGCTGTGCTCGGGGTTGAACTCGATGTTCCAGCGCAGCGAGCCGGCGTAATCCTTGGCCGAGACATCGGAGTTGTCGCCGCCCTCGGTAATCCCGGCAAATACAGGACTGTAGGTATACGGGCGCTGGTTGGTACCTTCCTTGGCGTCCAGTTGCAGGTCGATGCTCTGCTGCGTGTTCAGCGTCTGGCTCACCGCCAGGCTGAAACGGCTGAGGCGACGGCTATCGCGGCGGTCGGCACCGGCGGCGTCGCTGTCGAAGCCGTCGTCCTGCTGCCCGGAGAGGGACAGGCGCAAGTCGCCGGTTTCCCAACCCACGCCCTGGCTGGCGTAGTAGTCGCTGATGCCGCGTTCGCCGCGCACCACCTTGACCCGTGAACCGTGGCTGTTGGCCGGTGAGCGCGTAAGAATATTCACCACCGCCATCAGCGCATTGGCGCCGTAGCTGACGGTGTTGGGGCCGCGGAAGACCTCGATGCGCTCGATATCCTCCATGGCCACCGGAATGTCGCTCCAGTCCACGGTGGCCAGGCCCGCGCGGTACACCGAGCGGCCGTCGATCAATACCTGCATGCGCCGCGCATCGCTGGCACTGGTACCGTGGTAGTTCACCGCCGCCTGATTGCCGGTGGTGTAGCCGACCATCATCCCCGGCACCAGGCGCAGCAGTTCGCTGATGTCCCGCGCACCGCTGGCCTTGATCAGTTCGCTGTCGATCACGGTCATGCTGCCGGGCACGGCGGCGGCCGATTGCTTGAGGCGCGTGGCGGTCAACACTTGCGGCAGCGGCTGGCTGTCGAGGAACAAATCGTCAGCCAGCACAGTGCCGCTGCACAACAACATCACTAACAGGGATGAGCGGGGAGGAGGGCCCAGATACACGGCACGGCCTTGATAATTGCGGATAGCCGCCCATGTTAACCGAGGCGCTGGCGTTTGCCAGTCGTCGCCCCAGCAATTACTTCACACAAGTGTGGCATTTTCCGACAAACGCACGAATTGATACGGGGGCTGGCCGCAAGCGGGTCGCTCCGTATAATGCCGCCATCGCCACTGGTATGGATTAACGGATTGCATATGACTGAACAGCGCCCTATTGCGGTCCTGGGAGGCGGAAGTTTTGGTACCGCCGTGGCTAACCTGCTGGCCGAGAACGGCCACCCGGTACGCCAGTGGATGCGTGACCCCGAGCAGGCCGAGGCCATCCGGGTGCACCGGGAAAACCCGCGTTACCTCAAAGGCATCAAGATTCACCCGGCGGTCGAGCCGGTGACCGACTTGCTGACCACCCTGACCGACTGCGACCTGTGCTTCGTCGCGCTGCCATCCAGCGCCTTGCGCTCGGTGCTGGCGCCCCACGCTGATGGCCTGGCCGGCAAAATGCTGGTCAGCCTGACCAAGGGCATCGAGGCGCAGACCTTCAAGCTGATGAGCGAAATCCTCGAAGAGATCGCCCCCCAGGCGCGCATTGGCGTGCTGTCCGGGCCGAACCTGGCGCGCGAAGTCGCCGAACACGCGCTGACCGCCACTGTGGTCGCCAGTGAAGATGAAGCCTTGTGCGAGCGCGTGCAGGCGGTGCTGCATGGTCGTACCTTCCGTGTGTATGCCAGCAGCGACCGTTTCGGCGTCGAGCTGGGCGGTGCGCTGAAAAACGTCTACGCGATCATCGCCGGCATGGCCGTGGCGCTGGGCATGGGCGAAAACACCAAGAGCATGCTGATCACCCGCGCCTTGGCCGAGATGACCCGCTTTGCGGTGAACCAGGGCGCCAACCCGATGACCTTCCTCGGCCTGGCGGGCGTGGGCGACTTGATCGTCACCTGCTCGTCGCCGAAAAGCCGCAACTACCAGGTGGGCTTCGCCCTCGGCCAGGGCCTGAGCCTGGAGGACGCGGTGACGCGCCTTGGGGAGGTGGCCGAAGGGGTCAACACCCTCAAGGTGCTCAAGGCCAAGGCTCAGGAGGTCGGCGTGTACATGCCGCTGGTCGCCGGGTTGCACGCGATCCTGTTCGAAGGGCGCACTTTGAACCAGGTGATCGAGCTGCTGATGCGGGCCGAGCCGAAAACCGATGTCGACTTTATTTCCACCAGTGGTTTCAACTGAGGAACGCGCGATGAACGAGCCCAAAGCAGCCCCCAAGTACGAGTCCATTCTCCTGCGCATCCTGTGGATGCTGATATTTGCCCTGGTGTGGCAGGTGGCGCAGTTCCTGCTCGGCGCCCTGGTGGTGGTGCAGCTGATTTACCGCCTTGTCTACGGCGCACCGAACCTGGGCCTGATGAACTTCGGCGACAGCCTCAGCCAGTTCCTCGCGCAGATCGGCCGCTTCGGCAGTTTCCATACCGAGCAGAAACCCTGGCCGTTCGCCGATTGGCCGACCCCACGCGCACCCGAGGGCGAAGCGCCCCACAGCGTGCCGCCGGCGCCGCACCCGGCGCGTGATGAAGAGCCGAAACTGTGAAACTGTGGATCCTGCGCCACGGCGAGGCCGAAGGGCATGCGCGTACCGACGCCGAACGCAACCTGACCGAGCACGGCCGTGGCGAAGTGTTGCGCAGCGCCGCGCACCTGATCGGCCAGCCCATCGGCGCCATCCTCGCCAGCCCCTATGTGCGCGCGCAACAGACTGCGCAACTGGTACGCGAGGCGTTGGGCTTTGAACCGGAAATTCGCACGGTGCCCTGGCTGACGCCGGACGGCAACCCGCTGCAGGTGCTGGAAAAACTCGACACCGACGAAAACGTGCTGCTGGTCAGCCATCAGCCGTTGGTGGGGAGCTTGATCAGCTTTTTGCAGCATGGCCATCAGCGCCAGCCAGAGCCGATGTACACCGCCAGCCTGGCGGAACTGGAGGGCGACTTCCCGCTGGCCGGGCTGATGAGCCTGGTGAGCGTCAAGAACCCGTAGGCTACAACGCGGCTTTGTGTGTGCTATATAGTCAACCAAGCAAGTGCTTGGTTGGCTATCATCGGACCACATAGGAGCGCGTCTCATGCCCGTCGCTTTTCGTTTGCCGTTGCAGGTCTTCTACGAACGTGAAGCGCGGCACCCGCGCAAAACCTTTCTGGTGCAGCCGGTTGGCGCGGGCGAGGTGCAGACGCTCACCTGGGGCGATGTCGGCCAACAGGCCCGGCGCGCCGCACAGTGGCTGCGCGGCAGGGGGCTGCCGCCGGGTTCGCACATTGCGCTGATCTCGAAAAACTGCGCGCACTGGATCATCGCCGACCTGGCGATCTGGATGGCCGGGCATGTCTCGGTGCCGCTGTACCCGAACCTAACCGCCGATTCCGTCGCCCATGTGCTGATCCACTCCGAGGCGGCGCTGGTGTTTGTCGGCAAACTCGACGACTGGCCCGCCATGGCCCCCGGCGTGCCGGCGGGTGTGCCCACCCTCAGCCTGCCGCTGTGCCCGGCCGGCGCCTTCGATTACCGCTGGGCCGACCTGCAAGCTAGCCCGCCAATCGAGGATGACCCCGCGCCGCTGGCCTCGGACCTGGCCACCATCATCTACACCTCCGGCACCACCGGGCTGCCCAAGGGCGTGATGCACAGCTTCGGCGCCCTGGGTTTTGCCGCCACGCGCGGCACCGAGCTGTTCGGGTTGGGGGAGGGCGACCGGCTGCTGTCTTACCTGCCGTTGTGCCACGTGGCGGAGCGCATGTTTGTCGAGATGGCGGCGATTTACACCGGGCAAACGGTATTTTTCGCCGAGAGCCTCGACACTTTTCTGACCGACCTGCGCAGGGCGCGCCCGACTGCACTGTTTGGCGTGCCGCGTATCTGGAGCAAATTCCAGATGGGCGTCTACGCCAAAATCCCGGAAAAGCGCCTGGACACCCTGCTGCGCCTGCCCTTTATCGGCAAGCGCGTGGGCCACAAGGTGCTCGCCGGCCTCGGCCTGGATGCGTTGCGCATAGCGCTGTCGGGCGCGGCGCCGGTGCCGGAGGCGCTGCTGCGTTGGTATCAGCGCCTGGGCCTGGATGTGCTGGAGGTGTACGGCATGACCGAGAGCTGCGGCTATTCCCACGTGTGCCGTCCCGGTCAGCAGACCATTGGCTGGATCGGCTTGCCGTGTCCGGGCGTGGAGGTGCGTATCGACCCCTCGGGCGAAGTGCAGGTACGCAGCGGCGCGACCATGCTCGGTTATTTCAAGGCGCCGGATAAAACCGCTGAAACCCTGACTGCCGACGGCTACCTGCGCACCGGCGACAAAGGCGAGCAGGACGCTGACGGCCGCCTGCGCCTGACCGGGAGGCTCAAGGAAATCTTCAAGACCAGCAAGGGCAAGTACGTGGCCCCGGCGCCGATCGAAAACCGCCTGGCCGAACATGCGCGCATCGAGCAGGTGTGTGTGGTGGGCGATGGCCTGACCGCACCGCTGGGCCTGTGCGTGTTGTCGGCCGGCAACCAGGACCGCCAGGCGCTGCGCAACAGCCTTGAGCGCTGGCTGGAGCAGGTCAATTCAACGCTTGATAAACACGAGCGCTTGCAGCGGTTGGTGCTGGTCAAAGACAGCTGGGCCGTGGAAAACGGCTTCCTGACCCCGACCTTGAAGATCAAGCGCGCGGTGATCGAGTCGACCTACGGCCCACATTTCCATGGGTGGAGCGCGCGCGACGAGATGATTGTGTGGCAGGATTAGGGTCGTAATAAAACCAATAAGGACACTACGCATGAGCCTGTGGCGCACCCAACCGAATATCGAACAACTCAACGCGGCCCAGAAGAACACCATTGGTGAGCTGCTGGATATCCGCTTCGAAAGCTGCGATGACGACTCCCTGACCGCCAGTATGGTTGTCGACCACCGCACCCATCAGCCCTTCGGCCTGCTGCACGGCGGCGCGTCGGTGGTGCTGGCCGAGAGCGTCGGCTCCATGGCCGCCTACCTGTGCGTCGACCCGAGCAAGTTCTATTGCGTGGGCCTGGAAGTCAACGCCAACCACCTGCGCGGTGTGCGCAGCGGGCGGGTGACGGCGGTGGCCAGGGCGATCCATATCGGCCGCACGACCCAGGTCTGGGACATCCGTCTGACCAGCGATGACGGCAAGGCCAGCTGCGTCTCGCGCCTGACCATGGCCGTGGTGCCCCTGGGTGAAAACCCGCCGGCGCGATAGGCGTGGCGTGAGTGTCATCATTCCTGGCAGTTACAGTCATTGCTGTGCGGCGTTGGGGTGGTGACAATCCCTTTCTGTTTTTGTAGATGGGTCCGGTATGTCGCAGCACGTGTTTTTTGCCCACGCCAATGGTTTTCCTTCGGCCACCTACGGCAAGCTGTTTGCTGCCCTGGCGCCGGAATATGCCGTGGCGCACTTGCCGCAGCACGGTCACGACCCACGCTTTCCGGTGGACGATAACTGGCAGAACCTGGTCGACGAACTGATCCATCATCTGGAGCTGCAACCGGAGCCGGTGTGGGGCGTTGGCCATTCGTTGGGTGGCGTGCTGCATTTGCACGCGGCCATGCGTTGCCCGCAGCTGTATCGCGGGGTGGTGATGCTCGACTCGCCGGTGCTGACCCGCGCCGACCGCTGGGTGATCCGCGCGGCCAAGCGCTTCGGTTTCATCGATCGCCTGACGCCGGCGGGTCGCACCTTGGGCCGGCGTGAAGAGTTCACTGACCTGGCCGCCGCCCGCAGCTACTTTGCCGGCAAGACCCTGTTTCGCGGCTTTGACCCGGAATGCTTCGACGCTTACCTGCAACATGGCCTGCAGCAGGTAGGCGATCGCCTGCGCCTGCGTTTCGACCCGGCCACCGAAATCAGCATCTACCGTGGCGTGCCCCACACCAGCCCCGGCCAGGTGCGCCAATTGCAAGTACCGCTGGCGGTGGTGCGCGGGCGGCAGAGCCGGGTGGTGATGCGTCACCATGCCAGCGGTGTCGACCGCCTGCCCATGGGCGAAATGCTCACCATGCCCGGCGGCCATATGTTCCCCCTTGAGCGCCCGCAGGACACCGCGACCTTGATCAAGAACCTGTTCTCCCGCTGGGAAGCCCGCGAGCGCAATTGCGCATGAGTGCACCCGTCGAAGAAGTGCGCCTGAGCCTGCCGCATATCGAGTTGGCGGCCCACCTGTTTGGCCCCGAAGACGGCCTGCCGGTGATCGCCCTGCATGGCTGGCTCGACAACGCCAACAGCTTTGCGCGGCTGGCGCCCAAGCTTGAGGGCTTGCGCATCGTCGCCCTGGACATGGCCGGGCATGGGCATTCGGCGCATCGCCCCGCCGGCGCCGGGTATGCCTTGTGGGATTACGTCCACGATGTGCTGCAAGTGGCCGAACAACTGGGCTGGAAACGTTTTGCATTACTTGGCCATTCCCTCGGCGCCATCGTCTCCCTGGTGCTGGCGGGCGCCTTGCCCGAGCGGGTCACGCACCTGGGTTTGATCGACGGCGTGATCCCGCCCACCGCCAGCGGCGAGAACGCGGCCGAACGCTTGGGCATGGCATTGCAGGCGCAATTGAACCTGCAGGGCAAGCGCAAGCCGGTGTACAACACCCTGGATCTGGCGGTTGAAGCGCGGATGAAAGGCGTGGTGGCGGTCAGCCGCGAAGCTGCCGAACTGCTGGCCCAGCGCGGTTTGATGCCGGTGCCGGGCGGTTACACCTGGCGTACCGACAGCCGCCTGACCCTGGCGTCGCCGATGCGCCTGACCGACGAACAGGCGATGGCCTTCGTGCGGCGTGTAGGTTGCCCTACGCAGTTGGTGGTCGCGGCTGACGGCATGCTGGCGAAACATCCCGAATTGCTTTCCCAGCTACCATTCACCGTCACCACGCTGCCAGGCGGCCATCATTTACACCTGAATGATGAGTCCGGCGCGGTCCTTGTTGCAGACTGTTTCAATCGGTTCTTCTCCGCGCCTTGACTTGGAGCGGTCAACTGCCGAGGCTGGGCGGATTGAAAGGGAGTCAACCATGAACAAACTCAACACCGCTGCGACCTCCGATGGCCAGGGCGCGTTGATCTTATGAGCGTGCGTAAAGGCTGTATCCGTGTTCTCGGGCTGAGCCTTCTCAGCCCATTGGTGTTCGCCGCCGACCTGCCGGGTAGCCAGGACCTGCCCACCGTCGCCCGTCAGGTCGACGCGCAAATCGTCGATTACCGCCCCGCCGAAGAAAAGGAACGCATCTACCCCATGGGCGCGATCCGCAAGATCAGCGGCCAATTGCGTTACGAAGGCCAGGCCACCGCCCGTGGGCAAACCACGGCGATTACCTATGAACTGCCCGCCGAACACACCTCCAACGCCGCGTTCACCGCGACCCGCGAAGCCTTGCAGGCCCAGGGCGCGCAACTGCTGTTCTGGTGCCAGGCCCGCGATTGCGGCGAAAGCAGCCTGTGGGCCAATGAAGTGTTCGGCAACGCCAAGCTGGTGGGCGCCGACGGTCAGCAGGAATACCTGTTACTGCGCCTGGCCGCCCCGCAGGACAATTCCCTGGTGGCGCTGTACGGCATCACCCGCGGCAACCGCCGCGCCTATCTGCATGTAGAGCAACTGGACGCCAACGCACCGCTGGGCAACCTGCTGCCCACCTCGGCAACCCTGTTGCGCGAGCTTAAAAGCACCGGCGAGCTGGACTTTCCTACACTCGGCGCCGAACCGGACGACACCTGGCTGACCCTGATTTCCCGTGGGTTGAACCTCGACGCCACGTTGCGCGTCAGCCTGACCGGCCCGACGGCCGAGGCCTGGCGCCTGGCCTTGATCGACAAGGGTGTGCGCGCCGCGCGCATGGAAACCGGCAGCGGTGAAACCAAAGGCCTGCACCTGCATCTGATACGCTGACCGTTACCAGGCGAACGGACCCGCGCCGTTCGCCTAAGCTCTCTTCCTACAGCCTTCTTTTCGAGATACCCCATGCTCAATAACGATCGCCTGCTGGTGCAAATCCTGCTGCTGGTGCTGTTCGGTGCCAGCTTCTGGGTGATGGCGCCTTTCTGGTCGGCGCTGTTCTGGGGCGCGGTGCTGGCGTTTGCCAGTTGGCCGCTGATGGTTCTGCTCACCCGCTGGCTGGGTGGCCGCGAATCACTGGCAGCCGGCATCCTCACGTTGTGCTGGATGTTGCTGGTGGCGCTGCCACTGGTGTGGCTGGGCTTTAACCTCGCCGACCATGTGCGCGATGCAACCGCCTTGATCAAGGATATCCAGGTCGACGGCTTGCCCGAGGCGCCCACCTGGCTTGGCTCGATCCCCTTGGTCGGCGAGCGGCTGGTGGCGATGTGGGACAGCATCGATCAGCAGGGCGCGGCGCTGATGGTCAGCATCAAGCCGTACCTGGGGCAGGTCGGCAACTGGTTGCTGGCGCGCAGTGCGCAGATCGGCGGCGGCATCCTCGAACTGACCCTGAGCCTGGTGTTCGTGTTCTTTTTCTATCGCGATGGCCCGCGTCTGGCGATGTTCGTGCACCGCCTGCTGGAACGCTTGATCGGTGATCGCGCCGGTTACTACATCGAACTGGTGGCCGGCACCGTGCAGCGCGTGGTCAATGGCGTGATCGGCACCGCCGCCGCCCAGGCCGTGCTGGCACTGATCGGCTTTTTGATCGCCGGCGTGCCGGGCGCGCTGGTGCTGGGCATCGTCACCTTCCTGCTCAGCCTGATCCCCATGGGCCCGCCGCTGGTGTGGATCCCGGCCACGGCCTGGCTGGCCTGGAAGGGCGACTATACCTACGCGGTATTCCTCGGGGTGTGGGGCACATTCATCATCAGCGGCGTGGACAACGTGCTCAAGCCATACCTGATCAGCCGTGGCGGCAACCTGCCGCTGGTGATCGTGCTGCTGGGGGTGTTTGGCGGGTTGATCGCCTTTGGCTTTATCGGCCTGTTTATCGGCCCGACCTTGCTGGCGGTGGCGTACAGCCTGCTGATGGATTGGAGCGCGACCCAGGCCCAGGGTCGCCGCGAAGACAAACCGCTGTAACTGCTATGTGGAAACTAATGTGGGAGGGAGCAAGCCCCCTCCCACATTTCAAGCGCGGGGCAGCCACATCACCGCGGTCAAGCCACCGCCCGGGGTTTCTTCCAGCGTCAGGCGGCCGCCCAGACGCTCTGCCGCTTCCTTGGAAATCGTCATGCCCAAACCGACGCCGCCGGAGTTGCGGTTGCGTGAGCCTTCCAGGCGAAAGAATGGCTCGAACACCGCCTCACGTTTGTCGGCAGCAATCCCCGGGCCGTGGTCGATCACGCGGATAACCAGGGCATCGCGGCGGTCGGTCAGTTCGATACGCGCCGTGCCGGCATAGCGCAAGGCGTTGTCGATCAAGTTGTTGAGGCACGAGCGCAAGGCCATCGGCTGCACCTGCAAGGGCGCACAGGTGCCGGCGACTTGTACATCGGAGCCCTGGTCCTGGGCGTTTTCGCTCATGGATTCCACCAGCGCCTGCACATCCAGCCAATGCCGGGTTTCGCTGGTGCGCTGTTCGTGCAGGTAGCTCAGGGTGGCGTCGAGCATACCGATCATGTCGTTCAGGTCCTGGCGCATCTGGCCTTGCAGCTTGATGTCTTCGATCTGCTCCAGGCGCAGCTTG
The DNA here is from genome assembly GCF_979253585.1 of Pseudomonas sp. AC463. Lineage (NCBI taxonomy): Bacteria > Pseudomonadati > Pseudomonadota > Gammaproteobacteria > Pseudomonadales > Pseudomonadaceae > Pseudomonas > Pseudomonas sp. AC463. The sequence goes on along the minus strand of NZ_CEEDDZ010000038.1, from coordinate 10,208 downwards.
AGGCGTGACAGCGGGGTGCGCAGGTCATGGGAAACCGCGCCGAGCATGCGCGCGCGCTGGCTGACCTGTTCGCGGATGCGCCGTTGCATCAGGTTGAAGGTCGACGCCGCCTGCCTGGCCTCGCGCGGCCCCGACTCATCCAGTGGCGGGCTGTCGAGGTCCAGGCTCAGGCGCTCGGCCGCGTCACTCAAGCGCTGGATCGGCCGGCTCAGCAGCTTGGCGCCATACCAGGCGGCGATGATCAGCGAAATGAACTGGAACGTCAGGGGCACCACCGGGCCGCCAAACCACGAACGCTGATGCTTGGGCAGGTGTTTCATCGTGCCATCCGGTTGCTCGATGAAGGTCTCCTCAGGCGGCGGTGGCGGCGGGCCGTAGTGGTGAAACCAGAAGAACGCCAGTGCGTGGGCCAGCACAATCGCCACCAGCAACACGCCAAACAGCCGACCGAACAGCGTGTTGAAGGGGGCCCGCATCAGCCGATATCCCGCGCGTCGAACAGGTAGCCTTCGCCGCGCACGGTCTTGATCAACTGCGGTGCCTTGGGGTCATCCCCAAGTTTCTGGCGCAGGCGCGACACCAGCAAGTCGATGCTGCGATCGAAGGCTTCAATCGAGCGGCCACGGGCGGCGTCCAGCAATTGCTCGCGGCTCAGCACCCGGCGCGGGCGTTCGATAAACACCCACAACAGGCGAAACTCGGCGTTGGACAGCGGCACCACCAGGCCGTCATCGGCCACCAGTTGGCGCAAGACGCTGTTGAGGCGCCAGTTGTCGAAGCGGATATTGGCGCGCTGCTCGGTGCGGTCATCGCGCACGCGGCGCAGGATGGTCTGGATGCGCGCCACCAGCTCGCGCGGTTCGAACGGCTTGGACATATAGTCGTCGGCGCCCAGCTCCAGGCCGATGATGCGGTCGGTGGGCTCGCAGCGGGCGGTGAGCATCAGGATCGGGATGTCCGACTCGGCGCGCAGCCAGCGGCACAGCGACAGGCCGTCCTCGCCCGGCAGCATCAGGTCGAGCACCACCACGTCAAAGGTTTCGGCTTGCATGGCCACGCGCATCGCGGCGCCGTCGGTGACGCCGGTGGCGAGGATATTGAAGCGGGCCAGGTAGTCGATCAGCAGCTCGCGGATCGGCACATCGTCGTCGACAATCAGCGCGCGAGTGTTCCAGCGCTTGTCTTCGGCGATCACCGCGGCTTTTTGCTCGTCATTCACAGGGACGGAAGGGGTATGCATAGTGCGATCATCTGCCTGGTTGTTGCGGTCAGCATAGGCGCCCAGCCCCATGGCTGGAAGTGCTGGTCGGTGGGTCGTGCGGGCGAGGCTAGCGGTGGGGCGTGTTGGGGGCATGTCGTGAATGTATCAGTTTTGAAATAATTGCCCGAAAGCCGCGCCAAATGGCGCTTGGTCAGTATTTACCGATCATCGGATCCCGCAACGGCGCCTGTTGCGCTACAATCCGCGCCGATTTCGACTTGCCTGAGAGCCCATTCCAATGTCCGTCTGCCAGACTCCTATCATCGTCGCCCTGGATTACCCCACTCGTGACGCCGCACTGAAGCTGGCTGAACAGTTGGACCCGAAGCTTTGCCGGGTCAAGGTCGGCAAGGAATTGTTCACCAGCTGCGCCGCGGAAATCGTCGGTACCCTGCGTGACAAAGGCTTCGAAGTGTTCCTCGACCTGAAATTCCACGACATCCCCAATACCACCGCGATGGCGGTGAAAGCCGCCGCCGAAATGGGCGTGTGGATGGTCAACGTGCACTGCTCCGGCGGCCTGCGCATGATGAGTGCCTGCCGTGAAGTGCTGGAACAGCGCAGCGGCCCCAAACCTTTGCTGATTGGTGTGACCGTGCTGACCAGCATGGAGCGCGAAGACCTGGCCGGCATCGGCCTGGACATCGAGCCCCAGGAGCAGGTATTGCGCCTTGCGGCCCTGGCGCAGAAAGCCGGCCTCGACGGCCTGGTGTGCTCGGCCCTGGAAGCCCAGGCCCTGAAGGCCGCCCACCCGTCGCTGCAACTGGTGACCCCGGGGATCCGCCCGGCAGGCAGCGCCCAGGATGACCAGCGCCGCATCCTCACCCCACGCCAGGCACTGGACGCGGGTTCCGACTACCTGGTGATCGGTCGCCCGATCAGCCAGGCGGCGGATCCGGCGAAAGCACTGGCTGCGGTGGTTGCCGAGATCGCCTGATCCCCGAGCCGAATGCAGTAAAAATGTGGGAGGGGGCTTGCTCCCGATAGCAGTGTTTCAGTCAATAAAGATGTCGACTGGCACACCGCCATCGGGAGCAAGCCCCCTCCCACACTGACATCACCCACAGTTAGATCCGGGGTGTGTCAGCTGACCTTCAACACCAACTTCCCAAAGTTCTCGCCGTTGAACAGCTTCATCAGCGTTTCCGGGAACGTCTCCAGCCCCTCTACGATATCTTCCTTGCTCTTGAGCTTGCCCTGCGCCATCCAGCCGCCCATCTCCTGGCCGGCGACGGCAAAGTTGGCGGCGTGGTCCATCACCACAAAACCTTCCATGCGCGCGCGATTGACCAGCAATGACAGATAGTTGGCCGGGCCTTTGACCGCTTCCTTGTTGTTGTACTGGCTGATGGCGCCGCAAATCACTACGCGGGCTTTCAGCGCCAGGCGGCTGAGGACGGCGTCGAGAATGTCGCCGCCGACGTTATCGAAATACACGTCCACGCCCTTGGGGCACTCGCGCTTGAGGGCGGCGGGCACGTCTTCGCTCTTGTAGTCGATGGCCGCATCGAAGCCCAGCTCATCCACCAGGAACTTGCATTTATCGGCGCCGCCGGCGATGCCCACCACCCGGCAGCCTTTGATCTTGGCGATCTGCCCGGCAATGCTGCCCACTGCGCCCGCTGCGCCGGAGATCACCACGGTTTCGCCGGCCTTGGGAGCGCCGGTGTCCAGCAGTGCAAAATAGGCGGTCATGCCGGTCATGCCCAGCGCCGACAGGTAGCGCGGCAGCGGCGCGAGTGTGGGGTCGACCTTATAGAAGCCGCGCGGCTCACCGAGGAAATAATCCTGCACGCCCAGCGCGCCATTCACGTAATCGCCCACGGCAAATTTCGGATTGTTCGAGGCAATCACCTTGCCCACACCCAGTGCACGCATGACCTCGCCGATACCCACCGGCGGGATGTAGGACTTGCCCTCATTCATCCAGCCACGCATGGCCGGGTCGAGGGACAGGTACTCGTTGCGCACCAGCACTTGCCCGTCCTGGGGCGTGCCCACCGGCACTTCCTGGTAGGTAAAGGTGTCCCGGGTGGCCGCGCCGACCGGGCGCTTGGCGAGCAGGAATTGGCGATTGGTCTGGGCGGTCATGGCAGCGACTCTTTTAGAAATGAACCTCCAGTGATAGACCCAGAATGACTTGGGAGCAAGGCTCACGGGGCGCGCGAATGCTCGCCGATAGGTGCTGCTGATAGTTGGCCGGTGGGGCTTATCACTGCGATCGATGCAGCCCTAACCGGCCTTTTGATAGTGCTGACGCGCCTGTGCTGGCCTTGGCTAGACTCGAGCCACGGTTATTTCCCCCATAGGACATCCCCCCATGAGCATGACGTTTTCCGGCCAGGTCGCCCTGGTCACTGGCGCCGCCGCCGGTATTGGCCGCGCCACTGCGCTGGCGTTCGCTGCCGAAGGCTTGAAGGTGGTGGTTGCCGACCTGGATGTGGCGGGCGGTGAGGGCACCGTCGCACTGATCCAGCAGGCCGGCGGCGAAGCGCTGTTTGTGCGCTGCAACGTCACCCTGGAGGTGGACGTGCAGCAACTGATGGCGCAGACCATCGCGGCCTATGGGCGCCTGGACTACGCCTTCAACAACGCCGGGATCGAGATCGAGAAGGGCAAGCTGGCGGACGGCAGCCTGGATGAGTTCGACGCAATCATGGGCGTTAACGTCAAAGGCGTGTGGCTGTGCATGAAATACCAACTGCCGCTGCTGCTGGCCCAGGGCGGTGGGGCCATCGTCAATACCGCGTCGGTGGCGGGGTTGGGCGCGGCGCCGAAGATGAGTATTTACGCGGCCTCCAAGCATGCCGTGATCGGCCTGACCAAGTCGGCCGCCATCGAGTATGCGAAGAAGAAAATCCGCGTTAACGCCGTGTGCCCGGCGGTGATCGACACCGACATGTTTCGGCGTGCCTATGAGGCCGACCCACGCAAAGCCGAATTCGCCGCCGCCATGCACCCGGTGGGGCGCATTGGCAAGGTCGAGGAAATCGCCAGTGCGGTGCTCTACCTGTGCAGTGATGGTGCGGCGTTCACCACCGGCCAGGCCTTGGCGGTGGATGGTGGCGCAACAGCGATCTAGGACGTTGTGTTGCACGTCATTCGAAAAGGGATTGGTGGGTTGTGGGGCATTTCCACAACTGGCGAAGTGCCGCGTCCGAATGTGTATCACTAGGTAAATAACCTAATAAAATCAATAATTTAATAAGTTTTCGAAACCGGTCAACACGAACTTCTGTGCTTAACTCAACGGGTTGAATAACAGACAGTTGAAGTGAGTGGCTCATGGATTTAGGGATCGATCGACAAGCCCTTGTACCGGTGGTGCAGCAAATCGTCAGCGCCGTGGCGGAGTGGATTCGCAAGAATGGGGTAAGCCCTGGTACGCGTTTGCCGTCCATCCGGCAATTTGCCCTTGATAACCTGCTCAGCCAGTCCAGCGTGGTCGAGGCATTCGAGCGAATGGTTGCGCAGGGCTTGCTGGCCACCAGGCAAGGCTCGGGTTTTGTGGTGGCCCAGCCGCCGGTTTTGCAGGAAGGCTACTGGTACGAGGGCGCCGAGCGGGAGTGGGGGGCGTTTACCGATAACCCATTGGGGGAGCTGAAGCTGGGGTGCGGCTGGTTGCCGGATGCCTGGCGCGAAAGCGATGACATCAGTTATGCGATTCGTGAAGTCAGCCGTACCGATACCGCCGGCCTGTTCAACTACAGCACGCCATTGGGGTTGCCGGCGTTGCGTGAGCAACTGCTCAAACGCCTCACCCACGGCAATATCGCCAGCAGCCTTGACCGCATCCTGACCACCGCAGGCGCCAGCCATGCCCAGGACCTGCTTATACGCACGTTGCTGCGGGCCGGCGACACTGTGGTGGTGGAAACCCCGGGCTACGGCAATCTCTATCGGCAATTGGCGTTCCACGGCGTGCAGTTGCTGGAAGTGCCGCGCACCCGCAATGGCCCGGACATCCCGGCGCTCGAAGCGCTGTTGCAGCGCCATCGACCCAGGTGCCTGTTCATCCACAGCCTGTACCACAACCCCACGGGCACCAGCCTGTGTCGAGCGGTGGCCGAGCGCTTGCTGGAGCTGGCAGAGAGCAAGGACTTCCTGATCATCGAGGAGGATGTCTACGGCGACCTGCAGCACGCCAGCTGCACGCGGCTTGCGGCGTTGCCCCATGATGGCCGGGTGATTTATGTCGCGAGCTTTTCCAAAAGCCTGAGCAGTGCCTTGAGGGTTGGTTACCTCAGTGCCAGTACGGCGCTCATCGAACAGCTGGCCAGCCTCAAGACCTTGACCGGTTTTGGCACTTCGCGGTTTGCCGAAGCGGTGGTGGCGATGTTGCTGGCCAATGGCACCTATCGCAAGTGGGTGCAGCGCCTGCGCAAGCGGCTGAGTGCGCAAATGGCCGACACCCTGCAAGTGCTGGAGGACGAAGAGTGGGAGGTGTTCGCCGTGCCGGCCGGCGGCATGTTCCTGTGGGCCCGGCCCGGGGTGGGCAATCGCTCACGTTTGCAGGCCTGTGCGCGGCGGCTTGGGGTGCTGCTGTCGCCGGGGGCGTTGTTCTCGCCAAGCGGCGAACCCAGTGAGTGGCTGCGCATCAACGTGGCCTATGCGGCGGACCAACGGGCCTTGGCGCTGTTCCGCGCCATGGGGCCTGCCAGATCGACCTCGACCATTCTGAAAACGACGGGCGTGTAGCTTTTTGCCATTATTGTGGCGCCAACGTCTTGTGTTCAGTGCCTTGTGGTTGCCAATCTCGCCTCTGGTCAACCGGGCTTGATGGCATCTGCCATTGCAAGAGGATTCAAGTGCAATGATTTCGGGCGTGCAACGACGTTTCGCCAACCTGGGTATGGTGAAAAAACTGGGCCTGGGCTTCACCCTGGTGCTGCTGCTGACCGCGTTGGTAGCGGCTATTGGCGTGTGGTCCCTGCAAACGGTGGGGCAACGTTTCGAAGGCCTCAAGGCCATGTCGTCGCTCAACAGCGGTTTGCTCAAGGTGCGCCTGATCGAACAGGACTACGCACTGCACGCCGACCCCAAGGCAGTGGATGCCCTGCATGAAAGCGTCGATGCTCTGGCCGCCCAGGCAGCGAGCCTAAAGGCGCAGTCGGCCGCCAACGTGCCGGTGATGACCGATGTCGAGCAGGCCCTGGCCGCGTATCGCAAGGCCTTCGACGAGTTCGTCGAATTGACCCAGACCAAGGACCTGGCCCTGGAAATGGCCAGTTGGTCGGTGTCCAGCGTGGCCAATAACCTTGACGTGTTGCAGGCCGGCCTGGCCGACGATGGCGCCTATGGCCTCAAGGAAAGCCAGGGCAAGGAGGGCGCCGAGTTTATCGAGCAGGCGGGGCAGGTCAGCCAGGTGTCGCGCCTCATGCTGCAAGCCATGAACGAAGCCCATGTGCGCCTGGACCAGAGCCGCAAGGTGGATGCCGACGACGCCGAGCAAGGCAAGATCGAACAGGCTGACCAGGCCCTGGCGCAGGTCGAAACACTGAAAACCACGGTCAAGGACTCCGGCTACCAGACCGTGCTCAATGAAGTCTCCGGGCATATCGCCGCGTTCAGCGAGAAGCTCGGCGAATACACCGGCCTGCTGGCCCAGGAGAAGGTGGTCTACAAGCAGTTGCATGAGCGTGCCGACCAGGTGGTCAGTCGGGTCAACCAGGCCTATGCAGCCGAAGACCAGTCGATGCAGGCGCAACTGAAGAAAAGCGCGCTGCTGATTGTCGGCTCGTCGGCCCTGGCCTTGCTGGTAGGGCTGATTGCAGCGTGGGTGATTACCCGCTTGATCGTCGCACCGCTGCGCAGTGTGATCGCCGTGGCCCAGCAGATTGCCGCCGGCGATTTGAGCGGGCGCATGGAGGTCACCCGCCGCGATGAAATCGGCCAGTTGATGCAGGCGATGCAACAGATGGGCAATGGCTTGAGCCAGATGGTCAGCGGGTTGCAGGCCGGTATCGAGCAATTGGCCAGTTCGGCGCATTCGCTGTCCAGCGTCACCGAGCAGACCAATGTCGAGGTCAGTAGCCAGAAGGAAGAAACCGAGCAAGTGGCCACGGCCATGAACCAGATGACCGCGACGGTGCATGACGTGGCACGCAATGCCGAAGAGGCCGCGCAAGCCGCACAGACCGCCGACGACAAGGTTGAAAGCGGCCAGCAGGTGGTGCGCCAGAGCCTGCAGCGCATCGAGTTGCTTGCCACCTCAAGCACCTCGGCCAGTGCCAGCATCGAAAGCCTGAGCGCCGAAATCCAGAATATCGGCACGGTATTGAGTGTGATCAAAAGCGTCGCCGAACAGACCAACCTGCTGGCGCTCAACGCCGCCATCGAGGCGGCGCGTGCCGGTGAGCAGGGCCGTGGGTTTGCCGTGGTGGCCGATGAGGTGCGGGCATTGGCCAAACGCACGCAGCAATCCACCGAGGAGATCGAACGCCTGGTCAGCACCTTGCGCAGCGCGGCGCAGGCTTCGGTGCAGCAGATCCAGCAAAGCGGCGAGCTGGTTAAACTGGCGGTCAGCGATACCCTGGAAACCGAAAGCGCACTGGGCAGCATCGCGGCTGCCGTGTCGTTGATCCAGCAGATGAACCAGCAGATTGCCGCCGCCGCCGAGGAGCAAAGCTCGGTGGCCGAAGAGATCAACCGCAGCGTCACCAGCATTCGCGCCAGCGCCGATCAGTCGGCGTTGAGCATGCAAGGCAATGCCGCGTCGAGTATCGAACTCGCGCAGTTGGGGGCGGAACTCAAGGGCATGGTGGGGCACTTCCGCCTGTAATCGCCGGGCGGCGATCACAGGGCAGGGCAGGCGTCAGGCGTTGTTGGCGAGGAAGGTCAGCAGCGCTTCATTGACGAAATCCGGGTTTTCGCGGGCGCTGATATGGCCGGCCTCCGGGATCAGGATCAGGCTGCAGCCGATCAGGTCGGCCATTTCATGGGACTCGGCGGGTGGGCGTGGTTTGTCCTGCTCACCGCACATCACCAGGGTCGTGTCGGCGTCCAGGCGCGGCAGCTGCGCCAGTATGTCCTCGCGACTGAAAATAATGCGGCCCAGCGGCACGATGCTGCTCAGCAGGCGTTCGCGGGAAAAGTCTTTCAGCGATTGGCGAAAGCCCAGGTAAAGCGCGGACTCACGATCGATGCCCGGGCGAAAGAAAATCGGTGCAACCACATCCAGCAACGGCTCAGGGATGGCGCCGGCGTCTTCGATCATCTTGAACAGCGAGAAATAATACTGACGCGTCGCCTCGGGCTCGGCGCCCAGGTAAGTGTCCATCAGCACCAGGCAGTTGATCCGCTCGGGTGCCAGCAACGCCAGGCGCGCGCCCCACATGCCGCCCACCGAGAGGCCCACCAGGTTGATCTGTGCGATATCCAGATGGTCCAGCAGCGCCAGGGCCTGGCGTGCGAGGTCGTCGAGCGATTCGGTGCGTGCGGGCAGGGCGCCCGACTCGCCATGGCCCCACAGCTCGGGGACGATCACGCGGTACTGTTGCGACAGGGCTTCGATCTGCGGCGCCCACATGTCGTGGCCCCACAGGTAACTGGAGCCCAGCAGGACGACAGGGCCGGTGCCTTGGTCGACGTAGTGCAGCGGTTGTCCATCAATGACGGCGACAGGCATAGCAGGCCTCTGACTTCACGGAGTGAGGGGCACTTTTTTACGCTAGTCGGGGGCGGCGGGATAGGTGCAAAGTGATGGCATCTGGCGAACAGGGTTCGCCAGAGGGGGCGGGCGTGGGTCAGTCGTAGATGACTTTCTTTTTCCACTCGGCGTCGGCGTCGACCGCTTTCAAGCCTTCGGTCAGTTCGTTGGCCTCGGTTTCAGTCTGCTTGCTGTTGGCCAGCACGGTGGAGTTGGCGCGGGCCAACTGACCTTCCAGCAGTTGCAACTGGGCACTGTAGAGCACCGGCTCCGGCTGTTTGCGCAAGTACTGCACGCCACGTTCGAAGGCCAGGCGCGCCTGGCCCGGTTGGCCTTGTTGCAAGGCATGCTGGCCGAGGTTGTTGAAGAACTCGATGTGCAGCAGCACCAGGATATGACGGATTTCCTTGATCCAGTGCTTGGCCTCGTTGGCCGGCAGGAAACCGTCCTGGGCGGCGCGGGTGACCTGGCCGTGCAGGGCTTCGAGCAGGAAACGCACGTCCTTGGCCTTGGCTTCGGTCTGGATCGGGGCGGGCGGGTTGCTCACCGGGATCGACTCGCCCTGGGCCACCAGCGCGTTCAGCTCGGTGATGCGCGCCTTGATCGGTGCGCTGGTCTTGTTGAGGTTCAACAGGCGCTGGTTGACGTTGAGTTCCAGGCGGGTCAGCAACAGTTTGAGCGCCGGGGTCATCAGTTGGCCAGGGAAGGTCTCGGTGATTTCACCGCAACGGCGCAGACGATCATTGAGTTCGATCTCGGTGCGCTTCTTTTCCAGCTTGTTGTTTTCCACCACGTGGTTCATGTAGCCAATGGCGATCAGTATTACGATCCCGGCTATTACCAGCAGGGTGATCATGAGTGGTGTCACCGGTGTGACCTCTTTATAGGGTTTACAGTGGAGTGTAGTGACTGGGCCATCTGGCGGATAGGACTGATCGACCAGTTGCTCAGGTAGTTTCTTCTATATAAGTAGGCGATCCCTGCGTAGATGCACATTGCCATCATTTGCCGGAGCGAACTATAGCGCCTTGTGGCGCGCCAGAATATAGGCGCCAAAGCCCGGACACGCACAATCTGCCTGCAAGCCCGGAAACCAGATCGAAGTCATTGATTTTAATATATTTATCCTTGGGGGTTGACGACCTTTCAATCCATCCATAGAATGCGCGCCACTTAACGCGTAAAGCACACAGCGAAACGCGCCAAGTAGTGAATGTTGTACGCGTGTCCCCTTCGTCTAGTGGCCTAGGACACCGCCCTTTCACGGCGGTAACAGGGGTTCGAGTCCCCTAGGGGACG
>NZ_CEEDDZ010000037.1:0-29679 GCF_979253585.1 Pseudomonas sp. AC463 | reverse complement strand
GATGGCGCGTGGCGGCGGCCCCCCACATCACTGTCGGATTACGGGCATGCCGAGCCTAGGCGAGGCACCGAGTGGTGAGGCGAGGACCTTTTGGTTACTTTTGGGTCCTTCCAAAAGTGACCCGCTGTAAGAGCGGAACCATAAGTAGCCGTTACCGCAGAAATGGATATGTACTGCGCCCCCTATCACTACCATAGGTGGAGTCAAACGCCCCAACCCCCTAGAATCCCCAACACGATTCCAGGAGCCAACCTCATGCTGATGGTGATATCCCCCGCCAAAACCCTCGACTTCGAGTCAAAACCGGCCACCCCGCGCTTCACCCAGCCGCAATACCTCGACCATTCCCAAGAGCTGATCGAGCAATTACGCGACCTGACCCCAGCGCAAATCAGCGAGTTGATGCACGTCTCCGACAAGATCGGCGGCCTTAACGCCGCCCGCTTCGGCAGCTGGACCCCCGCCTTCACCCCCGAAAACGCCAAGCAGGCCCTGCTCGCCTTCAAGGGCGATGTGTATACCGGCCTCAACGCCGACACCTTCAGCGACGCCGACTTCAGCTACGCCCAGGACCACCTGCGCATGCTCTCGGGCCTCTACGGCCTGCTGCGCCCTCTGGACCTGATGATGCCGTATCGCCTGGAAATGGGCACCAAACTGCCCAACGCCCGTGGCAAGGACCTCTACGCCTTCTGGGGCACCCGCATCAGCGAATGGCTCAACGAAGCCCTGGCCGAGCAAGGCGACGACGTGCTGCTCAACCTGGCCTCCAACGAATACTTCTCGGCGGTCAAGCGCACCGCCCTGAACGCACGGATCATCAACACCGAGTTCAAGGACCTGAAAAACGGCCAGTACAAGATCATCAGCTTCTACGCCAAAAAGGCCCGGGGCATGATGAGCCGCTTCGTGATAGAAGAGCGCATCAACGACCCGGCCAAGCTCAAACAGTTCGATGTGCAGGGTTATCGCTTCAACGCAGAGCAGTCAAAACCGGACAACCTGGTGTTCCTACGCGATCACGCACCGGAATAAGGCCTCGCAGACACTGAAAATCAAATGTGGGGGGGGCAAGCCCCCTCCCACATTTTGTGTGTATTCCAACCCACAAATCGCCAATATTTTGGCGTCAAAAAATATCCTGAAGCATCTCTAACAATTCTTTCACTCGACATTCGTCGTTTTTTTTCGTAGTGGCACCACTTTTTTTAATCAGTAGTGGCACAAAACTATCCCCGCGCGCCAACTCCCTGCAACTACTGGCCCAAGTAGCAAGTGCTATCAATATAGTACCAGTGCCATCTTTGCTAATATTTCAAGAAATTTCCACGCTTGAGATAGGCGGTCTGGAACTTCGTCCAAAAGCACGGCTCATACCACCGGTAACGAAATTCTCTGTTTCTGTAGGAGATGACTTACATGGCGACCAACGGAAGTAGCAAAGTTGTCACATTAAACTTTGACTCATTGGTCATATTGCCAACCGATTAATTAAGAGCGGCGACAAGGATGATTTGCTACTCCCTATAAGGCCAGGGCTAAGCCTCCCCTAATGGTCAGTGAGACAACCCAAGGCATTGATATTTAAAGGCCTAACGCCTCTATCAAAGCCCTGCGGCACTGGCGCCAGGCCCTTCTCCCAGGAAGGCCGGCTGCATTTGAGGGCAGGTCCCAACAACAAGGCCACGTTGCGCACAACTTGAGTGCAATAGTTAGTCACTCACTATTTAACATGCCTATACGCGGTAAGTCGGCGTCTATTCGCCCAACTTCCGTGGCATTTGTGACGCTTGCAAACATGAACTCCAGCCATCTAATGGCGTGATTTTAATATCGTCTTCAGTGACAAAGAGGTAAATGCGATGCGCATCAGCATATTTGGTTTGGGTTACGTTGGCGCAGTCTGTGCCGGTTGCCTGTCTGCCCGTGGCCACGAAGTGGTCGGCGTAGACATCTCCAAGGATAAGATCGACCTGATCAATGCAGGCAAATCGCCAATCGTTGAACCGGGTCTGGGCGAGCTGTTGAGCCAGGGTATCGAAACCGGCCGGCTGCGTGGCACCACCAACTTCGCCGACGCCATCCGCGATACCGACCTGTCGATGATCTGCGTCGGCACGCCGAGCAAGAAAAACGGCGACCTGGAACTCGACTACATCGAAGCCGTGTGCCGCGAGATCGGTTTTGTCCTGCGTGACAAGACCACCCGCCACACCGTCGTGGTTCGCAGCACTGTGCTGCCGGGTACCGTGGCCAACGTGGTGATCCCGATCCTCGAAGACTGCTCCGGCAAGAAAGCCGGCGTCGACTTCGGCGTTGCGGTCAACCCGGAATTCCTGCGTGAATCCACCGCCATCGCTGACTACGACCTGCCACCGATGACCGTCATCGGCGAATTCGACAAAGCCTCCGGTGATGTCCTGCAGTCGCTGTACGAAGAACTCGACGCGCCGATCATCCGCAAGGACATCGCCGTCGCCGAGATGATCAAGTACACCTGCAACGTGTGGCACGCCACCAAGGTCACCTTCGCCAACGAAATCGGCAACATCGCCAAGGCCGTCGGCGTCGATGGTCGTGAAGTGATGGAAGTGGTCTGCCAGGACAAGACCCTCAACCTGTCCCAGTACTACATGCGCCCAGGCTTCGCGTTCGGCGGCTCGTGCCTGCCAAAAGACGTGCGCGCCCTGACCTACCGCGCCAGCTCCCTGGATGTGGAAGCGCCGCTGCTCAACTCGCTGATGCGCAGCAACGAATCCCAGGTGCAGAACGCCTTCGACATCGTCAACAGCCACGACAAGCGCAAAGTCGCCCTGCTGGGCCTGAGCTTCAAGGCCGGCACCGACGACCTGCGCGAGAGCCCGCTGGTGGAGCTGGCCGAAATGCTGATCGGCAAAGGCTTCGACCTGAGCATCTACGACAGCAACGTCGAGTACGCCCGTGTCCACGGCGCGAACAAGGACTACATCGAAGGCAAGATCCCGCACGTGTCGTCCCTGCTCAACTCGGACTTCGATGAGGTGATCAACAACTCCGACGTGATCATCCTCGGCAACCGTGACGAGAAATTCCGCGCCCTGGCGCAGAACGCACCGCACGGCAAGCAAGTCATCGACCTGGTGGGCTTCATGTCCAAGGCCACCAGTACGACTGGCCGTACCGAAGGCATTTGCTGGTAACAGCAACGGCAAGTTTCGCGCTGCACGTGTCCTGATCCCCAGCGCGTGCAGCGCGGAGCCTTCTTCACCTTCGGATGACGCTTATGTCCAAGTTAAAACACGTACTACTGCAATCCGCCGGCTGGCTGTTTTTTCTCAGCCTGCTGATGGGTCTCGCCCTGCTGCTGCCGGCGAGTACGTTCGACTCCGAGTCGAAGAATTTTATTTTCCTGATTGGCGCCGTCGGTATCTGGCGCTACTCGATGGGTGCTACGCATTTCTTTCGCGGCATGCTGTTCCTGTACGTGGTCTACCCGCACCTGCGCCGCAAAGTGCGCAAGCTGGGCAAGGCCGCCGACCCGTCCCATGTGTTCCTGATGGTCACCAGTTTCCGTATCGACGCGCTGACCACCGCGCAGGTCTACAGCTCGGTGATCCGCGAAGCCATCGAATGCGGCTTCCCCACCACCGTGGTCTGCTCGCTGGTGGAAATGTCCGATGAGCTTTTGGTGAAAAGCCTGTGGGAGCGCATGAACCCGCCGGAGCATGTGAAGCTCGACTTCGTGCGCATCGCCGGTACCGGCAAGCGTGACGGCCTGGCCTTCGGTTTTCGCGCCATCTCCCGCCACCTGCCGGACGACCGCGCCGTCGTGGCTGTGATCGACGGCGACACCGTGCTCGCCGAGGGCGTCGTACGCAAGACCGTGCCGTGGTTCCAGCTGTTCGGCAATGTCGGCGGCCTGACCACCAACGAGTTCTGCGAAGTACGCGGCGGCTACATCATGAGCGAATGGCACAAGCTGCGTTTCGCCCAGCGTCACATCAACATGTGCTCCATGGCCCTGTCCAAGCGCGTGCTGACCATGACCGGGCGCATGTCGGTGTTCCGTGCCAGCGTGGTCACCGACCCGGGCTTTATCGCCGACGTGGAAAGCGACTCGCTGCAACACTGGCGCCTGGGCCGCTTCAAGTTCCTCACCGGTGACGACAAGTCCAGCTGGTTCAGCCTGATGCGCCTGGGCTACGACACCTTCTACGTGCCGGACGCCGCGATCAACACCGTGGAACACCCGCCGGAAAAGAGCTTTATCAAGGCCAGCCGCAAGCTGATGTTCCGCTGGTACGGCAATAACCTGCGCCAGAACTCCCGTGCCCTGGGCCTGGGTGTACGCCGCCTCGGCCTGTTCACCAGCGTGGTGTTGTTCGACCAGCGCGTGTCGATGTGGACCTCGCTGCTCGGCCTGACCGTGGCCATCATCGCCACCTTCAAGTACGGCGGCGCGTTCATTCTCGCGTACCTGCTGTGGATCGGTATCACCCGCCTGATCCTGACCCTGCTGCTGTCGTGCTCCGGCCACAAGATCGGCCCGGCCTACCCGGCGATTCTCTATTACAACCAGATCATGGGCGCGCTGGTGAAGATCTACGTGTTCTTCCGCCTTGATCAACAGTCCTGGACCCGCCAGGACACCAAACTGACCCGCGATTTGGCCAGCTTTCAACGTTGGTTCAACACCTGGTCGTCTCGGACCATGACCTTCTCCGCCGGCAGCATCTTCGTTGCCGTGTTGCTGATGATGGTCTGACCCAGCCAAGCCTGAATTAACTAGGAAATCGAACACTATGAACAGCCCAGCAAACGTCAACGTTGTCCACGAATCCGAAGCCCAGCGTCAGCACGCCCGGGTCAAAATCCCGGCCAAGCTGCGCTTTTTCGGCAATGACGGCAAACCCACCGAAGCGCGGGTGATCGACCTGTCCGCCGGCGGCCTGGCGTTTACCGCCACCCAGCCGCTGAATGTTGGCGAAGTGCACAAAGGCCGCCTGCAGTTTGTGATCGATAACCTCGGCCTGGCGATGGACGTTGAGCTGCAGATCCGCTCCTACGACCGCCAGAGCGGGCGCACCGGTTGCCAGTTCCAGAACCTGGAGCAGCAGGATATTTCCACCCTGCGCCACCTGATCACCTCGCACCTGTCCGGCGACATCGTGTCCATGGGCGACGTGTTGGCCACCCTGCAACGCGACAACTTCACCAAGGCACGCAAGGTCAAGGACAGCGGCAGCGGCATGACCGCATTCGGTCGCCTGCGCGCCGTGGTATTCAGCGCCGGTATCTTCATCGTCGGTCTGGCCGCATTCGGCTTCGTGTTCAAGTCGGTGTATGGCATGTACTTCGTCAGCCACGCCCAGGCCGGCCTGGTCAGCGTACCCGGCATGAACGTGACCATGCCACGCGACGGCACCGTGCAAAGCCTGCTCAAAGGTGACGCGATCGCCGCCAAAGGCGCGCCGCTGGCGACCTTCAGCACCAGCATGCTCGACGTGCTCAAGGGCCACCTGGACGAAGACCAGCTGCAACCGGCCAAGGTTGAAGAGCTGTTCGGCAAGCAAATGACCGGCACCCTCACCTCGCCATGCGATTGCGTGGTCGCCCAGCAAATGGTCGCCGACGGCCAGTACGCCAGCAAAGGCGATGTGATCTTCCAGCTGGTGCCACGCGGCAGCCAGGCCAACGTGGAAGCACGCTTCACCTATCGCCAGTTCGCCGACGTGCGCCCAGGTACCCCGGTGAGCTTCCAGGTGGCCGACGAAGAACAACTGCGCACCGGCACCATCGTCAGCAGCACCAGCCTGAACAGCGCCGACCTGTCGTCCGACATTCGCGTGCAGATCAAGCCTGACGCACCGCTGGACAGCGCCTTCGCCGGCCGCCCGGTGGAAGTCACCAGCGACCGTGGCCCTTCGCTGAACTGGCTGATCGATAAAGCCATGGCTGCGGGTCTTTAATCATGAGCGCCCTTAGATCCCTGCCGGTTCCATTGGCGCTGGCCATTGCCCTGGCCGGTTGCGCCGGCCTGCCCGACCAGCGCCTGGCCAACGAAGCCCTCAAGCGCGGCGACACCGTGACCGCCCAGCAGAACTACCAGCAGCTGGCGGAGCTGGGTTACAGCGAGGCCCAAGTGGGCCTGGCCGATATCCAGGTCGGTACCCGTGACCCGGCGCAAATCAAACAGGCCGAAGCCACCTACCGCGCGGCCGCCGACACTTCGCCGCGCGCCCAGGCTCGCCTGGGTCGCCTGCTGGTGGCCAAGCCGGGCAGCACCGAAGCCGAGCACCACGAGGCCGAAGGCCTGCTGAAAAAAGCCTTTGCCAATGGCGAAGGCAACACCCTGATCCCCCTGGCGATGCTGTACCTGCAATACCCGCACAGCTTCCCTAACGTGAACGCTCAGCAGCAGATCAGCCAATGGCAGGCCGCCGGTTACCCGGAAGCCGGCCTGGCCCAGGTGCTGCTGTATCGCACCCAGGACACCTACGACCAGCACCTGGCTGACGTGGAGCGCATCTGCAAAGCCGCGCTGAACACCACCGACATCTGCTACGTCGAGCTGGCCACGGTCTACCAGAAACAAGCCGCGCCGGAAAAACAGGCCGAGTTGCTCAAGCAGATGGAAGCCGGCTACAGCCGTGGCACCGTCAGCGCCCAGCGCGTCGACAGCGTTGCCCGCGTGCTCGGCGATGCCAGCCTCGGCCAGCCGGACGAAAAAACCGCCCAGGCCCTGCTGGAAAAAATCGCCCCCGGCTACCCCGCTTCCTGGGTCAGCCTGGCGCAACTGCTCTACGACTTCCCGGAACTGGGCGACGTCGACCAGATGATGAAGTACCTGGACAACGGCCGCGCCGCCGACCAGCCGCGCGCCGAATTGCTGTTGGGCAAGCTCTACTACGAAGGCAAGTGGGTGCCGGCGGATGCCAAAGCCGCTGAAGCGCACTTCGAAAAAGCCGTGGGCAAGGAAGTCGCCGCCGATTACTACCTCGGCCAGATCTACCGCCGTGGCTACCTGGGCAAGGTCTACCCGCAAAAAGCCCTCGACCACCTGCTGACCGCTGCGCGCAACGGCCAGAACAGCGCCGATTTCGCCATCGCCCAATTGTTTTCCCAAGGCAAGGGCACCAAGCCCGACCCATTGAACGCCTACGTCTTCAGCCAGCTGGCCAAAGCCCAGGACACGCCGCAAGCCACTGACCTGGCCACCCAGCTCGAAGCGCCCCTGACGCCGGAGCAACGCGCCCAAGGCCAACGCCTGGTGCAACAGGAACTGGCCGCACGCGGCACCCTGGCCCAGAGCACGTTGCAGCTGCACGCCCTGGATGAAGAAGACGAAGGCGAGGAATCCCTATGAAGCTCAACCCATTCGTCAAGGCCGGTATCGGCCTGACCTTCGCCATGCTGTGGTCGTGCCCGACCCTGGCCGCGCTGACCGAAGCCAAGAACTTCGGCCTGGAAGTCAAAGCCACCGCGCAGTCCGAAGATGACCGCGACCTCGGCACCCAGAAAGGCGGCGACGTCAACGGCATCGGCCTCGACCTGCGCCCGTGGATCTACGGTGAAAGCGGCAACTGGAGCGCCTACGCCATGGGCCAGGCGGTCGTGTCCAGCGACATCATCGAGACCGACACCCTGCAACAGTCTTCCGATGACGCCACCCAACAGACCAGCAACGACGACCGCAAGAGCAAGAAAAACTACCTGGCGATGCGCGAGTTCTGGGTCGCCTACGGCGGCTTCACGCCCTACCCCGGCGAGATCCTCAAGTTCGGCCGCCAACGCCTGCGCAATGACGACGGCCAATGGCGCGACACCAATATCGAAGCGCTGAACTGGACCTTCGACACCACCCTGCTCAAGGCCAATGTCGGCGTTGCCGAACGCTTCAGCGAATACCGCACCGACCTCAAGGAACTGTCGCCCAAGGACAAGGACCGCCAGCACCTCTACGCCGACGCCGCCTACCAGTGGACGCCGGGGCAGTGGATCGGCCTGCGCGCGCACCATACCCACGACGACGGCAAGCTCGACTATCCGGAACCGGGCGTGGCCACCGACTCGCTGGACAAGCGCGAGAACGGCGACCTGACCTGGCTCGGCATCGAAGCCAACAGCGACGCCTACAACTGGCGCAACACCAACACGGTCAACTACTGGGCCAGCGTCACCGGCATGCAGGGCGACCGCGACACGGTCAACGCCTTGACCGCCGACGGCAACCGCCCCGCCCAGGCCAAGCGCAGCGATGACGTGAATGGCTGGGCCACCGACCTGGGTATCCGCCTGCGTCTGGACCCCCAGTGGCAAGTGGGTGCGGCCTACGCCCGCGCCAGCGCCGAGTACGAACAGAACGGCCTGCAAAGCAACCGTTCGAACTTCACCGGCACCCAGTCCCGCGTGCACCGCTTCGGCGAAGCCTTCCGGGGCGAGATGAACAACATGCAGTCCATGAGCCTGTTCGGTTCCTGGCAACTGCGCGAGGACTACGACGCCAGCCTGGTGTACCACAAGTTCTGGCGCGTCGACGGTAACAAGCCGGTGGGCAGCAACGGCATCGATGCCGTGCAGAACAACACCGACGACGTGACCGGCGCGATCCTGTCCAGCACCTCCCTGCCCCTTGAAGATGGCAAGAAGGACCTCGGCCAAGAGATGGATTTGGTCGTCACCAAGTACTTCAAGACCGGCCTGTTGCCGGCTGCGCTGAGCCAGTCGATCGACGAACCGTCGGCGCTGGTGCGCTTTCGTGCCGGCGTGTTCAAGCCGGGTGATGCCTATGGCAGCCAGGTCGACTCGTACATGCATCGCGCCTTTGTCGACGTGATCTGGAAATTCTGATGGGAGCCTGCGCAATGATTCCTAAACGCTTGCTGGTGACCGCGATGCTGATGGCCAGCGCCACAGCCTTCGCCGACACCGCGCAGCAGGTCAAGGCGCCGACTATCGCCAAAGAACTGCAACAGGCCAAGACCTACACCATTTCCAGCCCGCCCACCGCGCCGCTGGAAATGGCCAAGCCGGCCCTGCCGGACCTGTCGGGCTACACCGCCGCCGCGATGGAAAAGAAAATCGTGCGAACCAAGCCGGGCAAAATCAGCATCCGCCGCATGATGCAGGAAGACGCC
Source organism: Pseudomonas sp. AC463 (assembly GCF_979253585.1). NCBI lineage: Bacteria > Pseudomonadati > Pseudomonadota > Gammaproteobacteria > Pseudomonadales > Pseudomonadaceae > Pseudomonas > Pseudomonas sp. AC463. Next base: position 20,563 of record NZ_CEEDDZ010000037.1, on the reverse strand, counting down.
CTCAAGGACTTTATCGGTGGTGACAACAAGATGGCCGAATGGGTGGTGCGCCAGCACGGCATTCCCCAGGCGATCTTCGTTGACGACGGCTACATGAACCTCAAGGACCTGCTCGGCAAAGTGCCCAGGCAGTACCTCAGCGAAACCTCGCCGGGCGTGTTCCTGGCCAAGTTGCCGATCGTGGTCGGGCGCAAGGGCATCCTTGAAATCGATAAGAAGACCCAGGAACTGCGCCTGTCGCAGCAAGCCGGTTCGTTCCTGATCAACGACGGCCAACTGTTCGTGCACGACACCAAAGTCACCGGCTGGGACGAGAAGGCCAACGGCCCGGCGCTGTTCAAGTCGCCGAAGGAGTTCCGCCCGTTCCTGCTGGCCTGGGGCGGTACCGAGACCTACATCTCCAAGACCAAGATGGCCAGCTTCGGCTACGCCAACAGTAAGTCGTACGGGGTGAGTATTTCCCAGTACACGCCGAACATGGCCAAGGTGCTCAAGCGCCCTGAGCCGACCGGCTGGATCATCGATTCCGAGTTCTCGGACATGTGGTACGGCTTCTACTGCTACGAAACCACGGGCTTCGTGATCAAGGGCAATACCTACAAAGACAACATCGTCTACGGCATTGACCCTCATGACCGTTCCCACGGCCTGATCATCGCGGACAACACCGTGTACGGCACCAAGAAGAAGCACGGCATCATCATTTCCCGGGAAGTGAACGACAGCTTCATCTTCAACAACCGCAGCTACGACAACAAGCTCTCGGGCCTGGTACTCGACCGTAACAGCGTCAACAACATCGTGGCCGACAACGAGTTCTACCGTAACCACACTGACGGCATCACCCTCTATGAGAGCGGCGACAACCTGCTGTGGGGCAACAAGGTGATCAGCAACCGTCGCCACGGTATCCGCGTGCGCAACAGCGTCAATATCAAGCTGTACGAAAACACCTCGATGGCCAACGGCCTGACCGGCGTGTACGGCCACATCAAGGATCTGACCGACACCGACCGCGACATCGCCCTCGACCCGTTCGACGCCAAGGTTTCGCTGATCGTGGTCGGCGGTGAGCTGGCCGGTAACGGCAGCGGGCCGCTGTCGATTGACTCGCCGTTGAGCATCGAGCTGTACCGCGTGTCGATGCTGGCGCCGACCAAATCCAGTGGCATCAGCTTCTCCGGCGTTCTCGGTGATCGCCAGGAAGAGATTCTCGACCTGCTGGTGCGCCAGCAGAAAGCCGTGCTGATCGACCCTGTCGAACGCCAGACCGAAATGCAGGACTGAGGATGACCCTTATGCACCCACACATGATCAAACTGCTGAGCCTCTCGGGTCTGACCCTCGGCCTGCTCGCGGCCAGCCAGGGCGTACGCGCCGACGAAATCAAGGCGCCGACTTTCACCGCCGAACCGTGCTGCAGCCTGTGCCCCGCCGCCCATGACGCGAAGAACTACACCACGCGCTACCAGCAGAACTTCACCACCCTGGTACAAGCCCAGGGCGACTGGCTGTTCCGTACCCAGGAAGACCTGCGCACCGAATTCGACACCAGCCCATCCGGCTACAAGCGCATGCAACAACTGCACGATGCGTTCAAGGCCAAGGGTGTGGAACTGGTGGTGGTCTACCAGCCGACCCGTGGCTTGGTGAACCGCAACAAGCTCAACCCCGAAGAGAAAGCCAAGTTCGATTTCGACAAGGCCCTGGGCAATTACAAAACCATGCTCGGCCGTTTCGCCAAGATGGGCTACGTGGTGCCGGACCTGTCGCCATTGACCAACGAGCAACTGCCGGACGAACTGCCGGCCCACGATTTCTACTTCCGCGGCGACCAGCACTGGACCCCGTACGGCGCCCAGCGCACGGCGAAAATCGTCGGCGCCAAAGTGCGTGCGATGCCTGAGTTTGCCGATATTCCCAAGCGTGAATTCGAGACCAAAGTCTCCGGGCGCATGGGCAAGACCGGCACCCTGCACAACATGGCCGGGCAGCTGTGCGGCACCAGCTACGCGATCCAGTACATGGACCAGTTCTCCACCGAGCCCAAGGGCGAAGCGGGCGACGGCGACCTGTTCAGCGATTCGGGCAACCCGCAGATCACCCTGGTGGGCACCAGCCATAGCGGCAAGAACTACAACTTCGCTGGCTTCCTGGAACAGGAAATCGGTGCCGACATCCTCAACGTCGCCTTCCCTGGCGGTGGCCTGGAAGGCTCGATGATCCAATACCTGGGCAGCGAAGAATTCCAGAAGACCCCGCCGAAAATCCTCATCTGGGAATTCTCGCCGCTGTATCGCCTGGACCAGGAGACCATCTACCGCCAGATGATGTCGCTGCTCGACAACGGCTGCGAAGGCAAGACCGCGCAGATGACCGCGAGCACCACATTGAAACCCGGCAAGAACGAATTGCTGGTTAACAGTTCGAACAAAGACCTGCGTAACGCCAATCACCAGGTTGATATCCGCTTCGCCGACCCGTCGGTGAAAACCCTGCAAGCCACCCTCTGGTACATGAACGGGCGCCACGAGGACATCAAGATCGAGAAACCCGAAACATCCGATACAGACGGGCGTTTCGCCTTTGAACTGCGCACCGATGAAGACTGGGCCTCGCAGAACTTGCTGGCCGTGGAAGTGCAGGGTCCCGAAGCGGGCGCTGCCGCGCAGAAGGTCGAAGCGAAAATTTGCACACGCAACGTATTCCCCGCCGGTGGTCAACAGACCGCTTCAACGGGGCAATGAGGTTACCTATGCAGAAGTTATTGATTCCATCGTTGCTGGGCCTGGCGATCTTCGCCGGCGCAGCCAACGCCGCCGCGCCACTGCGTCCGCCGCAGGGCTACTTTGCCCCGGTTGAAGCGTTCAAGACCGGCGACTTCAAGAATGACTGCGACGCCATGCCGGCGCCGTACACCGGTTCGCTGCAATTTCGCAGCAAGTACGAAGGCTCCGACAAGGCCCGTTCCACGCTGAATGTGCAGTCGGAAAAAGCCTTCCGCGACAGCACCGCCGACATCACCAAGCTGGAAAAAGACACCAGCAAACGCGTGATGCAGTTCATGCGTGACGGCCGTCCGGAGCAGCTGGAATGCACGCTCAACTGGCTGACCAGTTGGGCCAAGGCCGATGCGTTGATGTCCAAGGACTTCAACCACACCGGCAAGTCCATGCGCAAATGGGCGCTGGGCAGCATGGCCTCGGCCTATGTGCGCCTGAAGTTCTCCGACTCGCACCCGCTGGCCAACCACCAGCAGGAATCGCAACTGATCGAAGCCTGGTTCAACAAACTGGCCGACCAGGTGGTAAGCGACTGGGACAACCTGCCGCTGGAAAAAACCAACAACCACTCCTACTGGGCCGCCTGGTCGGTGATGGCAACCTCCGTCGCCACCAATCGCCGCGACCTGTTTGACTGGGCGGTGAAGGAATACAAAGTCGGCGCCAACCAGGTCGACGACCAGGGTTTCCTGCCCAACGAATTGAAGCGTCAGCAACGCGCCTTGTCGTACCACAACTACGCCCTGCCGCCGCTGTCGATGATCGCCAGTTTTGCCCTGGTCAATGGTGTGGACCTGCGCCAGGAAAACAACAGCGCGTTGAAACGCCTGGGCGACAAAGTGCTGGCCGGCGTCAAAGACCCGGAAATCTTCGAACAGAAGAACGGCAAAGAGCAGGACATGAAGGACTTGAAACAGGACATGAAATTCGCCTGGCTCGAACCTTTCTGCACCCTCTACACCTGCGCGCCGGATGTGATCGAGCGCAAGCATGGGATGCAGCCGTTCAAGACGTTCCGGCTTGGCGGTGACCTGACCAAGGTCTACGACCCGGCACACGAAAAAGGCAACAAAGGCTCCTGAAGAAACACGGTAAATAAAAAATGTGGGAGGGGGCTTGCCCCCGATGGCGGAGCAACAGTCGCCATCTGTGTTGAATGACACACCGCTATCGGGGGCAAGCCCCCTCCCACATTTCTAACCGCGTTTTGCCAGATGGAATTGTTGTACCGCCCTCCCCCGAAATTCGTGGGGGGGTTTGGGGGGGCTGCGGCCCTTGACTGTCTGTTAAACATGGAGAGATCGGGATGGTTTTCTCGTCCAATGTGTTCCTGTTTCTGTTCTTGCCGATCTTTCTCGGCTTGTACTACTTGAGCGGGCAACGCTATCGCAACCTGCTGCTGCTGATTGCCAGCTATGTGTTCTACGCCTGGTGGCGAGTGGACTTCCTGGCGCTGTTCGCCGCCGTCACGCTGTGGAACTACTGGATCGGCCTCAAGGTCGGTGCGGCCGGCGTGCGCACCAAGCCGGCCCAGCGCTGGCTGCTGCTCGGCGTGGCTGTCGACCTGTGCATCCTCGGCTACTTCAAGTACGCCAACTTCGGCGTCGACAGCATCAACGTCATGATGAAGTCGGCCGGCCTGGAACCGTTCATTCTCACCCACGTGCTGTTGCCGATCGGTATCTCGTTCTACATCTTCGAGTCCATCAGCTACATCATCGACGTGTACCGTGGCGACACCCCGGCGACCCGCAACCTCATCGACTTTGCGGCGTTCGTGGCGATTTTCCCGCACCTGATCGCCGGCCCGGTGTTGCGTTTTCGCGACCTGGCCGACCAGTTCAACAACCGCACCCACACCCTGGATAAATTCTCCGAGGGCTGCACGCGGTTCATGCAGGGTTTCATCAAGAAGGTCTTCATTGCCGACACCCTCGCGGTGGTGGCCGACCATTGCTTCGCCCTGCAAAACCCCACCACCGGCGACGCCTGGCTGGGTGCGCTGGCGTATACCGCGCAGCTGTACTTCGACTTCTCCGGCTACAGCGACATGGCGATTGGTTTGGGCTTGATGATGGGTTTCCGCTTCATGGAAAACTTCAAGCAGCCGTACATCAGCCAGTCGATCACCGAGTTCTGGCGGCGCTGGCACATCAGCCTGTCCACCTGGCTGCGTGACTACCTGTACATCACCCTGGGCGGCAACCGTAAAGGCACGCTGACCACCTACCGCAACCTGTTCCTGACCATGCTCCTGGGTGGCCTGTGGCACGGTGCGAACATCACTTACATCGTGTGGGGCGCCTGGCACGGCATGTGGCTGGCGATTGAAAAAGCCATTGGCCTCAACACCGCGCCGCGCAGTTTCAACGTGTTGCGCTGGGCCTTCACCTTCCTGCTGGTGGTGATGGGCTGGGTGATCTTCCGTTCCGAAAACCTGCACGTCGCCGGCCGTATGTATGGCGCCATGTTCAGCTTTGGCGAGTGGTCGCTGTCGGAACTCAACCGCGCCAACCTCACCGGCCTGCAAGTGGCAACCCTGGTGGTGGCCTACGCAACCCTGGCGTTCTTTGGCCTGCGCGACTTCTACACCAACCGCCCTGCCGAGAAAACCAAGCCGGCCGACCCGAGCCTGATCAAGGCCGTGCCGGGCGACAACCCGGGCAGCATCCACCAACCAGGTTTCACCGTTGGCCAGGACGCTGCCGTGCAACCGGCCTACTGGACCGCTGACTGGCCACGCTACGCCATGCGCGCCGCGGTGCTGCTGCTGTTCGTGGCGTCGATCCTGAAACTGTCGGCGCAGAGTTTCTCGCCGTTCCTTTACTTCCAATTCTGAGGGAGCCGACCATGACCCGTTCATTACGCGTCCTCTATATCAGCCTGTTCATGGTGGTGCTGCTGGCCCTGGGCGCCTGGTCGCTGCGCAGCTTCATGGGCTTCAGCACCAACGCCGACGCCACCGTGCTCAATGGCCGCTGGACCAAAGCCGTCGAGACCCATTACGACGACGAGTTCCCGATCAAGCGCATCGGCACCAACCTGTGGGCGGCGCTGGATTACAAGCTGTTCAATGAAGGCCGCCCTGGCGTGGTGCTGGGCCGCGATCACTGGTTGTACAGCGACGAGGAATTCAACCCCGCCGTCAACGAAGACCAGAACCTGCAAGGCAACTACGCGCTGGTCGAAGGCGTGCGCCAGAAGCTCAAGGCCCAAGGCATTCAGCTGGTGATGGCGATCGTGCCCGCCAAGGTGCGCCTGTACCCGGAACACCTGGGTGAAGTGAAACCGGCGAGCATCCACGCCAATCTGTACCAGGACTTCCACGCTCGTGTGGCGGCCGACAAGATCATCGCCCCGGACCTGCTCGGCCCGCTGCAACAGGCCAAGCTCGGCGGCAAGCAAGTGTTCCTGCGCACCGACACCCACTGGACCCCGGACGGCGCCGAAGTCGCGGCCAAGCAGTTGGCCAAGACCATCGCCGCCAAGACGCCGCTCCACGGCGAGCCACAGCGCTTTGTCACCGAGGCGGAGAAAACCGAGCCGCATAAAGGCGACCTGCGTCTGTTCCTGCCCCTGGACCCGCTGTTCGAAAACCTGATGCCACCGAAAGAGCCGCTGGAAAAACGTGTCACCCACCTGGCCGAAGCCGGTGGCGACGACGCGCTGTTTACCGACAGCGAAACCCCAGTGGCCCTGGTGGGCACCAGCTACAGCGCCAACCCCAACTGGAACTTCGTGGGTGCGCTCAAGCAAGCCCTGGGCAGCGACGTCATCAACTACTCCGAAGACGGCCACGGCCCGATCCTGCCAATGCTCAGCTATTTGAAAAGCGATGATTTCAAGAACAGCCCGCCACAGGTGCTGATCTGGGAGTTTCCTGAACGTTATCTGCCCGTCAACAACGAAATCGGTGACGCCGACCCGTCTTGGGTTGCGCAGCTTAAACAAGCCGGTTCGCGCCAACAGAACATGGCTTTGAACACCCCAGCTAGAAACCAAAAATCCGAGACGCCCGACCGGGCGCAAAACTGAAAGAGAGGTAACTCACATGACTTTCACTACTACTCCGCGTCGTCTCGCCAAGACCCTGGCCATTGCTGCCGGCTTGAGCTTCGTATCGATGTCCGCCTTCGCCGGGGGCGACGCCGCCCTCTACGGCCCAACCGCGCCAAAAGGCTCGAGCTTCGTGCGTGTGTACAACGCCAGCAACCAGGAAGTCAGCGCGACCGTCGGCGCCACCAGCCTCAGCGACGTCGCGCCGCTGGCCAGCAGTGACTTCAGCTTCATGCCCGGCGGTGACTACAGCGCCAAGGTCGGCAGCCAGACCGTGCCGGTCAAGCTTGCCGCCGACCACTACTACACCCTGGTCAACAACAGCAGCGGCCAGCCGCAGCTGATCGAAGAGCCGCCGTTCAAGAACAAGCAGAAATCCCTGGTGCGCGTGCAAAACCTCAGCGACAAGGCCCTGACCCTGAAAACCGCCGACGGCAAGACCGACGTGGTCAAGTCGGTGGCCGCCAAAGGCCGTGGCGAGCGTGAAATCAACCCGGTGAAGGTCAGCCTGGCGCTGTACGACGGCGACAAGAAAGTCGGCGACGTGAAGCCGGTTGCCCTGGAACGCGGTGAAGCAGCGGTGCTGTACGTCACAGGTTCCGGTTCGAGCATTTCGCCAGTCTGGGTGAAACGCCCAGTGTCGACCCGCTAAGCACTTTTTTCCGGGTTGGTCATGACCAACCCGGACCGAGACAAAAACAAGAGTGAAACGACAAACCTTCGTAGCTCTGACCCATATCGATTCAAGGAGAAACACCCATGATTCCAGTCATCCTTTCCGGTGGTAGCGGCTCACGTCTTTGGCCGCTTTCCCGTAAACAGTTCCCCAAGCAATTCCTGGCCCTGACCGGCGAGCACACCCTGTTCCAGCAAACCCTGGAGCGCCTGGTGTTCGAAGGCATGGACACCCCGATTGTGGTCTGCAACAAGGAACACCGCTTCATCGTCAACGAGCAACTCAGCGCCCGTAAGCTCGAATGCCAGCGCGTGCTGATGGAACCGTTCGGCCGCAACACCGCGCCCGCCGTGGCCCTGACCGCGATGATGCTGGTCAACGAAGGCCGTGACGAACTGATGCTGGTGCTGCCCGCCGACCACGTGATCGACGACCAGAAAGCCCTGCAACGCGCCCTGGCCCTGGCCACCGTGGCCGCCGAGCGTGGCGAGATGGTGCTGTTCGGCGTCCCGGCGACCCGCCCGGAAACCGGCTACGGCTACATCAAGTCCACCAACGATTCGCTGCTGCCCGAAGGCGTGAGCCGCGTTGAGCAGTTCGTGGAAAAACCCAATGAAAAACGCGCTGTAGAGTTTGTCAAAAGCGGCGGTTATTTCTGGAACAGCGGCATGTTCCTGTTCCGCGCCAGCCGCTTCCTCGAAGAGCTGAAAAAGCACGATCCGGACATCTACGACACCTGCCTGCTGACGCTGGAACGCAGCGAGCAGGATGCCGACACCGTGACCTTCGACGAAGCCACCTTCGCCTGCTGCCCGGACAACTCCATCGACTACGCCGTGATGGAAAAAACCCAGCGCGCCTGTGTGGTGCCGCTGAGTGCCGGCTGGAGCGACGTGGGTTGCTGGGCCTCGCTGTGGGCGGTCAATGACAAAGACGTCAACGGCAACGTCAGCAAAGGCGACGTGGTGATCCAGGACAGCCGCAACTGCATGATCCACGGCAACGGCAAGCTGGTGTCGGTGATCGGCCTGGACAATATCGTCGTGGTGGAAACCAAGGACGCGATGATGATTGCCCACAAGGACAAGGTCCAGGGCGTCAAGCAGATGGTCAACACCCTCAACGACCAGGGCCGCAGCGAAACCCAGAACCACTGCGAAGTCTATCGCCCGTGGGGCTCGTACGACTCGGTGGACATGGGCGGGCGCTTCCAGGTCAAGCACATCTCGGTCAAGCCGGGCGCGTGCCTGTCGCTGCAGATGCACCACCACCGCGCCGAACACTGGATCGTGGTCAGCGGCACCGCCGAAGTCACCTGTGACGAGAACGTGTTCCTGCTTTGCGAGAACCAGTCCACCTACATCCCGATCGCCTCGGTGCACCGCCTGCGCAACCCGGGCAAGATCCCGTTGGAGATCATCGAAGTGCAATCGGGCAGCTACCTGGGCGAAGACGATATCGAGCGTTTTGAAGATATCTACGGGCGTTCGACGCCGGTTGAGCGTGGCGTGTCGGTGAAAACCATCGCGCAGTAACACCGTGTAGAGCAGGCCCCCAGCATGTGCTGCGTCCCCTATCCGCAGTGCATGATGGGGGCCTTTTTTTTAACTGGGCGGGGCCGGCGTGTAGGGGGTTTCGCCATGGTAGATGACCCGGCGAGTCAACTCCGCCCGCGGGGAGCTCCTGTAGCTCAACAGAATGTCAAACGGCGTCTCCACGTAAAAGATATGCGCGTTTTCGGTGCTTTTCACCACGTTCAGTCCCGAGGTGTTGACCTCGTAGTAATAGGTCATCTTATCCAGGGCATTACCCTGTTTACGCTTCCCGAAAATGGCCTCGGAGATTTTCTCGGTGGGCATGTCCTCCGGGGCCAGGTCGGTAAAGTAATGCCGGCGCTGACCTTTGGGTAACGCCTCGCCCTTCAAATTGAACCTGGACGGTTCGAGAACATTGCTCGCCATGATCCTGGCGTGCGGGTCTTTGCCGGTGTAGTGATAGAACCGATTGACACCTTTGACCGGCGGCTCCAGCAGCGCTTTTTCACCGGGAAACGCTTCAAGCGACTTAGGTTGTTTGGCCGCGCTGGAAGGTCCAGGTTGCACTGGCTCAGTATTGGGGCGTTTGACCCCTTGGACGACGCCGCCCTTAGCGCCACCCAACATCCGGTTCTGCCGCCACTCCCCTGCGCCTGCCGGCTGCAGGAACGCAACGGTTTTTCGGGTGTGGGGGTTAATCACCCGCACAGGGCCGCCTTCGATTTTGTAAATCGGGCTGATTTCATAGGGTTTGCTGACGCCGGTGCCATCGGTGTAGCGCACGTAGAACTGATCGCCGACTTGATAAGTACCATCGCCCCTCAGCGTACGGCCGCTGAGCAGGCTATCCGGAACGGAATGGCCGCTGATATCCGGCACACTCCCCACGCCGGGCGTGCCGGGGGCCAGTGGCTGCACCGCGCGGCTTAGCGCAGGCGCACTCAAGACAGGCCGCAGAAGGGGGCGGGCCCTGCTACCCGCCGTGGCACCGCCACTGCCGCCGACTCGGGAATAGAGCATGGCAAGGCGATCAGGCCGGTTGAGCACGTTGACGATGGCGTTGCCCGGTGCCTTGAGGACTCTCAACCCGGCCCTGGTTAGCCGCAGGGCGGTCGAGACAAACCTTCCAGCTGCGGGCAAACAGCCCAAAAGCTGGGTAGCGATCTCGATACCAAACATGATCTTGTTGTAGTTCGTCTCTACAGCCAGCTCGGCAGAGCTGACAGAACCAGCATCAGCCTCATCGATCAAGAGGCCTGCCAACTGTTTGTACAATGCGTCCTGAAAATCACCTTGGATCGCGCTGAGGTATCCAGGGCCATTGGGCCGGTCGCCGCGGTCCTCGCGGTCCAGGGCGCTGAAAACCGACTCATTCAGGCGGTCCTGGATCGCCGCATCGGGGCCGCCAGGGTTGAGCGGCGACACCTTGCTTTCGGCATACGTTTTCCATTGCGGCTGTTCGAAAAGCGTTTCCAGGGCGACTCGGTCGGCGACTTGCCGAAAGGACATACCGTCCGGCGCATCGGGGCTATACAGGATCAGCGGCCCACCTTTGCCACTGTCAATCGCAATCACGCCTTGAAGCGCCTTGCCATAGTGACTCACCGTATTGGCAACGATGGTTCTTCCATCCACTTGCGGCCGTTTGGCAGGGTCCGGAAAGTCGAGCACGGTTTGTACCCACTCAGGGCCCGGCGATCCAGGCGGGTACGCCAGCGGGTTCAATTCCGCCAGAAATGCCTGTTTCCTCATGACATCCGACAGGTTGGCCTTCCAAGCAGTGCGGACTTTTCCCGCGTCTCCCGTCAGGGCCTCCGGCGCCATTCGTTTCTTGAGCAACTTGATGTAATTGCTGCCCACCTCCAGCTTACTGACCAGTGCCGCGATTTCACTCCCCGCCAGGACGATGGGCTTTCCATCAGCCCCGAGCACCGGCTTGCCGCCGGTATCGGTCAGGCTTGCGGTCATTGTCAAAGAGCGATTTTGGTAGTTTTCTGCCGGGATCGATAGGGTCGCATTTTTCAAGGCAACATCAGTCAGGGAGCTAAAGCTGTTGGTGACGTTTTTCACGACCTCGCCGTTTTTTCGCGAGAAGACGAACTCCCCGTAGGTGTGCACCACGATCTTGTCTGCATCAAAATTTGCCGTCGGGTATTTCTGCTTGAGTGCGGCGTTTATCTGCTGATTGGCAAAGTGCTGCAGCGAGGGAATGGCCTCCAACAAAGGAGCCAGCGCCTGAGCGGTTTTTTGCTCGCAGGTGTCCAGAAACTGATAATGCCCCGCATTCACAGGCAACAGGTTTTTCAGCCACTGCGGTTGTTGTTTGTCTTCGAGTTTTTCAGCCCGGGCGAGCATGGCGTTGCTGCCGTCAAATTGAGAGGTCCAATTGGCGGCATTGTTCATGGCGGCGGCGATGTGCTCGCCGTCCATATCACTCGTATCCGAGTGAGTCAGCGCATTCAGTTCGTCGGCTTGCCGTTCCAACAGCTGAGGTATCGCTGCGGCCGTCACATCCTCAGGGATAGGCGAAAACCCGAGCGTCAGGTCTTGCCCGCGCAGGGGCTTGCGCAGGCGCTCGGCAGGCAGCGGCAGACTTTCCGAGAGCAGCGTTGCGGGCACCCCGCCGTTGTCGATGCGTTGCATCAACACCGTTTGCAACTGGGCGGGGTTGGCGAACTCTTCAAAGCCTTCACCGGGGGTGTAGAGCACCACGGGGCCGTTGTCTTCGCTGGCCAACAGGCTTTTGTCGCCGTTGGGCCAGTGGGGCGTGGTTGCTCTGGAGCCGTCGGTGGCGGTGAGCATAAAGGCACCCGCCAGGCGCGCACCGGTTGGCGTGTTGTCATCCACCGTGAGCGGGTAGACCCCCAAACGTGAACCGTGCGGGAAGGCCTTTTCCCGGTCAGCCTGGGTGGGATACTGGAACGCCTTTTCAATCAAGGCTTTACCCGCACTGCTCAGGGTACCGTCCGCAGCGCGCAGGGCCGCCTGGGTGGAGAGCATTTGCCGATGCAGATTAATCAGTTGATCTTGCGGTGGGCTGGAGGGTTTTTCGCCAGGGCGCGGCGCTGTCCAGAACCGCGTGACAGCATTGGCAAACAGGGCGCCAATATTGTCGACCGCACCGGGGGTGCTGGCAACGTAGGGTTGATACTTCTGGACAAAGGCTTCATAGGTCGGCTGCTGGCTGATCAACAGGTTGATTTTATTGTTGAGGTCGTCGTGTTGAAGCAAAAGCCCCTGTTGAGCAGACGTGGGGGTATTCACACCGGCTTCTTTGACGAATGCAGGATAAATACCCCGCACGATCGGGGTAAGGGGAGTGCCGGTAATGGCCTGCTCGGACACTATTCCGGGGCTGTCTGAACGAGGCGCTGGCTGTTCGACGGCTTTAGGCAGGACAACGTTTGATCGAAAAGGAAAATCGGGCTGAACCTGGAGATGACGCTTAACAATCATCGGGTGAACTCCTTTTAAAAGTAAAAACTGCTCCTTGGCTCGGCATCAGTGGGATCAGCGCGCTCGCCGTTCCATTGGAACGCAGCGTATATATTTCCTGATGTTCGCCAGCGCCCCCAGAGCGTGACGATGTTTGTGCACAGGAGGATCAAATTGGTTTCCTACCTGGGGTCAGCTAGGATGGTTGCTCACCGCAAGCGAGGGTTTAATCGTGTTCTTCGGCGTACTCCTGATCATCACTTGGTTGATCCTGCTATTGCGCTACCCCGCCAAGGCCTTGCCCGTATCCCTGGCAGCCGCCGTGGGCCTGGGGTGTGTCGCCGTATGGGTGGTGTGGCTGGACAACCGAGAAGCCTCGCAACTGGCCCGCCTTGAACTGCGCATTACCTACGCGCCGCAGGAATGCCCCGCCGACCGTCCCCTGAAACTGACCCTGAACAACGGCAACGACGTACCGCTGACCGAACTGCGCTGGCGCGTCGCCGCCTATGCCCCGGGGGACACGGTCAACCTGGCCGACAACGTCTACGCCGCCCCACGCTATCGCGGCCCTGGCGAATTGCAGGCCGGCGCCACCTGGGACGACTGCCTGCCCACCCCACCACTGCGCCCCGGCTACCGCGCGCAAACCCTGGAATTTCGCGCCGAGCACCTGCAAGGCAGTTTCTCGGACTGACAAAGGATGGATCCATGCCCAATGTACTGATCACCGGTTGCTCCAGCGGCATCGGCCGTGCCCTGGCCGATGCCTTCAAAGCGGCCGGCTATGACGTGTGGGCCAGCGCCCGCCGCGCGGAAGATGTCGCCGACTTATCCACCGCCGGTTTCCACGCCGTGCAGCTTGATGTGAATGACGGCGCCGCCCTGCAACGCCTGGCCGGGCAATTGGGCGAACTCGATGTGCTGGTCAACAACGCCGGCTACGGCGCCATGGGCCCGTTGCTCGATGGCGGCACCGACGCCATGCAGCGCCAGTTCGAAACCAACGTGTTCTCTCTCGTCGGCGTGACCCAGGCGCTGTTCCCGGCCCTGCGCAAACGCAAGGGCCTGGTGGTGAATATTGGCAGTGTTTCCGGGGTGCTGGTTACGCCGTTTGCCGGCGCCTACTGCGCGTCCAAGGCCGCCGTGCACGCATTGAGCGACGCCCTGCGCATGGAGTTGGCGCCGTTCGGGATTCGGGTCATGGAAGTCCAACCGGGTGCCATCAACACAAGCTTCGCGAAAAACGCCGGCGCCCAGGCCGAGCTATTGATCAACGAACAGTCGCCCTGGTGGCCGCTGCGCGAGGGCATTCGCGCACGCAGCCAGGCCTCCCAGGACAAGCCGACACCGGCCACGGCGTTTGCGGCAGATGTGCTCAAAGCCGTGCAACAGCCCAAGCCGCCGCGCCTGTTGCGCTCGGGCAATGGCAGCCGGGCGTTGCCGCTGATGGCGGCGTTGCTGCCCAAAGGATTATTGGAAACCGTGTTGAAGAAACGCTTTGGTTTGAATGGGAGTTTATAAATGATCGACTACAGCGACTTTTTCGAAGAAGTGATCCAGACCCACGTCGAGATCGAACAATGGTTCGCCGGGGTTGCCCCTGAAGGCACCCTGCAAAACCTGCTCGCACGCTTTTCACCCGAGTTCAGCATGGTCGCCCCCGCCACTGGCACAAGGGTCAATGCGGCGGGGGTTAATGCGCTGTTCACGCGCCTGGGCGGGATGCGTCCGGGGTTGAAGATCACCTTGAGTGAAATGGCCGGAATCGACCGGCATGCGCGTGGGGCGACGGTGACTTATCGCGAGCTTCAGGTGGATGACAGCGGTACGCGGACGGATCGGAGGGCCACGGTGGTGTTTGAGAAGCAGGCCAGCGGCGCGTTGCTGTGGCGTCACTTGCACGAAACCTTTATCAAGGCCTGAACCTGGTCAAAATGTGGGAGGGGGCAAGCCCCTCCCACATTTTAATTCTGTGCCTGGTTGACGATCACGGTGCAGGTGATGCCCGCTGCCAGCAGGACACCTTCCGGCACCTCATCAATGTGAATCCGCACCGGCACGCGCTGGGCCAAACGCACCCAGTTGAACGTCGGGTTCACATCGGCGATCAGCTCGCGGCTCTCGGGGTTATCGCGGTCGTAGATGCCGCGCGAGATGCTTTCCACGTGGCCCTTGAGCGTCTCGCCGCTCATAAGCTGCATATCGGCTTTGTCACCGACTTTCACATGGGGCAGTTTGGTTTCTTCGAAGAAGCCATAGACCCAGAACGAGTGCATATCCACCACGGCCATCTTGGCTTCGCCGATACGCGCGTAGTCGCCACGGTGCACGTTGAGGTTGGTGACGTAGCCGTCCACTGCCGCCACCACCTGGGTGCGTTTCAGGTTCAGCTCGGCGGCTTCCAGCTGCGCCAGCGCGTGTTGGTAGTCGGCCAGCGCCGAGTCGGCGATGTTGCTCGCGTCGTCGCGGTTTTCCCTGGAGATCACCAGCGCGTCGAGGTCCGCGCGGCGGTGGGCGTTGACCTTGCGCATCTCCCAGGTGGCTTTGCGCGAGGCAACCAGGGACTGCGCCTGCTTGACCGCGATGCGGTAGTGCTCGGGGTCGATCTGCATCAGCAGGTCGCCCTTTTTCACCAACTGGTTGTCGCGCACCGGCACGTCGACCACTTCACCGGTGACGTCGGCGGCCACGTTGATGATATCGGCGCGCACACGGCCGTCGCGGGTCCATGGGGTTTGCATGTAGTGCACCCACAATGTGCGGCCGATCCAGATGGCCAACGCCAGTACCAGCAAGGTCGCGAGCAGGCTGAAAAACTTTTTCATCGGGGCATTCTCAACGGTAGACGCTCAGCGCCAGGGCGCCGAACAGGCAAACGAACAGGCTCAGGCGCAGCAGCGCCGGGTGCCAGAAAAAACGGTACAGGTCGAACCCGGCCAGGAAGCGGTCCAGCGCCCAGGCCACGCCGGCCGCGATCAAAAACATCAGGGTCATGGTCGGCATGTACACGCCATGGAAGGCGATTTCACGAGGCATGCGGGGTTCCTTTCAGGGCTGCGAGTGGCGATTGCGGGTCCAGCAGCGAGGTGCGGATAAAGTGCAGGTAGCTCTTCACCCGGCGCAGGGCCGAGGTGTCGAAATGCGGGGCGAAGGGTTCGTCGGTGGCCTGCACGCGGCTGATCGCGTGGTCGACGGCGATCAGGCCGCGTTCCAGATTGCTCGCGCTGGGCTGCAGGAACAGCCGCACCAGCGAGCGGCCCATCACGCGGATCGCCTGGCGCCACGGCTGGGATTCGGCATACGCCGGGTGCACCGGCAAAATCGCCTGCTCCTTGCGCAATTCGATGATCGCGTGGCCGACCTCCAGCACCACAAACATCCAGCGCAGCAAATCGCGTTGCACCTGCGGCTGGCCGACGGCAAGGCCGTAGGCCTGGTGCAGCAGGTCGCGGGTGCGGCTTTCAAAACTCGACGCCAGCCCCTTGAGCTTGCCGCTGATGGCATACACCACTTGTTCGCGCAGGTCCTGCTCCAGACGGCGCCACAACCAGCGGCTGTTGGGCGGCAGGATGATCGCCCCCGCCGCCGCGCACACCAGCATGCCGATGACCATGGCGATGTAGTCGTTGATAAAAGTGTAGGGGTTGTAGACCGTGAGGTTGTCCGGCACCGAGCCGGTGCTGAAAAAGATCAACAGGCCTAGCCCGACCCCGGCGTATTTGGGGCGTGAGGCGAGGAACGCACCGAGCACGATCACCGGCGCGAGCATCACGCAGAGCAAGGGGAAACCATCGATCCAGGGGAAGACGAAAAACATTTCGACAAAGCCCACCAGCGCGCCGATCAAGGTGCCGCAGGCCATTTGGAACGCCATGCGCTTGGGGTTGGGCGTGGCGGCGGACAGGCCGACGGTGGCGGCGGCGATCAGGGTCATGGTGGCGCCGCTGGGCCAGGCCGTGGCCACCCAGTAGCTGCCCAGCGCGATCAGGATAAACGAGGCGCGAATTCCCGAGGCGGCGCAGGCCAGCCAGTTGGTTTTGGGGATGAACGTCTCGTCCCACTGCTCGCGTTCGTGGCTGTGGTCGGCCAGGGAGGCGTGGGTCTGCGCGTAGTTGTGCAGGTCGTCGACAAAGCGGTAGAGCAGCTCGTAGGCGGTGTGGAAATCCAGCTGCTCGGCTTCGCTGGGGTTGCCCTCCTGGAAGGTCGCGCGCAGGCTACGGACCTTGGCGGGCAGGCCGTCCTTGTAGGCGCTCAACTGGTTGACCAGGCGCGCGGCGTCGGGGCTTGTGAGGGCGCGGCCGGTGAAACCGTCGAGCACTTCGGCGAGGTCTTGCAGGCCAGGCTTGATGGCCGCCACCACGTGATCGGCGGCATCGGTGCGCAGACGTTCGAGCAACTGGTGCAAGGCGTTGAAGCGCGTGGTGATGCTCATGAACTCGCTGTTGAGGCGACTGAGCCGGCCGTTGCGCCGACGCATATGCGGGTCTTCGAACACGGTGACGCTGCGCAGCCCTTCCAGGCCCACGGCTTCGGCGATAAAACGCACGTTGCTGGCCTCGAACCCTTCACGCTGGCTGCGCCCGCGCAGGCCGTCGGTGACGAACAGCGCGAACACCCCAAAACGCTGGTACAGCGCATTGCGCATCGCGGCGCTGCTGGTTTGCGGCAGGATCGCGGCGCTGACCAGCGTGGAGCATAGAATCCCCAGGGAAATTTCCAGCACCCGCCACACCGCCGCCATGAATGCGCCGTCTGGATGAGCCAAGGCCGGCAAGCCGACCATCGCCGCCGTGTACCCGGCCAGCACAAATCCATAGGCGCGAAAGTTGCGATTGCGCGTGGCGCCGGCCGTGCAGAGGCCGACCCAGATCGCCAGCGCGCCGAGGAACAACTCGGTGTTCTGCGCGAACAAGGCGATCAAAAAGACCATCACCGCCGAGCCCGCCAGGGTGCCGAGGAAGCGATAAAAGCTCTTGGCGAACACCTGGCCGCTCTGGGGTTGCATCACGATAAACACGGTGATCATCGCCGTGCGCGGTTGCGGCAGCTCAAGGCGCATCGCCAGCCACAAGGTCAGGAAGGCGGCGATCAGTACCTTGAAGATGTACACCCAGGTCACGCCGTCGCTGCGTGCCCAGTCGAAAAAGCCACGGCGCCACTCAAGGGAATGCAGCCAGCGCAGCGGTGCAGGCAAGGGAGTCATCGAATCCTACTCAGTGATCGAACACGGCCAGCGCCGCCGGGGTCTTGCTCGGGAGGGTCTTGGCGTCTTGCGGTAGGTCCTGGCCGGCGTCGAGGCCGCCGCCCAGGGCGGTCACCAGCTCGGCATGCGCGCTCAGGCGTGCGGCCTGAACCTGTTGCTCGACTTGCTGCTGGCGGAACAGCAGGGTCTGGGCGTTGAGCACATTGAGGTAATCGGTGAGGCCACGCTGGTAGGCGATCATCGCGATGTCGTAGGTTTTGCGCGCCGAGGCCACCGACTGCGCGGCAAAGCCCGCTTGCTTGTCCATGGACTCGCGGCGGATCAACTGGTCGCTGATGCCCTTGAGCGCGTTGACCAGGGTCTGGTTGTACTTGGCCACGGCGATGTCATAACCGGCGCTGGCCTCGCCCAACTCGGCACGCAGGCGGCCGCCGTCGAAGATTGGCAAGGTGATCGCCGGGCCGACGTTGTAGTTGAATTTCTTGCCTGCCAGAAACTCAAGCATGCCGCCACCGGTGGCCACATACCCGAGGCTGCCGACCAGGTCGACGTTGGGGTAGAAGCCGGCATGCGCGACATCGATGCCCCGCGCCTGGGCCGCTACCTGCCAGCGGCTGGCAACCACGTCCGGGCGCTGGCCGAGCAATTGCGCGGGCAGGCTCGACGGCAGTTTCAGCGGCGCGGCCAGGGCTAACGTCGGGCGTTGCAACTGCGCGCCCTCCCCCGGCCCCTTGCCGGCCAACGCGGCCAGCTGGTTGCGGCTCAGGGCGATTTCTTCGTCCAGGGCGTCCAGTTGGCGATGGGTTTCGGGCAGCGGGGTCTCGGCCTGGCTGACGTCAAAATGGGTGCCGATCCCGGCGTTCAGGCGTTTGTTGGCCAGGTCGAGAATCTGCTGTTGCTGGGCCAGGGTCGCCGCGACGATATCGCGATTGGCGTAATGCAACGACAGCTGGATATAGGCGCGCACCACGTTGTTCTGCAATTCCAGCTGGGCCTGGCGCGCTTCGGCGACGCTCATGTGCGCGAGGTCCACGGCCCGCTCGCTGGCATTGCTTTCGCGGCCCCACAGGTCGAGGGCGTAGCTCAGGCCCAGGGAGGAATTGTTGTCCCAGGTGGTGGCACCGCTCAACTCGCCGGGGCCGTAGAACTGATCCTTGGGCCAGTTGTGGCGCTTGAGGGTGGTGTCGCTGTTGATCTGCAACGACTCTGCCGACTCGGCAATCCCGGCCATGGCCCGCGCTTCACGCACCCGCGCGGCGGCCAGGGCCATGCTTGGGCTGTTTTGGGTGGCGAGGTCGACCCAGCGGTTCAGCTGCGGGTCGCCATAGGCCTGCCACCATTGCGCGGTGGGCCAGTGGGCGTCCTGGGCGGCGCTGTGGATGGCTTCGTCGGTGGCCAGGGTATTGGCGTTGAGGGCTTGGCCTTGGGGGGCGATTCCGCCGGTTCCGATGCAGCCGCTGATTGCTAACGATAAAGCCCAAACACTGAGAGTCTTAAGCTCTCTGCTAATGCGACGCGGCACGGCAAGCGAATTCCTGTGGGGGTGATGCACGGTAGGTGGCGCAATTCTAGGCGGCGGCATGAAGGGCGATAAGCTGGCATTCCTGTGAATCTTTGTTACCGTTCAAGCGATAATCCGTTGGTAGGGATCACTGGACGGCGTAACTTTCTGTCACAATTTGTTATCTCCCCTGAGAACACTCCATGGACACTTTGCAAAACATGCGCGCCTTCAGTTGCGTGGCCGAAGCCGGCAGCTTCACCGCCGCCGCCGTGCAACTGGACACCACCACCGCCAACGTCTCGCGCGCGGTCTCCAACCTGGAGGCCCATCTGCAAACCCGCTTGCTCAACCGCACCACCCGCCGCATCGCGCTCACCGAGGCGGGTAAACGCTACCTGCTGCGCTGTGAACAGATCCTGGCGTACGTCGAAGAAGCCGAGGCCGAAGCCAGCGACGCCCATGCCCGCCCCGCCGGGCAGCTGAAAGTGCACACCATGACCGGCATCGGCCAGCATTTCGTCATCGATGCGATTGCGCGCTACCGCCGCACCCACCCGGACGTGACCTTCGACCTGACCCTGGCCAACCGCGTGCCGGACCTGCTCGACGAGGGCTACGACGTGTCCATCGTGCTGGCCAGCGAACTGCCGGATTCGGGGTTTGTGTCGCAGCGCTTGGGCATCACCTACAGCATTGCGTGTGCGTCGCCGGATTACGTCAAGGCCAAGGGGTGCGCGCAACGGCCCCAGGATTTGCTCAACCATGCGTGTCTGCGCTTGGTGAGCCCGGTGATTCAGTTGGACAAGTGGACGTTCAATGGGCCTGAGGGGCAGGAAAGTGTGGCGATCAATACGTCGCCGTTTCTGGTGAATTCGGCGGATGCGATGAAGACGGCGATCACCAGCGGGATGGGGGTGGGGTTGTTGCCGGTGTATGCGGCGATTGAAGGGTTACGTAATGGGACGTTGGTGCGGGTGATGCCCAACTATCGTTCGCAGGAGCTGAATCTGTACGCCATCTACCCGTCGCGGCAGTATCTGGATGCGAAGATCAAGACGTGGGTGGAGTATTTGCGCGGGTCGTTGCCGGAGATTTTGGCGGCGCATCAGGCGGAGTTGGTGGCTTATGAGTTGAGTGGGAGTCTTAGTGGGGCGCGGTTGGCCAACTAGATTGAGTACATATCCGTTGGTTGGGTGATGGCTGAGTACGGTTCCGCCCTTACGGCGGGTCACTTTGGAAAAGAGCCCCAAAGTAACCAAAGGGCTCTTGCCCCAACACTCGGCACCTCGCTTAGGCTCGGTGTGCCCGAACGCAGGCTTGAATCCGTGGGCCGCCGCGATGGGCCATCCTTGGCCCAGCGCGGCTAAC
>NZ_CEEDDZ010000036.1:0-32487 GCF_979253585.1 Pseudomonas sp. AC463 | reverse complement strand
AAATACAAAACGCCCGATGCGGTGCATCGGGCGTTTTGAGACTGAAACAGGTGTAAACCTATTTCAGGACTAGACACGTTATTTACTCGGCAATCTGCAACTTGCGCGATTCCGTATAGATGTAGCGCACCTTCTCGTACTCGAACGGCGAGTTCATCTGGCCGTAGCGGAAGCTGGTCTGGTAACGCTTGTCGACGGCGCGCAGGGCCCAGATTTCCGGGTGGTTGGAGCTGACTTCAGCCACGTTGAGGAAGTTGATCTGGTTCTCTGCGGTGTAGTCCACCAGCAGCCCGGTGGTGTCGCGCAGGTTCGACGGGCCGAAGATCGGCAGCACCACATACGCGCCGCCTGGCACGCCGTAGAAGCCCAGGGTCTGGCCGAAGTCTTCGCTTTGGCGCGGCAGGCCCATGGCGGTGGCCGGGTCCCACAGGCCGGCGATGCCGATGGTGGTGTTGAGCAGCAGGCGGCCGGTGGTTTCCAGGGAACGATGGCCCTTGAGCTGCAACAGGCTGTTCAACAGGTTGGGCACGTCGCCCAGGTTGTTGAAGAAGTTGCTTACGCCGGTGCGCAGGAAACTTGGGGTGACGTAGCGGTAACCGTCAACCACGGGCAGGAATACCCATTGGTCGAAGCGGTAGTTGAAGTGATACACGCGGCGGTTCCACGACTCCAGCGGGTCATACACGTTGAGTGCTGTGAGGGAGGAGCGCTCGAACTCGCGTTGGTCCAGGCCCGGGTTGAACTTGAGCTTGGTCAGCGGTTCCTTGAAGCCATCGGAACCGACCACGGTGGGTTCGTGGGCTTTGCTGTTGTCGGCATTGGCCACGCCTGCGCACATCAAGGCGGCAAGCAGCAGAAGATATTTAGCCACGGAAGAACTCCAGCATGGCGTCGGCGTTGACGCGGTAATTAAGGTTGCCGCAATGGCCGCCCAGCGGGTAGACGGTCAAGCGATCGCCGAAGGTTTTACGCAGGAACCCGAGGTCGCCGGGGCCGAGGATCACGTCGTCGGCGTTATGCATCACCGCGATTTTCGGGCTGCTGTGCAGGTAGTCCTTGAGGGCGTACAGGCTGACCTGATCGACCAGTTGCAGCAGGCTGCCGCCGTCGGAGCGCGCACGCCACATTGGGATCACTTGTTCGGTGAGGTAGCAATCGAAGTCACATTGCAGTGCACGCTTGAGGAATGGCGTGAGGCTAGTGCTTTCGGTGATCGGGTATTTGGGCGGGATGATCAGGCCACGGCGGTTGATCAGGTCCGAGGTAAAGGCGATGTCGGCCGCCGAGAAACGGAACGAGGTGCCGATCAGCATGGCCATCTGTTCGTTGGTCAGGTGCTGCTTGGACTGCTGGAAGTCGTAGAGCAGGGCGTCGTTGAGGTCGATGTAGCCCTTTTGCTGGAAGTAGCGCGTCAGCTTGTTCAACACCAACTCATAGAAGGTGGTGGTGTTGTTGATGCCCTTGACCTCGGTCTGTACCAGCTTGTCGAGGTTGGTGATCGAGGTGTAGAGGTTGACCGGCGGGTTGAGCAGCAAGACTTTCTTGAAGTTGAAGCTGCGACGGGTCTCGTCGAGCTTGCTGACAAACGCCGCGTCCAGGGCGCCGAGGCTGTAGCCGGTGAGGTAGAAGTCGGTCACCGGCAGCGAGGCATTCTGTGCACGCACGGCCTGCATCACGCGGTACATGTCCTCGGCGTCTTCCTGGGTGATCCCCGGAGTGGCGAAGCGCGAAGCCGAGGCAATGAAGTCGAAGCTGGTCGGCGACGACAGCTGCACCACGTGGTAGCCGGCCTGGTAGTAGAGTTTCTTCAGGTATTCATTGATGCTGCTGTCAAACCGCGCGCCGGTGCCGGCGATGAGGAAGATCAGCGGTGCGGCACGGTCCTGCTTGGCGATGCGGTAGGTGAGCTTTTTCACCGCCCAGAAGTTGTCGGGCAGGCTGAACTCGCGCTCTGGGCGCATGTTCAGGGTGTAGTCGGACTGGTTGATCTCGTCATCGGTCGGCAGCTTGGGCCGAAGTTCTGGCGGGGTGGTGGCGATGGTCGCTTCGAACGGGTTCGTCAAAGGGAAGCCATAGGTGGCCGGGTCGACATCGACGGCCAGTGCTGACGCACTCAAAAAAAGGCTGCCCAGCAAGGCAGCACAGCGCAAGGAACGGAGCATGACTTAATCCCTAAGAGGAAACGTGCTGAATGAAGTTCGCAGGCTATGACCACCGCGTTGCTACCGAAGTGCCAGCTGTCAGCACGAAAAGTCGGAAAATAACGTCAGAATCGGGGTAATAGTAGCCAGACGATACACTTTGGCACGCATTGGTGAACACTAATTGTGTGTATGCACCTTGCTAACGGCCGCCGGGGCATTAAGCTGAGCGCCGTTTTTGCCTATCGGAGTGCCCCATGTCCCGCCGCCTGCCCTTGATTTTGCTGCTTATTGCCCTGCCGTTATGGCTGGCTGCCAGTTATGGCGCGCGTTACGGTTTTATGGAGGACGGCCGTTGGGTTGGCCTGTGTGCCGACGAGGCCAGCCGCTGGGAATGCCAGGTGCGGTCGAACCTGGGGTTGATGATTCACTTCAAGGTGTTGGGCTGGGCGGCACTGGTGACGGCGGTGCTCGGGTTTTTTGTGTCGGGCCGTGCAGGCTGGGGTTTGGCAGTGCTGGGGATGGTGTTCGGGTTGCCGGCGTTGGCGTTGTACAACACTACTTTTGCGGTGTTTGCGGTGGTGATTGCAGGGTTGCGGTTGGTCAGGAAGCCTCGGGTTGCCTGATAGGGCCAATCGGGGGCAAGCCCCCTCCCACATTTGACTGTATTCACACGTTGAAATGTGTGAACCCGGTCCAGTGTGGGAGGGGGCTTGCCCCCGATGGCGGTGTTAAGCCTTACGCACCCGCAAGCAGCGCCACAAGGCTGCAACCATCAACAGGCTTACTACCGCCCAACCCCACGCCTGCTGATTCAACAGACCTTCGCGGTACAGCTGCGGCGCAATACCCGCACCGATGATAAACGCCAGCAGCGCGATTTCCCGACGCGGTCCGGTCACCGGCCGCACCAGGTACACCAACGCCGGCAACACCAGCGCCGCACTCGGGAAGCTGCGGTAGCGCGGGTCAAATACCAACGACAGCATCATCACCGCGCCGGCAAACCCGGCGATTGCCACCAGCCAGCCGGCCCGCTGTTCCAGCCAGTTAAAGGCCCGCTCGCGCCAGCCGTCCCGGGCGCTCAGTGCCAGGGCGGCGTGAGCCAGTACCAGCAGGTTCAGCGCCACCAGCAACCCGGCCCACACCCATTCATCATTGAAGCGTGCGGTCACGCGGGTCAGTTCGGCCCAGGTGCCGATGGAGCCGGCCGCCACCGCGCCCAGCAATGGCAACGCCAGCGCGGCGCGGCTTGTGCGAACGCGGCCACCGAGCACCAGCGTACCCAGCAGGATCAGCCCGCCCACACCCAGCCAGAGCGGCCAGTACGGCACGTTGGTCACCGGGCCGGCGAGGATGCCCTTGTCCTGACGGTCCGCATCAAACAAGCCCCAATACCCGCCGACCGCACCTTCACTGGCGCGTTTCCACGGCTGGTCAAAGGCTTCGATCAGGTTGTAACGCCAGCCATTGGCCTCGGCCATCGCCACAAAGCCACGCATGAACTTGGCTTCGTTGACTCGGCTCGGCACCGCAGTTTCGCGCTGGCGACCTTCGCTGGGCCAGCCGGTCTCACCGATCAGGATGTCCTTGGGCGCGAATTTGTCGCCGAAGGTCTGACGCACATCGCCCACATGCTTGAGGGCCTGGTCGATGCCGGATGGGTCATCTTCCCAGTAGGGCAGCAAGTGGATGGTCAGGAAATCCACCGCCGGCGCGATTTCCGGGTGTTGCAGCCAGAACTCCCAGACGTCGGCGTAGGTGACTGGCTGCTTGATCTGGCTTTTGACCTTGTGGATCAGCTTCACCAGCTGCGCGGCCGTGACTTCCTTGCGCAGCAGGGCTTCGTTGCCGACGATCACCGAGGTCACCACTTCCGGGTTGGCGTTGGCCGCCGCGATCAACTCGTCGATTTCTTTTTCAGTGGCCACCGGGTCACTGCTGACCCAGGCGCCGGCCATCAGCTTCAAACCATGTTTGCGCGCCATCTCCGGCAGGGCTTCGAGGCCGGTCATGGAGTAGGTGCGAATGCATTCAAAGCGGGTGGCCAGCAGCGCCAGGTCGGCGTCCATGCGCTCGGGGCGCAACTTGAACGGCTGGTCGAAGGGCGATTGGTCTTCGTCGAACGGGGTGTAGGAGGCGCATTGCAGCTTGTGGCTGGCGCTGGCGACGTCCGGCAGTACGACCGGGCGGCCGAGGCCATACCAGTAGGCGACCAGGGCCAGCAGGCCGAGGATCACGGCGAAGAAATAGGGCAGGGCAGGGAAGCGGGCATTCGCGGGCATGGTCGGCTTATCTGGGGGAGCAAAGGCGCGCATCTTACCCGGATTTGCCGCGTCTCAGTGGGGCTGCATAATTTTGACATGCAAAGTTCGGGCGGGATTTTGACGTCAAGCCCTACAAAACGTCCTACTGGCTATGTGATGTCGTTTCTTGCTTGTATGAGGTCGCTGACAGAGCAGGTCGAAGGCCCGCGCAGGTTGATGATCGAAGTGTCAGCACTCCACTGATGTCGCCGCCACCGGATCGATGCGCGTGAAGGGGGCGCGGTGCACCACATAACAACAGGTTGACGTCGCTCGGCATCCGCCGGGCGCAGCACTTTCGGGGAAGTACGATGAAGATGCGACGACTCTTGGGCGCAGCTGCCACTCTGGTAGTTGCGATGAGCTCCACACTGGCCAGCGCCGACAGCAAAACCCTGAGCATCGGCTACGTGGACGGTTGGTCCGACAGCGTTGCCACCACTCACGTGGCGGCAGAAGTGATCAAACAGAAGCTCGGTTATGACGTGAAACTGCAAGCGGTCGCCACCGGGATCATGTGGCAAGGCGTGGCCACCGGCAAGCTCGATGCCATGCTCTCCGCCTGGCTGCCCGTGACCCACGGTGAGTACTGGGCCAAGAACAAGGACAAGGTGGTCGACTACGGCCCCAACTTCAAGGACGCGAAGATCGGCCTGATCGTGCCGGAGTACGTCAAGGCCAAGTCCATCGAAGACCTGAAGACCGACACCACCTTCAAGAACAAGATCGTCGGTATCGACGCCGGTTCGGGCGTGATGCTCAAGACCGACGAAGCCATCAAGCAATACGGCCTCGATTACAAGCTGCAAGCCAGCTCGGGCGCCGCGATGATCGCCGAACTGACCCGTGCCGAAGACAAACAGGAATCCATTGCGGTCACCGGTTGGGTGCCACACTGGATGTTCGCCAAGTGGAAACTGCGTTTCCTCGACGATCCAAAAGGGATTTATGGCGCTGCTGAAACCGTCAACAGCATCGGCAGCAAGGGCCTGGAGAAGAAAGCGCCGGAAGTCGTGGCCTTCCTGAAGAAATTCCAGTGGGCGTCCAAGGATGAGATCGGCGAAGTCATGCTGGCCATCCAGGAGGGCGCCAAGCCTGACGCGGCGGCCAAGGATTGGGTGGCCAAGCACCCTGAGCGTGTAGCGGAGTGGACCGCTAAGTAACATCCCCTGATGTAACCCTGTGGGAGGGGGCTTGCCCCCGATTGCGGTGTGTCAGCTATACATGTGTTGGCTGACACACTGCTATCGGGGGCAAGCCCCCTCCCACATTTATTTCACTCTCCGCAAATCCTCCTGCGCCTTCACAATCCCTCGCTACACTCGATCTAAGACTAAGGTCGTCTGGAACCTCTCCTGCAGCCGAATACAGTGGATACGTTCCAAAATAATAAAAAGCTGTGCTGCGAGGATAAAAACAATGAACGACAGCATTTACCTCTCGATTCAAAACAGCCCGCGTTTCAAGGAGCTGGTGAGAAAAAGGGAACGATTCGCCTGGATTCTCTCGGCAATCATGCTAGGGCTTTACTCCGCTTTCATCCTGTTGATCGCCTACGGGCCACAAGTGCTGGGGGCCAAGATCAGCCCCGGTTCGTCGATTACCTGGGGCATTCCCCTGGGCGTCGGGCTGATTGTGTCGGCCTTTATCCTGACCGGCATCTACGTGCGCCGGGCCAATGGCGAGTTTGACGACCTGAACAATGCGATTCTCAAGGAGGCTGCGCAATGATCCGGCGTCTACTGGCTATATTCGGCGTTTCGCTGTTTGCTCCGGCTGTTTGGGCGGCGGACGCATTGACCGGTGCTGTGCAAAAACAACCGCTGAACATCTCGGCCATCGTGATGTTCGTTGCGTTTGTGGGGGCTACGTTGTGCATCACTTACTGGGCGTCCAAGCGTAACAAGTCTGCAGCCGACTACTATGCGGCTGGCGGCAAGATCACTGGGTTCCAGAACGGCCTGGCGATTGCTGGCGACTACATGTCGGCAGCGTCCTTCCTGGGCATTTCCGCACTGGTTTACACCTCCGGCTACGACGGCCTGATCTACTCGATCGGCTTCCTGGTGGGCTGGCCGATCATTCTGTTCCTGATCGCCGAGCGCTTGCGTAACCTGGGCAAGTACACCTTTGCCGACGTGGCGTCGTACCGCCTCGGGCAAACCCAGATCCGCACCCTTTCGGCGTGTGGTTCGCTGGTAGTAGTGGCGTTCTACTTGATCGCGCAGATGGTGGGCGCGGGCAAGCTGATCCAACTGCTGTTCGGCCTGGACTACCACGTTGCGGTGATCCTGGTGGGCATCCTGATGTGCATGTACGTGCTGTTCGGCGGCATGCTGGCGACTACCTGGGTGCAGATCATCAAGGCAGTGCTGCTGCTGTCCGGTGCCTCGTTCATGGCGCTGATGGTGATGAAGCACGTCAACTTCGACTTCAACATGCTGTTCTCCGAGGCGATCAAGGTTCACCCCAAAGGTGAAGCGATCATGAGCCCTGGCGGCCTGGTGAAAGACCCGATCTCGGCATTCTCCCTTGGCCTGGCACTGATGTTCGGTACTGCTGGCCTGCCGCACATCCTGATGCGCTTCTTCACCGTAAGCGACGCCAAGGAAGCGCGTAAGAGCGTGCTGTATGCCACCGGCTTCATCGGCTACTTCTATATCCTGACCTTCATCATCGGCTTCGGCGCGATCCTGCTGGTCAGCACCAATCCGGCGTTCAAGGATGCTGCAGGTGCTTTGTTGGGTGGTAACAACATGGCGGCGGTGCACCTGGCCGACGCGGTGGGTGGCAGTATCTTCCTGGGCTTCATCTCGGCCGTGGCCTTCGCCACCATCCTTGCGGTGGTTGCAGGTTTGACTCTGGCCGGCGCTTCGGCGGTGTCCCATGACCTGTACGCCAGCGTGATCAAGAAAGGCAAGACCAACGACAAGGATGAGATTCGCGTGTCGAAGATCACCACCGTGGCCTTGGGTGTGTTGGCGATCGGCCTGGGTATCCTGTTCGAAAGCCAGAACATCGCGTTCATGGTCGGCCTGGCGTTCTCGATTGCCGCCAGCTGTAACTTCCCGGTGTTGCTGCTTTCCATGTACTGGAAAAACCTCACCACCCGGGGCGCCATGATCGGCGGCTGGCTGGGCTTGATCAGTGCCGTGGGCTTGATGGTGCTGGGCCCGACCATCTGGGTCTCGATCCTGCATCATGAGAAAGCGATTTTCCCGTACGAATACCCGGCGCTGTTCTCGATGATCATTGCGTTCGTGGGTATCTGGTTCTTCTCCATCACCGACAAGTCGGCGGCGGCAGAGAAAGAGCGTGCGCTGTACTTCCCGCAGTTTGTGCGTTCGCAGACTGGCCTGGGGGCGAGTGGGGCGGTAAACCACTAAGGGTGTAGCTGGACAGGGAAATGCCCCGGTCGAAAGGCCGGGGCATTTTTTTATGCCTGGGGGGCTGTGTTGGCCGGGCTGGCCTCATCGGGGGCAAGCCCCCTCCCACCGTTAACCGAGTACATCCCTTGGAGCACAGTCCAATGTGGGAGGGGGCTTGCCCCCGATAGCGGTCTGCCAGGCCACACAAACAAAAACGGCCTCCACTAAGGGAGGCCGTTCTCGGTACAACTAAGCCAAGTGCTTACTTGCGATCTTCCAGCTTGGTAATGTCACGCGACTCGTAGCCGGTGTACAACTGGCGCGGGCGGCCAATCTTGTACGGGCTGGAGAGCATTTCTTTCCAG
The DNA here is from genome assembly GCF_979253585.1 of Pseudomonas sp. AC463. Classification (NCBI taxonomy): domain Bacteria; kingdom Pseudomonadati; phylum Pseudomonadota; class Gammaproteobacteria; order Pseudomonadales; family Pseudomonadaceae; genus Pseudomonas; species Pseudomonas sp. AC463. Next base: position 24,307 of record NZ_CEEDDZ010000036.1, on the reverse strand, counting down.
TGGGAGATCCAGCCCACGGTCCGCGCCAGGGCGAAGATCACGGTGAACATGCTGGTTGGAATGCCGATCGCCTTGAGGATGATCCCCGAGTAGAAGTCGACGTTCGGGTACAGCGAGCGTTCGATGAAGTACGGGTCGGTCAGGGCGATCTCTTCCAGGCGCATGGCCAGTTCGAGTTGCGGATCGTTCTTGATGCCCAGTTCCTTCAACACTTCGTCGCAGGTCTTTTTCATCACGGTGGCGCGCGGGTCGCGGTTCTTGTAGACCCGGTGACCGAAGCCCATCAACTTGAACGGGTCGTTCTTGTCCTTGGCCTTGGCGATGAACGTGTCGATGTTGGACACATCGCCGATTTCATCGAGCATGGTCAATACGGCTTCGTTCGCACCGCCGTGGGCAGGGCCCCACAGTGCGGCGATACCGGCGGCGATACAGGCAAACGGGTTGGCGCCCGAAGAGCCTGCCAGGCGTACGGTAGAGGTCGAGGCGTTCTGTTCGTGGTCGGCGTGGAGGATGAAGATCTTGTCCATCGCAGCGGCCAGCACCGGGCTGATCGGTTTGATCTCGCACGGGGTGTTGAACATCATGTGCAGGAAGTTTTCCGCGTACGTCAGGTCGTTGCGCGGGTACATCATGGGTTGGCCCATGGAGTACTTGTAAACCATCGCGGCCAGGGTCGGCATCTTGGCAACCAGGCGGATCGCGGAGATTTCGCGATGCTGCGGGTTATTGATGTCCAGGGAGTCGTGATAGAAGGCCGACAGGGCGCCGACCACGCCGCACATGACGGCCATCGGGTGGGCGTCGCGACGGAAGCCGTTGAAGAAGGTCTTCAACTGCTCGTGAACCATGGTGTGGTTCTTCACGGTGCTGACGAACTGGGCCTTTTGCTCGGCTGTTGGCAGTTCGCCATTTAGCAGCAGGTAGCAGGTTTCCAGGTAGTCCGACTGTTCGGCGAGTTGCTCGATCGGGTAGCCGCGGTGCAGCAGAATGCCATTGTCACCATCGATATAGGTGATCTTCGACTCGCAAGAGGCGGTCGACATGAAGCCTGGGTCGAATGTGAAACGGCCCGTGGCCGTCAGGCCCCGTACGTCGATAACATCGGGACCAACGGTGCCGGTTAAAATGGGCAGCTCGACGGGGGCTGCGCCCTCGATGATCAACTGCGCTTTTTTGTCAGCCATGTGGCCTCCTATTTATGCTTCAAATCATCAGACAGACCCCCCACGCAGGGCCCGCACCACTATATTGATATAAATCCAGATGTCAATTTGCCTAAAGTCTTGCGCCAGAAGGCTTTAACCGGACTTTTTCCTCGAAATTGACTGCCGTTTACGCCTTTTATCCCGCCAGCGCAATCAGCTATTAGGGTGAGGAGCGCGCGTTGTCATTAGTAACCTAACTGTCTATACTCGGCCACCGACCGCCAAGGGCTTTTGGGCTTGCTTTCATTGGGGGTCGCACTCCCTGGGTGGTGCTTACCTGACCAGTCGCACTCCCCAACAACTTTGCCCTGATTGTTAGGGGCTCTTCAGTGTGAAAAAAAGCCGTGAATAGCCAACGACCTGTAAACCTAGACCTAAGGACCATCAAACTCCCCATCACCGGCGTTACGTCGTTCCTGCACCGTGTTTCCGGCATCATCCTGTTCCTGGGCTTGGGCATCATGCTTTATGCATTGAGCAAATCCCTGGGTTCCGAGGAAGGATACGCCGAGGTGAAGGCATGCTTGACCAGCCCGCTGGCCAAGTTCGTAGCATGGGGCCTCCTGTCTTCTCTTCTGTATCACCTGGTAGCCGGTGTGCGCCACTTGATCATGGACATGGGCATCGGTGAGACGCTGGAAGGCGGCCGCCTGGGCTCGAAAATTATCATCGCCATTTCCGTGGTGCTGATCGTTCTGGCAGGAGTTTGGATATGGTAACCAGCGTTACGAACCTTTCGCGTTCGGGCCTCTATGACTGGATGGCACAACGTGTGTCTGCGGTCGTTCTCGCGGCTTATTTCATTTTCCTGATCGGATACCTCGTCGCAAACCCGGGCATCGGCTATGAGCAATGGCACGGCCTGTTTTCCCACAATGCGATGCGAATCTTCAGTCTGCTGGCCCTTGTAGCCCTGGGCGCACACGCCTGGGTCGGCATGTGGACCATCGCGACCGACTACCTCACGCCGATGGCGCTGGGCAAGTCCGCGACAGCAGTACGTTTTCTCTTCCAGGCAGTCTGCGGCATTGCGATGTTCGCTTACTTCGTCTGGGGTGTGCAGATTCTTTGGGGTATCTGATTCATGGCTAACATTCCAACTATTTCATTCGACGCCATCATTATTGGTGGCGGCGGTGCTGGCATGCGCGCCGCGCTGCAGCTGGCCCAGGGTGGTCACAAGACTGCCGTGATCACCAAGGTGTTCCCGACGCGGTCCCACACCGTATCGGCCCAGGGTGGCATCACCTGCGCCATCGCTTCCGCCGACCCGAACGATGACTGGCGCTGGCACATGTACGATACCGTCAAGGGTTCCGACTACATCGGTGACCAGGACGCTATCGAATACATGTGTCAGGAAGGCCCGGCTGCGGTGTTCGAGCTGGACCACATGGGTCTGCCGTTCTCCCGTACCGAGCAAGGCCGTATCTACCAGCGTCCATTCGGCGGCCAGTCGAAGGATTACGGTAAAGGTGGCCAGGCTGCCCGTACCTGCGCCGCGTCCGACCGTACCGGTCACGCACTGCTGCACACCCTTTATCAGGGCAACCTGAAAGCCGGTACCACGTTCCTGAACGAGTACTACGCTGTCGACCTGGTCAAGAACTCGCAAGGCGAATTCGTCGGCGTGATCGCCATCTGCATCGAAACCGGCGAAACCACCTACATCCGCGCCAAGGCTACCGTTCTGGCCACCGGCGGTGCAGGTCGTATCTACGCATCGACCACCAACGCCCTGATCAACACCGGTGACGGCGTTGGCATGGCCTTGCGTGCCGGCGTGCCGGTGCAAGACATCGAAATGTGGCAGTTCCACCCGACTGGCATCGCCGGTGCCGGTGTACTGGTTACCGAAGGTTGCCGTGGTGAAGGTGGATACCTGATCAACAAGCACGGCGAGCGTTTCATGGAGCGTTATGCTCCGAACGCGAAAGACCTGGCGGGTCGTGACGTCGTTGCGCGCTCGATGGTTAAAGAAATCATCGCCGGCAACGGCTGTGGCCCGAACGGCGACCACGTACTGCTCAAACTCGATCACCTCGGTGAAGAAGTCCTGCACAGCCGCCTGCCAGGCATCTGCGAGCTGTCCAAGACCTTTGCTCACGTTGATCCGGTGGTTGCTCCGGTTCCGGTTGTTCCAACTTGCCACTATATGATGGGCGGCGTGCCGACCAACATTCACGGCCAGGCGATCACCCAGAACGCTGAAGGCGTGGACGAAATCATCCACGGTCTGTTCGCAGTAGGCGAAGTGGCCTGCGTATCGGTTCACGGTGCCAACCGTCTGGGCGGCAACTCGCTGCTCGACCTGGTGGTATTCGGCCGTGCTGCCGGCCTGCACCTGGAAAAAGCGCTGACTGACGGCATCGAATACGATGACGCCACCGACGCCAACATCGAAGCTGCCCTGGCGCGCCTGAACGCTCTGAACGAGCGTACAGATGGCGAAGACGTGGCAACCCTGCGTCGCGAGCTGCAAAGCTGCATGCAGAACTACTTCGGTGTGTTCCGTACCGGCGAATACATGCAGAAAGGTATTGCCCAGCTGGCCGACCTGCGCACGCGCATCGCCAACGTCAAGATCAACGATAAGTCGCAAGCGTTCAACACTGCGCGTATCGAAGCCCTTGAGCTGCAAAACCTGCTGGAAGTGGCTGAAGCGACTGCGATCGCCGCCGAGGTTCGTAAGGAATCCCGTGGTGCTCACGCTCGTGAAGACTTTGAAGATCGCGACGACGAAAACTGGTTGTGCCACACCCTGTACTTCCCGGGTGACAAGCGCGTAACCAAGCGTGCCGTGAACTTCTCGCCGAAGACGGTTCCGACGTTTGAACCGAAGATTCGGACTTACTAAGGGTGGCTGCCATGTTGAAAGTCAGTGTTTACCGCTACAACCCTGATCAGGACGCTGCGCCGTTCATGCAGGAATTCCAGGTCGATACCGGTGGTAAAGACCTGATGGTGCTGGATGTATTGGCGCTGATCAAAGAGCAGGACGAAGGTTTCTCCTATCGTCGCTCTTGCCGTGAAGGCGTTTGTGGCTCCGACGGCATGAACATCAACGGCAAAAACGGCCTGGCGTGCATCACGCCGCTGTCCGCCGTGGTCAAAGGTAACAAGCTGATCGTTCGTCCTCTGCCAGGTTTGCCGGTTATCCGTGACCTGGTCGTCGATATGAGCATCTTCTACAAGCAATACGAGAAAGTTAAGCCGTTCCTGCAGAACGACACGCCGGCTCCGGCCATCGAGCGTCTGCAGTCCCCAGAAGAGCGTGAAAAGCTCGACGGTCTGTACGAGTGCATCCTGTGCGCTTGCTGCTCGACCTCGTGCCCGTCCTTCTGGTGGAACCCGGACAAGTTCCTGGGTCCAGCTGCCCTGCTGCAAGCCTACCGCTTCCTGGCAGACAGCCGTGACACCAAGACGTCCGAGCGTCTGGCTTCACTGGATGACCCGTTCAGCGTATTCCGCTGCCGCGGGATCATGAACTGCGTCAACGTATGTCCCAAAGGCCTGAACCCGACTAAGGCCATTGGTCACATCCGTAACATGCTGCTGCAAAGCGGCGTGTAACTGACGTTGTAACAAGGCAGGACCGTTGTGCCCGTAAATGCTGCGGCGCAGGCTTCAACCGGCGCCGTAGTTTTAACTTGAGCAGCGACTTACAAAGCCGCGGCTCTTATTTTGAAGAAATGAGACAAGCAGGGGCATTCGGGTTGGTACCCGAACTATCAGCGTGATCCTAAGTGGCTTGTTTTGGTCGCTGCACTTGGCCTTTTGCAAGCAAACTCGGTGTTTTCGCCGGTGGTGTCCCCAAATCGAGGGTGACCAAGCATGCAAGAAAGCGTGATGCAGCGCATGTGGAACAGCGGCTATCTTTCAGGTGGTAACGCTGCCTATGTGGAAGAGCTTTATGAGCTCTACCTGCACGACCCTAACGCTGTGCCAGAAGAATGGCGCACCAAATTTCAGACGTTGTCTTCAGACGGCAACGCTGCCACCGATGTATCGCACGCAACAATTCGCGATCAGTTTGTGCTGCTGGCAAAGAACCAGCGCCGCGCCCAGCCGGTTTCCGCCGGAAGCGTGAGCAGCGAGCACGAGAAGAAGCAAGTTGAAGTACTGCGACTGATCCAGGCCTACCGGATGCGTGGCCACCAGGCGGCCCAGCTTGACCCGCTGGGGCTCTGGCAGCGTCCTGCACCTGCTGACCTGTCGATCAATCATTACGGCTTGACCAATGCCGATCTTGATACGACCTTCCGTGCCGGCGACCTGTTCATCGGCAAAGAGGAAGCGAGCCTACGCGAAATTCACGAAGCGTTGCAGCAGACATATTGCCGCACCATTGGCGCCGAGTTCACGCACATCACCGATTCCGAGCAACGCCACTGGTTCCAGCATCGTCTGGAAGGTGTGCGCGGCCGTCCGGTTTTGTCCGCTGACGTACGCAGCCATCTGCTCGAGCGCGTGACCGCCGCTGAAGGTCTTGAAAAATACCTGGGTACCAAATACCCGGGCACCAAGCGTTTCGGCCTGGAAGGCGGCGAAAGCCTGATTCCGATGCTCGACGAGCTGATCCAGCGTTCCGGTTCCTACGGCACCAAGGAAATCGTGATCGGCATGGCTCACCGTGGTCGCCTGAACGTGTTGGTCAACACCTTTGGCAAGAACCCGCGCGAGCTGTTCGACGAGTTCGAAGGCAAGAAGAAGGTCGAGCTGGGTTCCGGTGACGTTAAATACCACCAGGGCTTCTCGTCCAACGTGATGACCACCGGCGGTGAAGTTCACCTGGCCATGGCCTTCAACCCATCCCACCTGGAAATCGTTTCTCCAGTGGTCGAGGGTTCGGTTCGTGCTCGCCAGGATCGTCGTAACGACACCACCGGTGAAAAGGTTCTGCCGATTTCCCTCCACGGCGACGCGGCATTTGCCGGTCAAGGCGTGGTCCTGGAAACGTTCCAGATGTCGCAGACGCGCGGCTTCAAGACCGGCGGTACCATTCACATCGTCATCAACAACCAGGTGGGCTTCACCATCAGCAACCCGCTGGACGCGCGCTCTACCGAGTACGCGACCGACGTTGCCAAGATGATCCAGGCGCCGATCCTCCACGTGAATGGTGATGATCCGGAAGCCGTGCTGTTCGTGACCCAGCTCGCCATCGACTACCGCATGCAGTTCAAGCGTGACGTGGTGATCGACCTGGTTTGCTACCGCCGTCGCGGTCACAACGAAGCGGATGAGCCTAGCGGCACCCAGCCGTTGATGTACCAGCAGATCACCAAGCAGCGCACCACTCGTGAGCTGTACGCCGAAAGCCTGATCAAGGCCGGTGTGGTGGACGAGGCACGTGTTCAGGCGAAAGTCGATGAATACCGCAACGCGCTGGACAACGGTCTGCACGTAGTGAAAAGCCTGGTTAAAGAGCCGAACAAAGAGTTGTTCGTGGACTGGCGCCCATACCTGGGCCACGCCTGGACTGCGCGTCACGACACCTCGTTCGATCTGAAAACCCTGCAGGAACTGTCTGCCAAGCTGCTGGAAATTCCGGAAGGCTTCGTCGTACAGCGCCAGGTTGCGAAGATTTACGAAGACCGTCAGAAGATGCAAGCCGGCGGCCTGCCGATCAACTGGGGTTACGCCGAAACCATGGCGTACGCGACCCTGGCGTTCGAAGGTCACCCGATCCGCATGACCGGCCAGGACATCGGCCGTGGTACGTTCTCGCACCGTCATGCTGTGCTGCACAACCAGAAAGACGCGGGCACCTACATCCCGTTGCAGAACCTGTACGAAGGCCAGCCACGTTTCGACCTGTACGATTCGTTCCTGTCCGAAGAAGCGGTACTGGCGTTCGAATATGGCTACTCCACCACCACGCCTAACGCGCTGGTGATCTGGGAAGCCCAGTTCGGCGACTTCGCCAACGGTGCCCAGGTGGTTATCGACCAGTTCATCACCAGCGGCGAGCACAAGTGGGGCCGTCTGTGCGGTCTGACCATGTTGCTGCCACACGGTTATGAAGGTCAGGGTCCGGAGCACTCCTCGGCCCGTCTGGAGCGTTACCTGCAGCTGTGCGCCGAGCACAACATCCAGGTGTGCGTGCCGACTACCCCGGCCCAGATCTACCACTTGCTGCGTCGCCAGGTGATCCGCCCGCTGCGCAAGCCGCTGGTTGTGCTGACACCGAAGTCGCTGCTGCGTCATAAATTGGCCATCTCGACCCTGGAAGATCTGGCTGACGGTTCGTTCCAGACCGTGATTCCGGAAATCGACACGCTGGACGCCGCCAAGGTCACGCGCCTGGTCCTGTGCAGCGGCAAGGTCTACTACGACTTGCTGGAAAAACGCCGTGCCGAAGGCCGCGAAGACATCGCCATCGTGCGTATCGAGCAGCTTTACCCGTTCCCGGAAGACGACCTGATGGAGGCCATCGCGCCTTACACCAACCTCACCAACGTGGTGTGGTGTCAGGAAGAACCGATGAACCAGGGCGCCTGGTACAGCAGCCAGCATCATTTGCGTCGCAGCATCGGCAACCATAACAAGGCCCTGGGTCTTGAGTACGCCGGTCGTGATGCTTCTGCTGCACCTGCGTGTGGTTATGCGTCGATGCACGCCGAGCAGCAGGAAAAACTGCTGCAAGATGCTTTCACTGTTTAACGCCTTCGCGCTGACTGAAACCGAATTTTAAGGACCCACAGATAATGGCTATCGAAATCAAAGCCCCGTCATTCCCGGAATCGGTTGCCGATGGCACCGTTGCCACCTGGCACAAGAAACCAGGCGACGCCGTAAAGCGTGACGACCTGATCGTCGACATCGAGACCGACAAAGTCGTTCTGGAAGTGTTGGCCGAAGCTGACGGCGTACTGGGCGCAATCGTTGCCGAAGAGGGCGCTACCGTCCTGTCGAACCAGGTACTGGGCTCGATCGAAGCGGGCAGCGCTGCTGCCGCTGCTCCTGCCGCCGCGGCTGCTCCGGCTGCTGCTTCGGCTCTTGCCGCCGCTCCGGCTGCTGGCGCTGAAGACCCGATCGCTGCACCGGCTGCGCGTCAGCTGGCGGAAGAAAACGGCATTAACCTGGCTTCCATCAAAGGCACCGGCAAAGACGGCCGTGTGACCAAGGAAGACGTGGTTGCGGCTGTTGAAGCCAAGAAAAACGCTCCGGCTGCCGCACCTGCCAAGGCTGCTGCCCCGGCTGCCGCTGCGCCTGTGTTCGCTGCTGGCGACCGCACCGAGAAGCGCGTACCGATGACCCGCGTACGTGCCACCGTGGCCAAGCGCCTGGTTGAAGCACAGTCGAACATGGCGATGCTGACCACGTTCAACGAAGTCGACATGACCGAAGTCATGGCCCTGCGTTCGAAATACAAGGACCTGTTCGAGAAGTCCCACAACGGCGTGCGCCTGGGCTTCATGTCCTTCTTCGTGAAAGCGGCCACCGAAGCGCTGAAACGCTTCCCGGCAGTCAACGCTTCCATCGACGGCGGCGACATCGTTTACCATGGCTACGCAGACGTCGGCGTTGCCGTGTCCAGCGACCGTGGCCTGGTGGTTCCGGTCCTGCGTAACGCCGAACTGATGAGCCTGGCTGAAATCGAAGGCGGCATCGCCGGCTTCGGCAAGAAAGCCCGTGACGGCAAGCTGACCATCGACGAGATGACCGGCGGTACCTTCACCATCACTAACGGTGGTACCTTCGGTTCGATGATGTCGACACCGATCGTCAACCCGCCGCAAGCTGCGATCCTGGGCATGCACAACATCATCCAGCGTCCGATGGCCATCAACGGCCAAGTCGTGATCCGCCCGATGATGTACCTGGCGCTGTCGTACGATCACCGCCTGATCGATGGTAAAGAAGCCGTGACTTTCCTGGTGACCATCAAGAACCTGCTGGAAGACCCGGCTCGTCTGCTGCTGGATATCTGATAGAAGCAGCTGCTGGCTCTGTGACAGGCCGCCCATAAGGCGGTCTGGCCCAGGGCTTGCGGCTTGAAAGCTTGCTGCTAAATAGAGGAACTATTTTCATGTCGCAGAAATTTGACGTTGTAGTGATTGGTGCAGGTCCTGGCGGCTACGTTGCCGCCATCAAGGCCGCACAACTGGGCCTCTCGACTGCTTGCATCGAAAAATACACCGACAAGGAAGGCAAACTGGCATTGGGCGGTACTTGCCTGAACGTTGGTTGCATTCCTTCCAAGGCGCTGCTGGACAGCTCCTGGAAATTCCACGAAGCCCAAGACGGCTTCGCGATCCACGGCATTAACCATGCTGGCGTGACCATGGACGTGCCAGCAATGGTCGGCCGTAAAGCCAACATCGTTAAAGGCCTGACCTCCGGCGTTGCCACCTTGTTCAAGGCCAACGGCGTGACTTCCCTGCAAGGCCACGGCAAGCTGCTGGCTGGCAAGAAAGTTGAAATCACCAAGCCGGACGGCTCGGTTGAAGTCATCGAAGCCGAAAACGTGATCCTGGCCCCAGGCTCGCGTCCAATCGACATCCCGCCTGCTCCAGTGGACCAGAACGTGATCGTTGATTCGACCGGCGCCCTGGAGTTCCAATCGGTACCCAAGCGTCTGGGCGTGATCGGCGCTGGCGTGATCGGCCTGGAACTGGGTTCGGTATGGTCGCGTCTGGGTTCTGAAGTAACCGTGCTGGAAGCCCTGGACACGTTCCTGCTGGCTGCCGACACCGCAGTGTCCAAAGAAGCGCTGAAAACCCTGACCAAACAAGGTCTGGACATCAAGCTGGGCGCACGCGTTACCGGTTCCAAGGTCAACGGCGAAGAAGTCGTGGTGACCTACACCGATAAAGAAGGCGAGCAGACCATCACTTTCGACAAGCTGATCGTCGCCGTGGGTCGCCGTCCAGTGACCACCGACCTGCTGGCTTCCGACAGCGGCGTGAACATCGACGAGCGTGGTTTCATCCACGTTGACGATCACTGCGCTACCACCGTGCCAGGCGTGTACGCCATCGGCGACGTGGTTCGCGGCATGATGCTGGCGCACAAGGCTTCCGAAGAAGGCATCATGGTTGTCGAGCGCATCAAGGGTCACAAAACCCAGATGAACTACGACCTGATCCCATCGGTTATCTATACCCACCCGGAAATTGCATGGGTCGGCAAGAACGAACAGCAGTTGAAAGCTGAAGGCGTTGAAGTTAACGTCGGCACCTTCCCGTTTGCCGCTTCTGGCCGTGCCATGGCAGCCAACGACACCGGTGGTTTTGTCAAAGTCATCGCTGATGCCAAGACTGACCGCGTATTGGGCGTCCACGTGATTGGCCCGAGCGCTGCAGAACTGGTTCAGCAAGGCGCAATCGGTATGGAATTCGGCACCAGTGCCGAGGACCTGGGCATGATGGTCTTCTCCCATCCGACCCTGTCCGAAGCGTTGCACGAAGCAGCGTTGGCTGTGAATGGCGGCGCCATCCACATCGCCAACCGCAAGAAGCGCTAAGCGAGATAATAAGAAACCACGGCGGAGTTGCCCGTCGTGAGCCTTGCGCGCAAAGCTCACCGCGGAATATCCGCTGGACGCAGCCTTGCGCAGCTTTACGGGTCATAAGCCCCGCAAGTTGCGCAAGCAGCAGTCACAGGTGGCGCGGCACTCATAATGAGCGCAGCGCCGAATGCGCAGTACCTAACGAAGACGGTAAAAAGCATGAATCTTCACGAGTATCAGGGTAAGCAGCTGTTCGCTGAATACGGCCTGCCAGTTTCCAAGGGCTACGCAGTAGACACCCCGGAAGCAGCAGCAGAAGCCTGCGACAAAATCGGTGGCACCGAGTGGGTTGTCAAAGCCCAGGTCCACGCGGGTGGTCGCGGTAAAGCGGGCGGCGTTAAGCTGGTTCGCAGCAAAGAAGACGCCAAGGCCTTCGCACAGCAGTGGCTGGGCAAGCGTCTGGTGACTTACCAGACTGATGCCAATGGCCAGCCAGTCACCAAGATCCTGGTTGAATCGTGCACTGATATCGCTAAAGAGCTGTACCTGGGCGCTGTCGTTGACCGTTCGAGCCGTCGCATCGTGTTCATGGCCTCCACCGAAGGTGGCGTGGACATTGAGAAGATCGCCGAAGAAACCCCAGAAAAAATTCTGAAAGCCACTATCGATCCACTGGTTGGCGCTCAGCCATTCCAGGGTCGCGAGCTGGCTTTCCAGCTGGGCCTGGAAGGCAAGCAAGTTGCCCAGTTCGCCAAGATCTTCGTTGGTCTGGCCAAACTGTTCCAGGATCACGATCTGGCCCTGCTGGAAGTGAACCCGCTGGTGATCAAGGCTGACGGCGATCTGCATTGCCTCGACGCCAAGATCAACATCGACGCCAACGCCATGTACCGTCAGCCTAAGCTGAAGACTTTCCACGATCCGTCGCAAGACGATCCGCGCGAAGCGCACGCTGCCAAGTTCGAACTGAACTACGTAGCCCTGGAAGGTAACATCGGTTGCATGGTCAACGGTGCTGGCCTGGCCATGGGTACCATGGACATCGTCAACCTGCATGGCGGCAAACCAGCCAACTTCCTCGACGTGGGCGGTGGTGCTACCAAAGAACGCGTTACCGAAGCCTTCAAGATCATCCTGTCCGACTCCAACGTCGCTGCAGTACTGGTCAACATCTTCGGCGGCATCGTTCGTTGCGACATGATTGCCGAAGGCATCATCGGTGCAGTGAAAGAAGTTGGCGTTAAAATCCCGGTTGTTGTTCGCCTTGAAGGCAACAACGCTGAACTGGGCGCTAAAGTACTGGCAGAAAGCGGTTTGAACATCATCGCGGCTACCAGCCTGACCGACGCTGCTCAACAAGTTGTCAAAGCTGCGGAGGGCAAATAATGAGCGTCCTGATCAATAAAGACACCAAAGTTATCTGCCAGGGTATTACCGGTTCGCAAGGTAGTTTCCACACCCAGCAAGCCATCGAATACGGCACCAAGATGGTTGGCGGCGTAACTCCTGGTAAAGGCGGCACCGAGCACCTGGGTCTGCCAGTGTTCAACACCGTGAAAGACGCTGTAGCTGCCACTGGCGCCACCGCCAGCGTGATCTACGTTCCAGCTCCTTTCTGCAAGGACTCGATCCTGGAAGCAGCCTTCGGCGGCATCAAGCTGATCGTCTGCATCACCGAAGGCATTCCTACCCTGGACATGCTGGACGCTAAAGTTAAGTGCGACGAGCTGGGTGTTACCCTGATCGGCCCTAACTGCCCAGGCGTGATCACCCCAGGCGAATGCAAGATCGGCATCATGCCAGGTCACATTCACTTGCCAGGTAAAGTCGGTATCGTTTCCCGTTCCGGCACCCTGACCTACGAAGCTGTCAAGCAGACTACTGACGCCGGTTTCGGTCAGTCGACTTGCGTCGGCATCGGCGGTGACCCGATCCCAGGCTCGAACTTCATCGACATCCTGAAACTGTTCCAGGAAGACCCGAAGACCGAAGCGATCGTCATGATCGGTGAGATCGGCGGTTCGGCTGAAGAAGAAGCGGCTGCCTACATCAAGGCACACGTGACCAAGCCGGTTGTTTCCTACATCGCTGGTGTGACTGCCCCTGCTGGCAAGCGCATGGGCCATGCTGGCGCAATCATCTCTGGCGGCAAGGGCACTGCAGACGAGAAGTTTGCTGCCCTGGAAGACGCAGGCGTTAAAACCGTGCGTTCGCTGGCAGACATCGGCAAGGCTTTGTCCGAGCTGACCGGTTGGGCTGTCAAGTAAGCCTCGCGCTTAGCTTGTAACTCTGCTGGCAAAGGCCACCTTCGGGTGGCCTTTGTGCGTTTTGGAAGATTGAAATACTTTCAAAATGTAGGAGGGGGCTTGCCCCCGAGGGCAGTGGGTCAGTTACAGAATTATCAACTGACACTCCCTCATCGGGGGCAAGCCCCCCTCCCACATTTGAATGTATTGCCAAAATTAAGTACGAAAACGCGACATTCTGATGTCGCTTATCGGACAGTCCGCCCCGCAACAGTGCGTTTGTCAGCCTAATTCTGTACCCTAGCCGCCTCTTTATGCGTCCGCATCCCAAAAGGAAGCCGCGCGCTAGACCGGTCGGCCCCTATAAGGGCCGGCAGTATTTCCCTCATCCACAGGGAATCCCTCTCTAAATTCCGATTCAGTAGTGTGGTATTTCCCGAAATGAAAGTGTTGAAAAGCCAGGACATCCTGGCGTTGGGCTTTATGACCTTTGCCCTGTTCGTGGGCGCCGGCAACATCATCTTCCCGCCTATCGTTGGTTTGCAGTCCGGGCCTCATGTCTGGATGGCAGCGCTGGGCTTCCTGATCACCGCAGTCGGTTTGCCGGTGGTCACTGTGATTGCCCTGGCCAAGGTCGGCGGCGGCATGGACGCGTTGAGCAGCCCGATCGGCAAGATCGCCGGTGGCCTGCTCGCAGCGGCGGCGTATCTGGCGGTAGGCCCGCTGTTCGCCACCCCGCGTACCGCGACCGTATCATTTGAAGTCGGCCTGGCGCCGCTGACCGGCGAAAGCCCGCTGGCGCTGTTCCTCTACAGCTCGGTGTATTTCCTGGTGGTGTTCTTTGTGTCCCTGTACCCGGGGCGCCTGCTGGACACGGTCGGGCGTTTCCTTGCGCCACTCAAGATCATCGCGCTGGCCATCCTCGGTATTGCCGCGTTTGCCCTGCCGGCCGGGGATGTGGGCGTCGCCACCCCGGAATACGTGGCTGCACCGTTCTCCCAGGGCTTTATCAATGGTTACCTGACCATGGATACCCTGGGCGCGCTGGTGTTTGGCATCGTGATCGTCAATGCCATCCGTTCCCGTGGCGTCGAGTCGCCCAAGCTGATCACCCGCTACGCGATCATTGCCGGGCTGATTGCCGGCGTGGGCCTGGCGCTGGTGTATGTCAGCCTGTTCCGCCTGGGTGCGGGCAGCCATGAAGTGGCCGCCGGTGCCGCCAACGGCGCAGCGGTATTGCACGCGTATGTACAACATACCTTCGGCTCCCTGGGCAGTGGTTTCCTCGCGGTGCTGATTTCCCTGGCGTGCCTGGTCACCGCCGTAGGCCTTACCTGTGCCTGCGCCGAGTACTTCAGCAAAATCCTGCCGCTGTCGTACAAGACCCTGGTGGTGATCCTGGCGCTGTTCTCGCTGTTTGTGTCCAACCTGGGCCTGACCAAGCTGATTGCCTTCTCGATCCCGGTGCTCACCGCCATCTACCCGCCGTGCATCGTGCTGGTGGCCTTGAGCTTCTGCAAAGACTTCTGGCAGGAGCAGGGCCGTATCGTCGGACCGGTGATGCTGGTGTCGTTCATCTTTGGTTGCATTGATGCGCTCAAGGGCGCCGGCCTGGCCGATTGGATGCCGTCGCAGCTGGCGCACCTGCCGCTGAGCGAGCAGGGCCTGGCGTGGCTGGTGCCGTCGGTACTGACCTTGGTGGTGGCGTTTGGGGTTGATCTTCTGCTCGGCAAACGCAGAGAAGCGATCGCATAACGACCGGATTCGCGCAGTACTGAAATGCCCCGTATCAAACGATACGGGGCATTTTTTATGCTTATGGGGCTACACCTTCTAAAGTTGGAACTCGGTCAGTGTGGGAGGGGGCTTGCCCCCGATGAGGGTGGGTCAGTAACTGCATCGGGCGACTGACACACTGCCATCGGGGGCAAGCCCCCTCCCACATTTGCAAAACATTCCGTCAGCCAACACCGTGTAAAAAGGACCCGCATGTCGTTCGTCGAAACCAACCAAGTCCACCTGCTTGCCGCGCTCTGGTTTGTCCTCTGCTGGGGCGGCTACACCCGCTACGCCACCTGGAAAGCCCGCGACACAGCGTGTCTGGCCAGCGTGTTGCACCTGTATCGCGAAGACTGGATGCGCCGCATGCTGCTGCGCGACAACCGCATCGCCGATGCCAGCGTGATCGGTAACCTGGAGCGCAACGCCTCGTTTTTTGCCTCCAGCACCTTGATCATCCTCGCCGGTATTCTCACCGTGCTCGGTGCGTCCGAGCGCGCGGTGTCGCTGTTGGCGGACATTCCCATGGTGCAGCAGGCGTCCCAGGGCATGTCGGAAATCAAGCTGCTGTGCCTGGCGCTGGTATTCGTCTACGCCTTCTTCACCTTCAGCTGGTGCATGCGCCAGTACAACTTTGCGGCGGTGCTGGTCGGGTCGGCGCCTATGATTGGTGAGCGGCATGTGTCGGAGCAGGAGCGCAAGGCGTTCGCCCTGAGGGCGGCTCGGGTTATTTCCATGGCCGCCAACCAGTTCAACTTTGGCCTGCGCGCTTATTATTTCGGCATGACCATGCTGGCGTGGTTCGTCAGCCCATGGTTATTTATGTTGATGAGTGCCGGGGTGGTGGTCGTGCTGTATCGCCGCGAGTTTCATTCCGACGTGCTGCAAGTGATGGTGTATACGCAGACGGATACACCGCTGCCAGAGGCAATCAAAGAGCCTGCTTAGTTCGTATTGCGTCGAATATAAACAGCAGGCAAAGAAAAGCCCGCTATGTAAGCGGGCTTTCTTTTTGCAGCCAAGCTATTTCAAGCCGCGGTATCAAGAACCGGTAGCTGGGGTAGCAGGTGCTGCTTCTTTTGCGGCGGCGGCGTTCGATTCAGCCTGAGCTTTGGCAGCATCGGCGTTTTCTTTCGCAGCGTCGTTCACTTTATCCTGAGCCTTCGCCATATCTTTCTGAGCTTGCTCGGAATGTGCAGCGGCGTCTTGGGCTTTGTCTTCGGATTTTTTATCGCAGGCAGCGAGACCGAGGGCAGCGGCCAACATCATGGAAATAGCTAAAGTCTTGCGCATGGGGTGTTTCTCCTTATTGAAGATATCTACTGGCCTTTCGAGCATGGCCGTTCAGCATTAGTTCCTTTTATTCCATAGATATATAAAACACGGCCCTCGCGGAACTTTCCACGGCCCCGGCAACCTTGCAGATCACCACTAACAAGAGTCTGGACGTAATGACCGAAACCCTATTGTTAGAGCGTGCGACACGTTTTGTTTCAGCCTTGCGGCATTGCCAGGTATTAGGCATTGGCGTGCATGACGCCAGCGGGGAGGGCATCACGCTGATCTTGCCTTACGCCACGCATCTGGTGGGCGACCCGACCACCGGCGTAATCCACGGCGGCGCCTTGACCTCCCTGATGGACACCGCCTGCGGCATGGCCACCCTGTGTGTGCTGCCGGAATTCGAGGTGTGCCCGACCCTCGACCTGCGCATCGACTACATGCATCCCGCTGCGCCGCACAAACCGGTGTACGGTTTTGCTCAGTGCTATCGCGTGACCACCGATGTGATCTTCACCCGTGGCTTCGCTTACCAGGATGACCCGCAACAGCCCATCGCCCATGTGGTGGGTACCTTCATGCGCATGGGCAAGCGCCTCAAGGGCGCGCAAGGGCTGGGCAACGCGATCAAGGGAGCGCAGGCATGACGCATCGATTCAAGACCCGGCTGGAGCAGGCCCACGCACACGGCAACTACGAAGCCCTGCTGGGCCTGATCCCCTATGCCAAACTGATCGGCATCGAATGCACCCGCCTTGGGGATGAGCTGCTGTTCCGCCTGCCGGCCAGCAAGGACAATATTGGTAACCCCATATTGCCTGCGCTCCACGGCGGGGTGATTGCCGGCTTTATGGAGCTGGCGGCGGCGCTGCACCTGATGGTCTTTACCGGCGGGCCGGGCGTGCCGAAAATCATCGACTTCTCCCTTGATTACCTGCGCGCCGGGCAGTTTCGCGACACCTTCGCCACCTGCCAGGTGTGGCGTCAGGGGCGACGGGTGGCGAATGTGGCGATCACTGCGTGGCAGAGCACCCCGGCCGAACCCATCGCCACCGCCCGCGCGCATTTCAAGATCGAGGAAACAGCTCGCCCTTGAAATCCTGGTCTTAGCCCCCAACTTTGATGACAACCCGCCGCCAACCCTCAAGGGCGCGGCCACTGCCATCCAATTGGAGTTTGATGACCATGAGTGTGGAAACTCAAAAGGAAACCCTGGGCTTCCAGACCGAGGTGAAGCAACTGCTGCACCTCATGATCCATTCGCTGTATTCCAACAAGGAAATCTTCCTTCGCGAATTGATCTCGAACGCCTCTGACGCTGTCGACAAATTACGTTTCGAAGCCCTGTCCAAGCCTGAGTTGCTGGAAGGTGGCGCCGAACTGAAAATCCGTGTGAGCTTCGACAAGGACGCCAAGACCGTCACCCTCGAAGACAACGGCATCGGCATGAGCCGCGAAGACGCGATCACCCACCTGGGTACCATCGCCAAATCCGGCACCGCAGATTTCATGAAAAATCTGTCGGGCGACCAGAAGAAAGATTCGCACCTGATCGGCCAGTTCGGCGTGGGCTTCTACTCGGCCTTCATCGTTGCCGACCAGGTTGAAGTGTTCAGCCGTCGTGCCGGCCTCGCGGCTGGCGAAGGCGTGCACTGGTCGTCCAAAGGTGAGGGCGAATTTGAAATCGCCACCATCGACAAGGCCGACCGTGGCACCCGCATCGTGCTGCACCTCAAAGACGGCGAAGACGAATTCGCCGATGGCTGGCGCCTGCGCAACATCATCAAGAAGTACTCCGACCACATCGCGCTGCCGATCGAACTGCCGAAAGAACAGGCAGCCGCCGAAGGCGAAGAGAAGCCTGCCCAGGAATGGGAAGTGGTCAACCGCGCCAGTGCTCTGTGGACCCGTCCTCGCACCGAGGTGAAGGACGAGGAATACCAGGAGTTCTACAAGCACATCGCCCACGACTACGAAAACCCGCTGAGCTGGAGCCACAACAAGGTCGAAGGCAAGCTGGAATACAGCTCGCTGCTCTACGTACCGGCCCGTGCTCCGTTCGACCTGTACCAGCGTGAAGCGCCGAAAGGCCTCAAGCTCTACGTGCAGCGCGTGTTCGTGATGGACCAGGCAGAATCCTTCCTGCCGCTGTACCTGCGCTTCATCAAGGGTGTGGTCGACTCCAATGATTTGTCGCTGAACGTGTCGCGGGAAATCCTGCAGAAAGACCCGATCATCGACTCCATGAAGTCGGCGCTGACCAAGCGCGTACTCGACATGCTGGAAAAACTGGCGAAGAACGAGCCTGAGCAATACAAGGGCTTCTGGAAAAACTTCGGTCAGGTCATGAAAGAAGGCCCGGCAGAAGATTTCGCCAACAAGGAAAAAATCGCCGGCCTGCTGCGTTTTGCGTCCACCAACGGTGACGACGGCGAGCAGAACGTGTCCCTGGCCGAGTACCTGGCACGCGCCAAGGAAGGTCAGGACAAGATCTACTACCTGACCGGCGAAACCTACGCCCAGGTCAAGAACAGCCCGCACCTGGAAGTCTTCCGCAAGAAAGGCATCGAAGTGCTGCTGCTGACCGACCGTATCGATGAGTGGCTGATGAGCTACCTCAGCGAGTTCGACGGCAAGACCTTCGTCGACGTGGCCCGTGGTGACCTGGACCTGGGTAACCTGGACTCCGAAGAAGAGAAGAAGGAAGCCGAAGAAGTCGCCAAGGCCAAAGAAGGCTTGGTTGAGCGGATCAAGACCGCCTTGGGCGATGCCGTCAGCGAAGTGCGGGTTTCCCACCGCCTGACCGATTCCCCGGCGATCCTGGCCATCGGTGAGCAGGACCTCGGCATGCAGATGCGTCAGATCCTCGAAGCCAGCGGCCAGAAGGTTCCGGATTCCAAGCCGATCTTTGAATTCAACCCGGCTCACCCGCTGATCGAGAAACTCGACGGCGAGCAGAGCGAAGAGCGCTTTGGCGACCTGTCGCACATCCTCTTCGACCAGGCGGCCCTGGCCGCCGGCGACAGCCTGAAAGATCCGGCCGCCTATGTGCGCCGCCTCAACAAGCTGTTGGTTGAACTGTCGGTCTGACACCGTTGTAGAAAAACCCGCTTCGGCGGGTTTTTTCGTTCTAGTGCACCTCAACTGGAGTAAATGATGAGCCAAGTCACTGTGCGTTCCGTGGTCTATCAGATTGATGGCCAATCTTATGAGAGCCGTCTGGCGTTCGATGCCAGCCACCAGGGCCCGCTGCCGGGCCTGCTGATGGCGCCGAACTGGATGGGTGTGAGTGCCGGCGCTGAAGAAATCGCCAAGAGCGTGGCCAGCAAAGGCTACGTGGTACTGATCGCCGACCTGTACGGGCAGAGCGTGCGCCCGTCGAATGGCGATGAAGCCGGCGCGGCGATGATGCCGTTGAAGAATGACCGCGCGTTGCTGAACAAGCGCATGCACGCGGCCTTTGAGCAGCTGCAAGGCCAGACCGAAGCTGCGGTGGATACCTCGAAGCTGGCGACCTTCGGCTTTTGCTTCGGCGGTTGCTGTTCCCTGGAGCTGGCCCGTACCGGCGCGCCGTTGAAGGCCGCCGTATCGTTCCACGGCACCCTCGACACGCCGAACCCGGCCGACGCCAAAAACATCAAGGGTTCAGTGCTGGTACTGCATGGCGCCTCCGACCCGCTGGTGCCGAGCGAGCAACTGCCGGCCTTTGAAGCGGAAATGAACGCCGCCGGGGTGGATTGGCAATTGCTGAGCTACGGCGGCGCGGTGCATTCCTTCACCGACCCGCATGCCAATGTGCCGGGCAAGATGATGTACGACGCGAAGACCGCCAAGCGGGCGTTCCAGTCGATGCATAATTTGTTGGATGAAGTGTTCAAGGGCTGATTATTCAGCGCCTGGCAGGGCCCTATCGGGGGCAAGCCCCCTCCCACACTTGATTGGTGTACACAGTCAAATGTGGGAGGGGCGGTGCGACGATTCGACTTGCCCCCGATAGCTATCTCACCGGCAACTCAATTCTCTCTGATTCCCCCGGCACTGTAGGCCAATCCCCAGCCGCCCACCGCTGCCTGGCCTGTTCAATCAACGCCGGATCACTCGCCACAAAATTCCAATTGATCCTGCGCGGCCCATCCAGCGCCGCACCGCCAAACACCACCAGGTGGCAATCCGTCTCGGCAAACAGCGTCATTTCCTCACCCGCCGGCAACACCACCAGGCTGTGCACCTCCAGTGCCTCGCCGTCCAATTGCGCCTCACCCTCCAGCACATACACCGCGCGCTCCTCATGCTCATCCGGGATCAGCAGGGTCGTGGCCGCCTGCATCTGCACCTCGGCATACAGCGTGGGCGACAGCACCGGCACCGGCGACTTGAGGCAGAACCCGCTGCCGGCGATCAGTCGAATCTGCACGCCCAGGTTGTCGCTCACCGGCAGGCTTGCCGCCGGGTGATGGCTGTAGTGGCCGGGCCCGGTTTCGTGGTCCTTGGGCGACGCCAGCCACACTTGCAGGCCATGCAGGCTGAAACCGCTGGCCTTCACCGCGTCGGGGGTGCGCTCGACGTGGGCAATCGCGCTGCCGGCCGTCATCCAGCTCACATCGCCGGCCTGCACCACCTGGTCCGAGCCGAGGCTGTCCTTGTGCTGCAACACGCCTTCGAACAGGTAGGTGAGGGTGGACAGGCCGATATGCGGGTGCTGGCGGATATTCATGCCGCTGCCCGGCGCATAGCGGGTGTGCAACATATGGTCGAAAAACACGAAGGGCCCGACGCTGCGGCATTCGCGCGAGGGCAGCGGGCGCAGGATCGGCTGGCCTTCGACATCTTCCGGGCGGGGGCGGATCACGGTGAGGATGGTCATGGTGCATCCCAGTCTGAGCGGGTTGGATGCTGCTGAGCATAACCCGCTCGACGGGAGGTTGCCGCTATTGGCTGAAAGCGCCTTCGGAGAGTGTGGTCTCGATGCTGATGTCGGCGGTGGTCATCAGTTTATGCACCGGGCATTTATCGGCCACGCGGTGCAGCTCATCGCGCTGTGCGTCGGTGAGCACACCCTTGAGGGTCAGCTTGACGCTGAGTTTGTAGTTGCCCTTTTGCTCCTCGGTGGCGTCGTGGGTCACTTCCACCGTGACGCCGGTGAGCGGGATGTCTTTTTTCTGCGCGTACAGTTTGACCGTCAGTGCTTTGCACGACGCCAGCGCAGCATCGAAGTAATCGTGGGGGGAGGGCGCCGAGTCGTCGCCGCCCAGGCTCTTGGGCAGGTCGGTAAACAGCTCGTGATTATTGATATTGACGCTGTGGCGGAAGTTTTCAGCGTTCAGTGTATTCACGGTAACAGGCATGGCGAACCTCACAGGATGGCAGGATGAAGGTCATGCAGTTATAGAGCATGCTGGCACATGGGTGTTCCGTGTTTTTTACCGGTGAACCCGTTTGCGTCGCGCAAGGTCTACCGGTACCCGCCCACTGTGAGGATGCATCGTGCCCTGGACCCACCTGAGTGTTGCCCTGTTGCTCGCCGCCAGCAGCCTTGCTGCACAGGCTCGCGACTATGCCTACAGCGACGCGCACCTGCATTACGTGGATTTTTTCCAGGAAACCGCGGGCATGGATAAATTGCTCAAGGCCATGGCGGAGAATCGCATCGAGCATGTGATGATTTCCGGCATTCCGGTCGCCAAGAAATGGCACGAAGACGAACCCAAGCGCCCGCGCTACTACGCCGGTGACGATGCCGATGCCTATTGGTACAGCGCCACTGACGTGATCGTCGCCGCTGCGGTGAATAAACTCACGCCCGAGCAGCGCCAGCACTTTCATCCGTTTCTGTCCGGCTTCAACCCCAACGACAAGAACTCCGCCGCCCATATCCAGCGCATGCTCGACCTCAATCCCGGGCTGTGGCAAGGCATCGGCGAAGTGTTCACCCGCCATGACGACCTCACGGCCCTGACCGCCGGTGACACGCCGCGCGCCAACAACGAGGCCATGACGCGCATCTATCACCTGGCTGCCGAAAATGACCTGCCGGTGATGCTGCATTCCAATATTACCTCCAAGCGCGAGCGCAACCCGCTGTACCTGGCCGAGGTGGAAGAGCCGCTGCGCAACCATCCGCACACGCGCTTTATCTGGGCGCATGCCGGTACCAGCAAGGAGATCCACCGCCATCAGGTGCAGATGGATTTTTTGCTGCCCACCTTGAACCGCATGCTGGAGGCCTACCCGAATCTGTACATCGACCTGTCCTGGAGCATGCTCACGCCTTACTTGCTGGATGAGGCGGGCAGGCCCCGTCCGGAGTGGGTAAAGCTGGTGGAGCGCTTCCCGGAGCGCTTTATGCTCGGCTCGGACGTCGTAGGGCGTTTCAACAAATTGGGTAAGGAGATGCATCGCTTTGAACCGTTCCTCGACGCACTGCCCGAGGATGTGGCCCACAAGGTCGCGCGGGACAACTTCCTGGCGATCCTGCCCAAGGCGCCTCGCGATTTGGGCGCGCGTTAATATCGCGTTTTGGTCTTACGCAAATCGGCTAGTGCGCCGATAACTTTCAGGAGACCGGCTGCAGGTGGATGCAGCGCTTTTGGAAGGAACCTGTGTAATGAGTATTCGTAGTTTGAATATCGCCCCGCGCGCTGGCCTGGGCTTTGGTGTGCTGGCGTTGCTGGTGTTTGCGCTGGGCGGCTTTGCCCTGTTGCAGATGTCCAATATGCGCCAGCAGTCGGACCAGGTAGAGAACAACTGGCTGCCCAGCGTGATGGCGGTGGGGGAGATGAGCCAGGACCTGCTGCGGGTGCGCGCGTTGACCTTGCGCCTGCTGCTCAACCGCGAGCCCCAGGCGCTGGCGCAGAACGAACAGAAACTCAACGACCTGAAAAGTGGCCTGCACCACGCGCAGACGCTGTACGAAGCGCTGATCGTGCTGCCCGAGGAGCGCACGCTGTTTGATCGCTTCAAGGCTCAGGAGCAGCAATACCTGCAACGCCAAGAGCAGGTCATGGGCTTTTCCAAGGCCAACCAGCTCGACGATGCCACCCGCGTGGTCAACGGCGAGATGAATCAACTGGCCGATGAAATGGCTGTCACGTTGCGCGAGCTGGTCAACCTCAACAAAGCCAATGCCAACCAGGCGGCGAGCCTGGCGCAAAACGTATTCAGCCAGTCGCGCAGTTGGGTGGCGGGCATGATTGTGCTCACGGCGTTGATCACCATCGCCCTGGCAGTATGGCTGACCCGCAGCATCGTGCTGCCGCTGGCGCAATCGTTGAAAGTGGCCCAGGGCGTGGCCAGTGGTGATCTGACCGGCGAGATCAGCGTCACTGGCAACGATGAGCCGGCGCGCTTGCAGCAGGCGCTCAAGGGCATGCAGGAGAACCTGCGCGATACCATCCGGCGTATTTCCGAGTCATCGAACCAGTTGGCGTCGGCCTCCGAGGAACTCAGTTGCGTGACCGAGGACGCCACGCGCGGCTTGCACCAGCAGAACCAGGAAATCGAACAGGCCGCCACGGCGGTCAACCAGATGACGGCGGCGGTGGAAGAGGTGGCGAGCAATGCAGTGGCTACTTCCCAGGCGTCCCGCGAGTCTGACCGCATTGCCCAGCGTGGGCGTGAGCAGGTGCACCAGACGGTGGAGTCCATCGAGGCCCTGGCTGGCGATGTGACGGCCAATGCCACGCAGGTTGGTGACCTGGCGCAGAAGGTCTACGGCATCAGCAAGGTGCTGGATGTGATTCGTTCGATTGCCGAACAGACCAACCTGCTGGCGCTGAATGCCGCCATTGAAGCGGCGCGTGCCGGGGATGCCGGGCGCGGTTTTGCGGTGGTGGCCGATGAGGTGCGCGCGTTGGCCCATCGCACGCAGCAGTCGACTCAGGAGATTGAGCAGATGATCAGTGGGATTCAGCAGGGCACTGATCAGGCGGTCAGTTCGATGCAGCAGAGCAACACCCGGGCGCGTTCGACCCTGGATATCGCCAGGTCGGCGGGGATGGCGCTGGAGGAGATTGCGTCGGCGTTTACCTTGATCAACGAGCGCAACCTGGTGATTGCCAGTGCCTCGGAGCAGCAGGCGGCGGTGGCGCGGGAGGTGGATCGCAATTTGATGAATATTCGTGATTTGGCGCATCAGACGGCTACTGGGGCGAATCAGACGAGTGCGGCGAGTCAGGAGTTGTCGCGGCTGGCGGTGGATTTGAATTCGATGGTGGGGCGGTTTTCGGTGTAGGGAGGGGGGGAGTACATATCCGTTATTTGGGTAACGGCTGAGTATGGTTCCGCTCTTACAGCGGGTCACTTTTGGAAGAGCGCCAAAAGTAACCAAAAACGCTTCG
>NZ_CEEDDZ010000035.1:0-42269 GCF_979253585.1 Pseudomonas sp. AC463 | reverse complement strand
GAGTGGTGGGGCGAGGACCTTTTGGTTACTTTTGGGTCCTTCCAAAAGTGACCCGCTGTAAGAGCGGAACCCTAAGCGGCCGTTACCCAAACAACGGATATACACACAAAACCCAACCCAAAAAAAAGGGCGACCGAAGTCGCCCAAAATGCCTTGCGTGCTCATGTAACCCGGAAAGACTTACGGTTCTTTACGCTTATTAGCGTCCTTCCAGATAAAAATCCCGAACCCTACAAAAAACAGCACCATGAGGCTGACAGTCAGCACCCCGGCAAACACCACATTATCGATAAACATGACCGGCCTCCTGCGCTTGCCCTGTTGCGATAGGGCTAAGTTAATCGAGAAGGCGGATTGGAAAATTGACCGGGATCAATGTCGCCCGCGACGGGGCGTAAAGAAGGGTAATAACTGACCCGCATCAAGAGATGCAGGTGGTATCAACGCTTTTTAGGCTTGTTCTTCGGTTTCTTCTTGGCCTTACCCAAAGGCATCGCCTGTTCAAACGCCTGGCGCACTTCATTCAGGCGTTTGTCATTAAGGTCATGCACACGCTTGGCACGTTCGGCATTCAGGTCGATCAGCTTGTCATCATCACTCATGGCTTGGCTTACGTCGTGGCGGGAATCCCCCAATAATGCGGTCTCCCCCGCCCAACGGCAAATCAACGCGCGACAAAAGGCAGGCCCTCGCTCAAAATCGGCCCTTCCCCGCCCAACTCAGGAGGCCTCTCAGGTGGCACTGCACAAGGACCTTCCGCCGCTGCTGGCCCTGCGCGCCTTTGAAGCGGTGGCGCGGCATTTGAGCTTTATCAAGGCGGCGAACGAGTTGTCGGTGACCCAGAGCGCCCTGAGCCATCAGGTGCAGAAACTCGAGCAACATCTGGGCAAACCGTTGTTTGTCCGACGCACCCGGGCGATCGATCTGACCGCCGACGGCCAACACTACTACGACGAAATCCGCCCTGCCCTCGACGCCATCGCTGCCGCCACCCGCAACCAACGGGTCGCCCCGAGCGCCACCGTATTGCGCATCGGCCTGCTGGCGTCCTTTGCCACCTTATGGCTGGCACCACGCCTGGTCGGGTTTCTCAACCGTTACCCGCATATTCAGGTGGAGCTGTTGCCCGCGATCCAACTGGCCAACGTGGCCGCCGCCGAGGTCGACCTGGCGATTCGCTATGGCAAGGGCGACTGGCCCGATGTCCACGCCACGCGGCTGATGGCGGAAGTCATTTCCCCCGTGTGCAGCCCCGCGTTCAAGGCCTCGCAGGACAGCCCGCTGCTGATGGCCACCTCGCACCGCCCGTTCGAATGGACCGATTGGTCCGAGCACTACCAGGTCGACCTCGCCCGCCACCCGCGCGTGATGCTGCATGACTACAACATCGTGGTCGAAGCCGCCGTGGCCGGCCAGGGTATCGCCATGGGCCGCCACCGCTTGATCGAGCGCCGGCTTCAAGACGGCAGCCTGGTGCAGGCCTTCGATTGGCCGCCGTATCACAGCGACATTGGATATTGGCTGATCGAGCCCCAAGGTGCCGCCAGTGAAGCCGCCCGCTGTTTCAGCGAATGGCTGAAGGAAGCCTGTGCCGACGCGTGAGTTATTTCGATACGTCGCGTGAGATCTATCCGTTTGTCGCCCACCGCCGCCGCCAACATGCTGTTCCCTCTTGACCCAAGAGGATTGACCATGAGCGACTCCCTGCGCCAACGCGTGCAAGCCCTCGGCCTGACGCTGCCAACCCCGGCCCAGCCGGCGGCCAACTACATCAACTATGTGATCAGCCAAAACCAGCTGTTTGTCTCCGGGCAAATCCCGATGGTCGAGGGCCAACCCGCCTACCTCGGTCGGCTGGGCGAAAGTCTCAGCGACGAAGAAGGCGCCCAGGCCGCAGAACTGGCGGCACTGGGCCTGCTGGGGCAATTGAGCGATGCACTGGGTGATGACCTGACCCGCCTGGTGCGCACGCTGCGCCTGGGTGTGTTTATCGCCAGCAGCGGCGATTTCCAGCGCCAAAGCCTGGTGGCCAACGGTGCCTCGAACCTGCTGGTCAACGCCCTCGGCGACAAGGGCCGGCATGTGCGCACAGCCGTGGGGGTTGCCAGCCTGCCGGCCGGCGTGGCGGTGGAAGTTGACGCGATTTTCGAGTTGCAGCCATGAACCTCCAGCAACTGCGCGAGGGCACACCCGGCTGCCAATCCGGCATTGTGCACTTCAACCACGCCGGCGCCTCGTTGCCGAGCCAGGCAACCCTCGACGCCATCATTGAGCAACTGCACCGCGAAGCCCGCGACGGCCCGATGGAAGCCGGCGAGCACGGCGCCGTGCTGGTGGAAAAAGCCCGGCGCGCGGCTGCGCAATTACTCAACGCGCCGCCCGCCTCGATTGCCTTTGCCAGCAGCGGTTCGGCCGCCTGGAACATGGCGTTCCAAGCCCTTGGCGCGTGGCAACCCGGTGACCGCATCCTGGTCGGCCGCCACGAATGGGGCGGCAACCTGGCGAGTATGCAAGCGGCCATGCAGGCCGGCGCGCGGGTGGAAGTGATCCCCTGCGACGCAACCGGCGCCGCCTGCCCGCAGGCGCTTGAGTCAATGATCGACGCCCACGTGAAGCTCATCGACCTGACCTGGCTGCCGGCCAACGGCGGCCTGATCAACCCCGCCGAGGCCATCGGCGCCGTTGCCCGGCGCCACGGCATCGCCTACTTCATCGACGCCGGGCAAGCCATGGGCCAGCTGCCAGTGGATGTGCAGGCGCTGCAGTGCGATGTGCTCAAGTCGGCCGGTCGTAAACACCTGCGTGGGCCACGCGGCACGGCGCTGTTGTACGTGCGGCCGGATTTCCTGCAGCACCTGAACCCGGCCCAGCGCGATGTGTTTTCTGCGCCCTGGAGTGCCAACGGTTACGACCTGCGCAACGACGCCCGCCGTTTTGAAACCAGCGAAGCGTCCTACGCCTTACTGGCAGGTTTGGGCAATGCGTTGCAGGAGATGAATCACGTGGGGGTTGAGCGCGTGTGGGAGCACATCCAAAGCACCAGCGTGCGAATCCGCGAAGCGCTGTGTCAGATTCCGGGAATTACCTTGCATGACTTGGGCACCGCCCACTCCGGACTGATCGCCTTCAACCTCGCCGGCTGGGACGCCTTTGAACTCAAGAGAAGATTGGGCTTGAAGCGCATCAACATCGGCGCCAACGGCGTGGCCTACACCCCACTGGATATGCAAGCACGAAACCTTGCCAGCATCGCGCGAATATCCGTCAGCCCGCTGAACAATGCTGACGATATCGAGCGGCTGATGGCCGGCCTGCGGGAGCTGCGCGATTAAACCTCGACGTCCACCCACAAGCCCTGGCGCGGCGCGTCTTCGATCAGCGGTATCACGGGAACGGTGTTGTCGGCGTTGAGCACGTCCCCCGGAATCGCCAGGTGCTGGTCCGGATCTTCGTCCGCTTCGCGGCGACGTTTGTGCTGTTCCTGCTGGCGGCGCTGTTCTTCACGCAGCAGGAAATTCGACTGCTCGGCGTCGCCTTTTTTCAGGTCGATGGTGCTTTCGTTGGAACTCGGCTGTACCGGCACCACGGGCGGGATATCCGGTTTCTGGCGTACCGGGTCGAGTTGCGACGTAACCGGCACGACACTGACGGGCAACGTAGGTGGAAACATAATAGTTATTCTCCTGATCATCAGGCTGTCGGCGGGCTGCGTGGCGACTTGAGCCCGGGCTCGCCAACCTGTGACCCAGTCGACACTCGCAAGTGCCCGCCACCCGTCGATTCAGCGCTCTGCCCGCGCGCCAAACGGAGTAGTTTTTGTCAGAGTCCTTGGGCGTGGGGGCTTGTTCCGTTAAGATAGTCGGCTTTTTCACGGCGGGAGTCAGGCAGCATGGCGCAGCAGTATCAACCGGGGCAACGCTGGATTAGTGACAGCGAAGCAGAGCTGGGGTTAGGCACCGTTCTGGCACAGGACGGACGCTTGTTGACCGTGCTCTATCCGGCCACTGGCGACACTCGCCAGTATGCGCTACGGAATGCGCCCCTCACTCGCGTGAGGTTCTCGCCGGGTGACTCCATCACCCATTTCGAAGGCTGGAAAATGACCGTACAGGAAGTCGACGACGTCGACGGCCTGCTGGTCTACCACGGCCTCAATGGGCAGAACGAGCAGGTCACCCTGCCGGAAACCCAACTGTCGAACTTCATCCAGTTCCGCCTGGCCAGCGACCGTCTGTTCGCCGGGCAGATCGACCCGCTGGCCTGGTTCTCGCTGCGCTACCACACCCTGGAACACACCAGCCGCCAGTTGCAGTCCTCGCTGTGGGGCCTGGGCGGCGTGCGTGCGCAACCCATTGCTCACCAACTGCACATCGCCCGCGAAGTCGCTGACCGTATCGCCCCACGGGTATTGCTGGCCGACGAAGTGGGCCTGGGCAAGACCATCGAAGCCGGCCTGGTAATCCATCGCCAGCTGCTGTCGGGCCGCGCCAACCGCGTGCTGATCCTGGTACCGGAAAACCTGCAACACCAGTGGCTGGTCGAGATGCGCCGCCGCTTCAACCTGCAGGTTGCGCTGTTCGACGAAGAACGTTTTATCGAAAGCGATGCCGCCAACCCGTTCGAAGACACCCAGCTTGCGCTGGTGGCCCTGGAATGGCTGGTGGACGACGAGAAAGCCCAGGACGCGCTGTTCGCCGCCGGCTGGGACCTGCTGGTGGTCGACGAAGCTCACCACCTGGTGTGGCATGAAGAAAAAGCCAGCCCGGAGTATTCGCTGGTCGAGCAATTGGCCGAGGTCATCCCCGGCGTGCTCCTGCTGACCGCTACCCCGGAACAGCTGGGCCAGGACAGCCACTTCGCACGTCTGCGCCTGCTCGACCCGAACCGCTTCCACGACCTGCAAGCCTTCCGCGCCGAGAGCGAAAACTATCGCCCGGTGGCCGAAGCCGTGCAGGAGCTGCTGGACAAGGGCCGCCTGTCGCCGGCCGCACATAAAACCATCCAGGGTTTCCTTGGTAACGAAGGCGAAGCCCTGCTCACCGCCGTCAACGATGGCGACACCGAGGCCAGCGCGCGCCTGGTGCGTGAGCTGCTCGACCGCCACGGCACTGGCCGCGTGCTGTTCCGCAACACCCGCGCCGCCGTACAGGGTTTCCCGGAGCGCAAGCTGCATGCCTACCCGATGCCGAACCCGGACGAATACCTGGAACTGCCGCTGGGCGAACACGCCGAGCTGTACCCGGAAGTCAGCTTCCAGTCGCAGCCGGATATAGAAGAAGAAAACCGCTGGTGGCGCTTCGACCCGCGCGTTGAGTGGCTGATCGACCAGCTGAAAATGCTCAAGCGCACCAAGGTCCTGGTGATCTGCGCCCACGCCGAAACCGCCATGGACCTGGAAGACGCCCTGCGCGTGCGCTCCGGCATTCCGGCCACGGTGTTCCACGAGGGCATGAACATCCTCGAGCGTGACCGCGCCGCCGCCTACTTCGCCGATGAAGAGTTCGGCGCCCAGGTGCTGATCTGCTCGGAAATCGGCTCTGAAGGCCGCAACTTCCAGTTCTCCCACCACCTGGTGCTGTTCGACCTGCCGTCCCACCCCGACCTGCTGGAACAGCGGATCGGCCGTCTGGACCGGATCGGCCAGAAACACGTGATCGAACTGCACGTGCCGTACCTGCAAACCAGCCCGCAAGAGCGCCTGTTCCAGTGGTACCACGAAGCGCTGAACGCGTTCCTCAACACCTGCCCGACCGGCAACGCCTTGCAGCACCAGTTCGGCCCGCGCCTGCTGCCGCTGCTGGAAAACGCCGACGACGGTGAATGGCAAGCCCTGATCGACGAAGCCCGTGCCGAGCGCGAGCGCCTCGAGCAGGAGCTGCACACCGGCCGTGACCGCCTGCTGGAACTCAACTCCGGCGGCGCCGGCGAAGGCGATGCACTGGTTGAGGACATCCTTGAGCAAGACGACCAGTTCGCCCTGCCGATCTACATGGAAACCCTGTTCGATGCGTTCGGCATCGACAGCGAAGACCATTCGGAAAACGCGCTGATCCTCAAGCCCAGCGAAAAAATGCTCGACGCCAGCTTCCCCCTGGGCGACGACGAAGGTGTGACCATCACCTACGACCGTAACCAGGCACTGTCGCGCGAAGACATGCAGTTCATCACCTGGGAACACCCGATGGTGCAGGGCGGCATGGACCTGGTGCTGTCCGGCTCCATGGGCAACACCGCCGTGGCGCTGATCAAGAACAAGGCGCTCAAACCGGGCACCGTGTTGCTCGAACTGCTCTACGTCAGCGAAGTGGTTGCGCCGCGCTCGCTGCAACTGGGCCGCTACCTGCCACCGGCGGCGCTGCGCTGCTTGCTGGACGCCAACGGCAATGACTTGTCGGGCCGCGTGTCGTTTGAAACCTTGAACGACCAGCTGGAAAGCGTGCCACGCGCCAGCGCCAACAAGTTTATCCAGGCCCAGCGCGACCAGCTGACGCCACGGATCAACGCCGGCGAAGAGAAGATCTCCCCGCGTCACGCCGAGCGTGTGGCCGAGGCCAAGCGCCGCCTGGCGGCGGACACCGACGAAGAACTGGCGCGTTTGACCGCGCTGCAAGCGGTCAACCCGACTGTGCGTGACAGTGAGTTGGTGGCGTTGCGTAACCAGCGTGAGCAAGGCTTGGCGATGCTCGACAAGGCTGCGCTGCGCTTGGAAGCGATTCGGGTGCTGGTGGCGGGTTGATCAGCATTTGAAGCAAAAAAAGGCCCGCGCAATGCGGGCCTTTTTTATTGGTCTTTAGGGCCTCATCGGGGGCAAGCCCCCTTCCACACTTTGATTTGTGAATACGTTCAAAATGTGGGAGGGGGCTTGCCCCCGATGGAGTCACCTGGATATCAAGCCGTAACCGCCGAAGCCGGCACCTCCACCGCCCCCAACCCATCCTTCATCCGCTTGGCATCCCGCACAAAACTGCGCGACGCCTGAAACAGAAACAACATGGTCAAGAACAGCGCCACCGGAATCAGGTACATGGCGTCATGCAACCCCACGGCTTTATAAGCCTCGGTCATCTGCTCCGCCCCCGCCGCATACATCGCCGAATGGGCAAAGTGGTCCGACAGCCCACCCACCACAATCGGCCCCATGCCGCCGCCCAGCAAGTACAAGCCGGCAAAAAACAGCGCCATTGCCGTGGCCCGCAGGCGCGGTTCCACCACGTCCTGAATCGCCGTGTACACGCAGGTGTAGAAGTTGTAGGCAAACAACCAGCCCACACTGAACAGCGCCACAAACACGCCAATCTCAATGCGCCCGGCATGCAAGGCCCAGGCGGTGGTGACGGTGGAGATAATCAAGCTGCAGGCCGCAAACAACAGCCGGCCATTGGCGACGCGCTGATGGATCTTGTCGGCAACCCAACCGCCGAGGGTCAGGCCCACCAGGCCGGTGAGGCCAACGATTACCCCGGTGGCGACGGCCGCGTCCTGCAACGGCATCAGGAAGTAGCGCTGCAGCATCGGCACCAGGAACGAGTTGCACGCGTAGGTGGCGAAGTTGAAGCACAGCCCGGCCAGCACCAGCCACAGGAAGGTCGGCACCGCCAGTACGCGACGGATCGGGCGGTCGACGCGTTCCTGGGAGACTTGCACGGTTTCGGCGGCGCCGCGCTTGGGCTCCTTGATATAGAACATAAACACCGCGAGGATCATCCCCGGCACGGCGGCAATAAAGAACGGCGCGCGCCAGCTGTCGAACGCCTTGACCATCCAGCCGATGGTAAAGAACGCCAGCAACAGCCCCAGCGGCAGGCCGAGCATGAAAATCCCCATGGCCCGCGCGCGACGGTGCGCAGGGAACAGGTCGCCAATCAGCGAGTTGGCCGCCGGCGCATAACTGGCTTCGCCAATACCGATGCCCATGCGCACCAGCAGGAAGGTCCAGAAACTGCCGACCAGGCCATTAACCGCCGTCAGCCCGCTCCAGGCAAACAGGCCCCAGCCCATCAGTTTGCTGCGCGAGCCGGTGTCGGCCAGGCGCCCGAGCGGCAGGCCGGCGATGGCGTAGACGATGGTGAAGGCGGTACCGATGATGCCGAGCTGGAAGTCGCTCAGGTGCCATTCCATGCGGATTGGCTCGATGATGATCGCCGGAATGGTGCGATCGAAGAAGTTGAACAGGTTGGCCAGGAACAGCAGGAACAGAATGCGCCAGGCATTCGCCGCTTGGGTCGAGTTCTGCATGGGTCCGTCTCTTTTATTGTTATGAGAGCTGCGATGCCCGATGCATCCTGCCCGGTACCTGCAACATAGTCAGGCGGGGCGCGCTTGTCTGTAATGATTCGTAAAGCTGATAGGGCATGATTTGCTCGGTATTACGGGGCTTTCTCTACGGACTTTGCCTACGAAAATATAAGTCGGCGCCCCCCTTCCCAACCGCCATGGCAGGGATAGAATGGCGAGCCTTCCCGTAGCACCCCAATCCCTGCTTTCTTATCGATGACGCCCATGTCCGAAGCCAGTCCGTGTCTGAGTTGCGGTGCCTGCTGTTCATACTTTCGTGTGTCTTTCTTCTGGGGAGAGTGCGCCTCATCGGGCGGCACGGTGCCGGATGACCTGGTGGTGCAGATCAACCCCACCCGCGTGGCGATGATCGGTACCGACCAGAAACCCGCGCGCTGCTGCAGCCTCGAGGGCGAAGTGGGCAAGGGCACCCGTTGCACCATTTATGAACAACGGTCGAGCCCATGCCGCGAGTTCGAGGCCTCCTGGGACCAGGGCGTGCAGAACACCGATTGCGATGCCGCACGGGCTGCTTTCGGCCTGCCGCCCCTGGAAGCGCCGTTCGAGCTGGAGCTACCCATCAGCGCTTAGCATCAAACGCTATCGATCGCATGCCAAAATCATTC
This sequence comes from Pseudomonas sp. AC463, assembly GCF_979253585.1. NCBI lineage: Bacteria > Pseudomonadati > Pseudomonadota > Gammaproteobacteria > Pseudomonadales > Pseudomonadaceae > Pseudomonas > Pseudomonas sp. AC463. Next base: position 33,369 of record NZ_CEEDDZ010000035.1, on the reverse strand, counting down.
AGAGCAAAGTGCCATTACCCATGGCAAATCCTGCAAGGCTTCTATACTCGACCTCATAGGTTATTGCCGTAGGCAGTGACAATGACTCTATGACGGGAAATGCTATGGAATGGCTAGGTCTGCATTTTTTTACCGACCTCCCAGCGAACGGACACTTATTACTCAATTGCAGTCATAACCCGTTCCTGGTGTTGCTCGCCTACCTGGTCGCGTGCGCGGCGGGGTTTGGCACGCTGGATATGGCCGAACGCGTCGGCCATGTCGAGGACCCTACCGCAAGGCGCCACTGGCGCTGGCTCGGCGCCGGGTGCCTGGCGGGCGGTATCTGGTCGACCCACTTCATCAGCATGCTGGCCTTCCAGGCCCCCATTGCCATTCATTACGAACTGTTCATGACGTTCGCGTCGTTGCTGATCGCCCTGATCGCCTCGCTGTTTGCCATGCAGACCCTCAGCCACGCCCACCTGCGCTTTCATCAATACCTGCTGGCGTCAGTGTGGATGGGCCTGGGCATCGCGCTGATGCACTACGTGGGCATGTCGGCCATGCGTTCACAGGCCCAGGCGTATTTCGAGACGGAGCTGTTCATGGCTTCGATCGTCATCGCCATGGGGGCAAGCCTGGCGGCGTTGCTGCTGTCGAGCTATCTACGTAATGGCGCCGGCGTGTTCCACCAGTTGCTCAAATACGCCGCCAGCCTGGTACTGGGCGCCGGCATCCTGAGCATGCACTTCACCGGCATGGCCGCCATGCGCCTGATCGTGCCCAACGGCGCAGACCTGTCCTTGGCGGTGGACAACAACCCGATCCAGCTCGGCCTGTCCGTGGCGGTGATTACCCTGCTGGTGATCGGCAGCAGCATCAGCGCCGCCCTGGCGGACAAGAAGCTGCAACACAAGGAACGCGACCTGCGCCGGGTCAACGCCCTGCTCAGCGAACTCGACCAGGCCCGCGCCTCGCTGCAACAGGTGGCGCATTACGACGCGCTGACCACCCTGCTCAACCGCCGCGGCTTCAACCAGATCTTCGCGGAGAAAATCGCTGAAAAAACTGCAGCGCACGGCATGATGGCGGTGATCTTCCTCGATATCGACCACTTCAAACGCATCAACGACAGCCTCGGCCATGACGCCGGCGACCAGTTGCTCAGCGTGCTCGCCGCGCATATCAAAGGCTCGGTGCGCAGCCACGCCGACGTGGTCGCGCGTTTTGGCGGCGACGAGTTCTGCATCCTCATCAGCATTCACCACCGCGACGAAGCCCGGCACCTGGCCCAGCGCATCATGCAAAAGATGAAAGAACCCATCGAACTGGCCGGCCGGCGCATGGTGATGACCACCAGCATCGGCATCAGCCTGTTCCCCGAGGACGGCCAGACCTGCGAAGAGCTGCTGAAAACCGCCGACCTGGCGCTGTACCAGTCCAAGGATGCCGGGCGTAACAGCCTGAACTTCTTCAGCTCCAACCTGAAAACCCGCGCCTTTCTCGAGCTGCAGCTGGAAGAGGAACTGCGCGCCGCCCTGCGCACCCGCAATCAACTGGTGCTGTTCTACCAACCGATCTTCGACATGAAACTGGGCAAGGTCACGCGCCTGGAAGCCCTGGTGCGCTGGCAACACCCGCAGCACGGCCTGCTGGCCCCGGACCGTTTTATCGGGATCGCCGAAAGCAACGGCTTGATTGCCGAATTGGACCACTGGGTCCTGCGCCAGGCCTGTCATGACCTGAGCCTGTTGTCTGACCGGGGTTATACCGAACTGACCATGGCAGTGAATTGCTCGGCCTTGAACCTGGCCCGTGACGAGCTGGCGGACGAGATCGAAGACGCGCTGCGCTTCAGCGGGGTCGCCGCTACCCGCCTGGAACTGGAAGTCACCGAAAATGCGCTGATGGGCAACATCAGCAGCACCCTCGCGTTGCTGCGCCAAATCCGCGCGCTGGGTGTGTCGCTGGCCATCGACGACTTCGGCACCGGCTACTCCTCCCTCGCCTACCTCAAGCGCCTGCCACTCAACACCTTGAAGATCGACCGCTCGTTTATCCAGGACATCCCCAAGTCCACCGCCGATATCGAGATCGTCCAGGCGATTATCGGCATGGCCCACACCCTGCACCTGGAGGTGGTGACCGAAGGCGTGGAAACCCAGGCCCAATTCGAGCTGCTGCTCAAGCACGGCTGTGATTTCGTCCAGGGCTACCTGTTGAGCCCGGCTGTGCCTGTTGCGGACATCATCGGCGTGATCCAGGGCATCGCACTGCGCAACCCGCTTTACCCGTTCAGCGTGGCCGGCACCAGGGAAAACGCCCCGCCGAAAGAGCCCCCGCCAATTCCCTCCGGATCCACTTCCGTGGTGAGGCCAATTCGCTGACGCCCAATCTTTGGCATTTCGCCATCATTTGCCTAAAGAACCCCGACAAACGGCCGATTCATCAGAGTCCGGCCAGGTTTTGCCTGCGCGCAACGAGGTAAACCCGCTCATCCCGGACAAGGACGCACTGTAAAGTCGCGAACTCCCATACCGTGATGGCCCTTTGATGATTTTCAGCCATCCGCCCAGGCACATGGCGCACAATGACTTCTAAAAATAATTCTGCCACCGTGGTATCCGACGTGTTGCTCCCAGCTCCTGCGGACAAACCCTCAGGTTCAAAGTCATTGAGCACCGCGCGCCCGCTGGCCACCCAGCAATACCTGTACTTCACCGAAACCAATACCGACCGCATCCTCGACAACCTCGACGGCCTGCGCGACATGGTGTTCCCGCGCCCGCCCCACCTGGAAGGCGACGGCGAACAGCGCAGCGAGCAGGAATTCCCCTCGGTGTGCCTGATCGGCCTGGGCCGCTGCGGGTCGAACATTGCGCTGGATGTGGCAGAGCTGGTGTACAACGCGCGCAAGTTCTACCTCAACGAATTCAGTAACGAAGACAAGACGCTGGACAAGGGCTACAGCCCGGCCCAGTGGCTGCGCAACAACTTGCGCCTGGGCGGCGGCAAGGCCAGTAAACCGGTGTTCCTGGTGGAACCGCTGGTGATGCTCGGCGACCTCGACAAGGACATCGCCGGACGTATCCGTTTCTCGCGCAAGGGCGAAAAAAGCGGCTTCCTGCGCGACTACAGCAAGATGAAGATCATGGACCTTTCGGAAGTCCATGCCGGCGGCGCCGGTAACGCGCCGATCCTCGGCCAGTACCTGGCCAAGATCATCCTCAACAAAGACACCCAGCGTTTTTCCAGCCCCGACTGGAAGATGATCCACTCGTACCTGATCGACTCCTGCGGCATCAAGGCCAACCAGTCGCGCCTGTACTTCTCGATCTTCAGCGCCGGCGGCGGTACCGGTTCGGGCATGGCCTCGGAGTTCGGCCTGGCCCAGCAGCACTCGTACATGAACAAGACGTTCGACACCAAGCCCGCCGATGAGCACGACAGCAAGAGCGGCCACGCCTTTGTGTTCGAGCCGATCTTCACCAGCGGCATCTGCGTGCTGCCGAATATTTCCGATCACCGCAGCGAAATGTCCGAGGCGTTGCACATCAACGCCGGGCGACTGCTATGCAAGTATCTGTCGGAAGAATGGGATTTCTCGTACAACTTCGCCAATGAAGACAGCAGCGAAGCCAGCGTGAAAGGCCGCATCCGCCCGTGGAACGCGATGATGCTGATCTCCAACGACATCATGCGTTACGCCGAAGAGAGCGACGACGGCAACATCCAGAACATTGACGTCAATGCCATGGAAAAACACGCCAACCAGTACATCTCCCAGCAGATCTTCAACATCCTCACCGCCCAGGCGGTGACCACCGACTACGACCAGAACTACTTCCGGCGTGCCGGCATCGACATCGGCGAAACCATTCGCCTGGATGCCAACGACCTGTTCATGAGCCTGGCCGGCCCGGTGGCGATTGCCTACGCAGAATCCGTGGTCCCGGAAACCCCGGCGCCGTCGAATGACAAATTCAAGGTGTTCGAAAAAGAGCCGCAGCGCCTGAATATCGACGACCTGTTCTTCCGCTCCATCGACCTGCCGCACTTCAACAAGGTCACCCAGGCCATCGAAGGCATCAGCCTGTTGCCAATCGAATCCAAGCGCTACAAGGCGTCCCTGGAGCAGTACAAGAACTCCGGCTACGACGCGGCAGCGCTGCATGACCTGCACTTCTTCAAGAACTGCTCGTCGGTGGTGTCGATCGTGTCCCTGCCCAAGGACTACAAACTGTCCTACATGGACCTGAACCGGCTCAAGACCCACCTCAACAGCCTGTTCCCCAACACCACGCTCAAGCGTTATGCGCTGGTGATCGGCGCATCGGCGAACCTGTCGCTGACCACCCTGATCGCGAAAAGCCCGTGCCTGTCGGACGACTTCCTCACGCTGATCGTGGCTTTTATCAAACGCTGCTTTGCGCGCAACCCGTACCGGTTCGATGACACGCTGGACAACTCGATCCTGGACTTCATCATCCACGAGGACTTCGACGAAGACCGCATCGACGAGTTGCTCAACGAGTTCGAGAACCCGGCGAAGATCCTCGACACCAACTGGTACGCGATCAAGCCGATGTACGAGAAGAAGTACCGCGAGTTGATCAACGACAAAGACAAGTTTGTGTCGATCAATGACATTCGCCTGTCGCGCGATTGCGTGAAAAAAGCGGTCAAGTATTTGCGCGAGATCTACCGTCACCGCATCGGCAAGACCAAGGTTATTTCGTTGAATAACCATACCGGCAAGACTGCTTAGAAATGTGGGAGGGGGCAAGCCCCCTCCCACATTTGATCTCCATACATCAGAGACGAAAGCGCTCTGTATACACACGAAGAAACACTTCCCCCTCGCTCCCGACGCGACCAAAACTGTTCCCGTGACGTTTACGTCACCCTCGGCTGTGACCTTTCTCTACGGCAAGATGCCATCACGGCGCCAGCGGTTACCCCGCTACACACTTCTGCCAACGAAAATACTGCACCACTTTAGCGCAGACAATTCCTACGCCGCCCTTTCCTGGATCAGGATCCACGGCGAAACCACCACCGCCCACAAGCTCGGATCACGCTCTACCAGGTCCAATGCCCGCGTCGCAGACACTTCGCCAAGGCTCCCCGCAGCGAGCCAGGAGGCGACTTTGTCACGGTTGTCCTCGGCCATTCCCTCGGCGGCCTCGATCAAATCCAGGCCGGCGTCGACCCACAATAGGGCACCCTTGGCAAAGAACGGTTCAAGCTCCTTCCAGGAAATTTCGGCGGTTTCACCGAGCAGCTTGGCATAGAGGGTGCTAGGTTCTTGCGTCATGGGAGTTCACCTTGGGAAAAAATCGGCGCAATCATAACGTCGGGGCCTTGGTAGAAAAACCCAGTTGCAAATGAGTCATCGAAAGAAAGTGCCATGAAAGCCAAGGATTGCCCGAGAGTCTGGCATCACCCCGCCGCAATTCTGTCTTTTTCTTTCATTTAAGCGACACACCCGGGTTTTGCCCCCGGCAGCCAGCTTTTCAAGCGATCAACCGGCGCTCTACACTGTACCGGTACAGTTGCCAGGGCACTGCCGGGGGGATATCCGAGATATCTGATCCGGTTCTACAGCTCACAAGGCCGCTAGAACTATAAAAAATACAACAGCAAGAGTGGAGCACTATGAATAAGGCTACTAAGCAGATTTCCAAACTGTTTGCCGCTATGGTCCTGGCTGGGGTTGCCGGCCATTCGTTCGCAGCCGACACCATCAAGATCGGCATCGCCGGTCCTAAAACGGGTCCTGTAACGCAATACGGCGACATGCAATTCATGGGTGCCAAGCAGGCAATCGCCGACATCAACGCCAAGGGCGGCGTCGATGGCAAAATGCTCGAAGCCAAAGAATACGACGACGCTTGCGACCCTAAACAAGCCGTGGCCGTCGCCAACAAAGTGGTCAACGATGGCGTCAAGTTCGTGGTCGGCCACCTGTGCTCCAGCTCCACTCAGCCAGCGTCCGACATCTATGAAGACGAAGGCGTGATCATGATTACCCCGGCTGCCACCAGCCCGGAAATCACCGCCCGTGGCTACAAGCTGATCTTCCGTACCATCGGCCTGGACAGCGCCCAGGGCCCAGCGGCCGGCAACTACATCGCCGACCACGTGAAGCCGAAAATCGTTGCTGTGCTGCACGACAAACAGCAATACGGTGAAGGCATCGCCACCGCCGTTAAACAGACCCTCGAGAAGAAAGGCACCAAGGTTGCCGTCTTCGAAGGTCTGAACGCCGGCGACAAAGACTTCTCCTCGATCATCCAGAAGCTCAAGCAAGCCAACGTCGACTTCGTCTACTACGGCGGCTACCACCCGGAGCTGGGCCTGATCCTGCGCCAAGCCAAGGAAAAAGGCCTGAACGCCAAGTTCATGGGCCCAGAGGGCGTCGGCAACGACTCCATCTCGCAAATCGCCCAGGGCGCTTCCGAAGGCCTGCTGGTGACCCTGCCGAAATCCTTCGACACCGACCCGGCCAACAAGGCCATCGTTGAAGAGTTCGCCAAGAACAAGCAGGACCCAACCGGTCCGTTCGTGTTCCCGGCCTACTCGGCTGTTGAAGTGATCGCCGCCGGCATCACTGCCGCGAAAAGCGAAGACACCGCCAAAGTGGCCGAAGCCATCCACGCGGGCACCTTCAAGACCCCTACCGGCGAGCTGAGCTTCGACGCCAAGGGCGACCTGAAGGACTTCAAATTCGTGGTCTACGAATGGCACTTCGGCAAACCAAAAACCGAAGTTTCCCCTCAGTAAGCCAGGCGTTACTGGTCCTACAAGCCCACTGTGAGAGCAGTGGGCTTTGTTTTACGAGGTTTATGGGCCTGTCACCCGCGATCCGGGCGCTGGCTCACCTGAAAATCTTAAAACCGTCACCAGCGGTTCGCTGGCAAACGCTTTGTGCAAATGTGCTCACAGAACACAGCACGGGGCCGGAACATGACTCCACCAGTGAAATGCGTATCGGGTTTTTAGGAGCGCTGTAATGCCTGAGATCTATCATTTTTTCCAACAGCTGGTTAATGGCCTGACCATTGGCAGCACCTATGCCTTGATAGCCATTGGCTACACAATGGTTTACGGCATCATTGGAATGATCAACTTCGCCCATGGCGAGGTGTACATGATTGGTTCCTACGTGGCCTTCATCGCCCTTGCCGGGCTGGCCATGATGGGTATCCACTCACTGCCGCTGTTGATGACCGCCGCGTTTCTCGCGTCGATCGTTGTAACCAGTGCTTATGGCTACAGTATCGAGCGTGTTGCCTACCGACCCTTGCGTGGCAGCAACCGTTTGATCCCGCTGATTTCCGCCATCGGCATGTCGATTTTCCTGCAGAACACTGTATTGCTGTCCCAGGATTCCAAGGATAAGTCCATTCCCAACCTGATTCCGGGGAGCATCTCCTTCGGCCCGGGCGGCGCACAGGAAGTGCTGATTTCCTACATGCAGATCCTGGTGTTCGTCGTCACCCTGGTGGCCATGCTGGGCCTGACCCTGTTTATCTCCCGCTCCCGTCTGGGCCGCGCCTGCCGGGCTTGCGCCGAAGACATCAAGATGGCCAACCTGCTGGGCATCAATACCAACAACATCATCGCCCTGACCTTCGTGATCGGCGCCGCACTCGCAGCGGTCGCTGCCGTGTTGCTGAGCATGCAGTACGGCGTGATCAACCCCAACGCCGGTTTCCTGGTAGGCCTCAAGGCCTTCACCGCGGCGGTACTGGGCGGCATCGGCAGCATTCCGGGCGCCATGCTCGGCGGGCTGGTGCTGGGTGTGGCCGAGGCGTTTGGTGCCGATATCTTCGGCGACCAGTACAAGGACGTCGTGGCGTTCGGCCTGTTGGTTCTGGTGCTGTTGTTCCGTCCGACCGGCATCCTGGGCCGTCCGGAGGTTGAGAAAGTATGAGCAGATATCTTAAATCGGCGTTTTTCAGCGCCTTGCTGGTGTGGGCCGTGGCCTTCCCGGTACTCGGGCTCAAGCTGAGCATTGTCGGCATCAACCTGGAAGTGCATGGCACCGGTCCCGTGACCCTGACCATCATTGCCCTGTGCTCGGTGCTGATGTTCCTGCGCGTGCTGTTCACCCAGCAGGTCGGTGCCTTGTTCAAGGGCAACCGTGGCCCGCTGGTATCGCCCAAGGTCAGCCAATTCCTGACCCTGCCGCGCACCCAGCGCTACATCATCATCGGCCTGATCGTGGCCGCGTTGATCTGGCCGTTCTTCGGCTCGCGCGGTGCAGTCGACATCGCCACCCTGATCCTGATCTACGTGTTGCTGGGCCTGGGCCTGAACATCGTGGTGGGCCTCGCCGGCCTGCTTGACCTGGGTTATGTGGGTTTCTACGCCGTGGGTGCCTACACCTACGCGCTGCTCTCGCACTACCTGGGCTGGAGCTTCTGGATCTGCCTGCCATTGGCCGGCATGGCAGCCGCCACGTTCGGGTTCCTGCTGGGCTTCCCGGTCCTGCGTCTGCGCGGTGATTATCTGGCGATCGTGACGCTGGGCTTCGGCGAGATCATTCGCCTGTTCCTGCGTAACCTCACCGACATCACCGGCGGCCCCAACGGCATCAGCAGCATTCCCAAGCCGACGTTCTTCGGGCTGTCGTTCGACCGCACCGCCGCCGAAGGCATGCAGACTTTCCACGAATACTTCGGGATCGCCTACAACCCGGTGAGCAAAGTGGTGTTCCTGTACCTGGTGGCGTTGCTGCTGGCACTGGCCGCCTTGTTCGTGATCAACCGCCTGCTGCGCATGCCGATCGGCCGTGCATGGGAAGCGCTGCGCGAAGATGAAATCGCCTGTCGTGCCCTGGGCCTGAACCCGACCATCATCAAGCTCTCCGCGTTCACCCTGGGCGCCGCGTTCGCCGGTTTTGCCGGCAGCTTCTTCGCCGCGCGCCAAGGCCTGGTGACCCCGGAGTCGTTCACCTTTATCGAGTCGGCGATCATTCTCGCCATCGTGGTACTGGGTGGCATGGGCTCGCAACTGGGCGTGATCCTGGCCGCAATCGTGATGATCCTGCTGCCGGAAATGATGCGTGAGTTCAGCGAATACCGCATGTTGATGTTCGGCGCCATGATGGTGCTGATGATGATCTGGCGCCCTCAAGGCCTGCTGCCCATGCAACGTCCACACATGGAGCTGCGCAAATGAGCCGCGAGATCCTGAAAGTCGAAAACTTGAGCATGCGCTTCGGCGGCTTGCTGGCGGTCAATGGCGTGGCCCTGACCGTGAAAGAGAAACAGGTTGTGGCGCTGATCGGCCCGAACGGCGCCGGCAAGACCACGGTGTTCAACTGCCTCACCGGCTTCTACAAGCCGGCCGGCGGCAGCATCCTGCTGGACGGCCAGCCGATCCAGGGCCTGGCCGGCCACGAAATCGCCCGCAAGGGCGTGGTGCGCACCTTCCAGAACGTGCGGTTGTTCAAGGACATGACGGCGGTCGAAAACCTGCTGATCGCCCAGCACCGTCACTTGAACACCAACTTCTTCGCCGGCCTGTTCAAGACCCCCGCGTTCCGCAAAAGCGAGCGCGAGGCCATGGAATATGCGGAGTACTGGCTGGACAAGGTCAACCTGACCGAGTTCGCCAACCGCCCCGCCGGCACCCTGGCCTATGGGCAGCAACGTCGCCTGGAAATCGCCCGCTGCATGATGACCCGCCCGCGGATCCTCATGCTCGACGAACCAGCCGCCGGCCTGAACCCCAAGGAAACCGAAGACCTCAAGGCACTGATCACGGTGCTGCGTGAGGAAAACAACGCCACGGTGCTGTTGATCGAACACGACATGAAACTGGTCATGAGCATTTCCGACCATATCGTGGTGATCAACCAGGGCACGCCGTTGGCCGACGGGACGCCGGAGCAGATCCGCGACAATCCTGAAGTGATCAAAGCCTATTTGGGGGAAGCGTAAAATGCTGCAATTCGAAAACGTTTCCACTTTCTACGGCAAGATCCAGGCCTTGCACGGCGTCAACGTGGAAGTGCGCCAAGGTGAAATCGTCACGCTGATCGGTGCCAACGGCGCCGGCAAGTCGACCTTGCTGATGACCCTGTGCGGTTCGCCCCAGGCCCACAGCGGCAGCATCCGCTACATGGGTGAGGAACTGGTGGGCCAGCAGTCGTCGCAGATCATGCGTAAGAGCATCGCGGTGGTGCCGGAAGGCCGCCGCGTGTTTGCACGCCTGACCGTCGAGGAGAACCTGGCCATGGGCGGGTTCTTCACCGACAAGGGCGACTACCAGGAGCAGATGGACAAGGTGCTGCACCTGTTCCCTCGGCTCAAGGAACGCTTCAGCCAGCGCGGCGGCACCATGTCCGGCGGCGAACAGCAAATGCTCGCCATCGGCCGCGCGCTGATGAGCAAGCCCAAGCTGTTGCTGCTGGACGAGCCTTCACTGGGCCTGGCACCGATCATCATCCAGCAGATCTTCGACATCATCGAACAGCTGCGCAAGGACGGTGTGACGGTGTTCCTGGTGGAGCAGAATGCCAACCAGGCGCTGAAGATCGCCGACCGTGCCTACGTGCTGGAAAACGGCAGGGTGGTGATGCAGGGCACGGGTGAGCAATTGCTCACCGATCCGAAGGTGCGTGAGGCGTACCTGGGCGGCTGATACACAGCTGCTCTAAATGTGGGAGGGGGCAAGCCCCCTCCCACATTTTTTTTGGGTGAACAGAAATATTTAGATTATTTTCGAAGCCTTTGTAACGAAGTTCGTCGTACCGTCTCTAGTGGTGTAAGCAGGCAATCAAGCCCGCTACTTCAACCCACTGCTGGAGATTCACCATGACTACCAAACTGTCCGCCGCTACCCTCGTCCTGGCCCTCGGTTCCGCCCTGAGCCTGTCCGCCCTGACCACCACCGCCCACGCCGCCGACGACATGCAAAAGTGCTTCGGCGTCGCTGAAGCCGGCAAGAACGACTGCGCCGCGGGCGCCGGTACTTCCTGCGCCGGCACCTCGAAAGTCAAAGACCAGGCCAACGCCTGGAAACTGGTACCCGCCGGCACCTGCGCCAAAACCCCAAGCTCCACCTCGCCGACCGGCTTCGGCCAGGAAGCTGCCTTCACCGCCAAGTCCTGAAACCCTGCAAAACCTGAGTACTGATGATGACGCTTTCACCCCAACACACGGTCTCACCGGCTCAGGTGCCCGGCCTCCCCTTGCGGGCCGGGCTGGGGCTGAAGAACGAGCACTTCATCGAAGTGCTCGAGACCTCGCCCGATATCGGTTTTTTTGAAGTCCACGCCGAAAACTACATGGTCGCCGGCGGGCCGTTTCATCATTACCTGGGGTTGATCCGCGAGCATTACCCGCTGTCGCTGCATGGCGTCGGTTTGTCCATCGGCGGCGAAGGCCCACTGAACCGTGAGCACCTCGCACGGCTGGCCGCGCTGATCGAGCGCTATCAACCCCATTCCTTTTCCGAACACCTGGCCTGGTCCAGCCACGGCCCGGTGTTCCTCAATGACCTGCTGCCCCTGGCCTACGATGCCGCCACCCTGCAACGGGTTTGCGAACACATCGACCAGGTACAAAGCACCCTCAAGCGCCCGATGCTGCTGGAGAACCCCTCCACCTACCTGCAGTTTCAGCACTCCACCCTGGACGAGACCGACTTCATCAGCCAAATCATCCGCCGCACCGGCTGTGGTTTGCTGCTGGATGTGAACAACGTCTACGTGTCGTGCATCAACCACCAGCGCGACCCGCTGGCCTATATCGACGCCCTGCCGCTGTTTGCGGTGGGTGAGATTCATCTGGCCGGTTTTGCCGAAGACACCGACAGCCTTGGCGACCGCCTGCTGATCGACGACCACGGCGCGCCCATCGATAACGAGGTGTGGCAGCTGTACGAACAGGTGTTGACGCGCGTAGGCCCGGTGCCGACGTTGATCGAACGGGACAATCAGGTGCCAGCCTTCCGCGTGCTGCAAGCCGAGGCCCAGCAGGCGGAATGGCATCTGTCGCAGGTGCGCTCATGAGCCTTCAAGCAGACTTCACCAACGCCCTGCTGGCGCCGGACTCAGCCTGCCCCAAGGGGTTGTTCAGCAGCAATGGCGCCGACCCGGCCAGCCGCTTTGCGGTGTATCGCAACAATGTGCACAGCTCGCTGATCAATGCGTTGGCGGCCGCCTATCCCGTGACATTACAACTGGTGGGCGACGAATTCTTTCGCGCCATGGCCGGCGTCTATGTCCAGGACCAGCCGCCCACCAGCCCGATGATCAGTGAATATGGCAGTACATTTTCCGACTTTATCCAGGGCTTCGAACCGGCAGCGAGCGTGCCGTACCTGGCAGACATCGCCCGACTGGAACGCCTGCGTGTCCGCGCATACCACGCGGCGGACGTGCAACCGTTGGAGCCGCATGCCGTGCTCCGGCACCTGCAAAGCCCAACCGACCTGGGGCAGTTACGCCTTCAACTGCATCCGTCCCTCGCGACGTTGAGTTCCACCTACGCCATCGTGGCAGTTTGGGCGGCGCACCAGAACGCGGCCATCTGGGATCCCTGGCACCCCGAATCCGCGCTGGTGCTGCGCCACGGGCTGGCCGTCAAGGTCTTCGCCATCGACATCGGCTCGGTGGCGTTTATCAACAGCCTGAACCAGGGCACAGGGTTGGAAACTGCGGTAGAGCATGCCCTCGAAGCCTCGGCTGAATTCGACCTGAACCACTGCCTGAGCCTGCTGATCAGCCACGACGCCATCACCCATCTACACACAGAACAAAAGGTATCGCCATGAGCACATCCCCTTCGGTCCAGATCAACCGCGTCATCGCGCTGTTCGAGAAAATCCCCTACAGCCTGATCGCCTTTATCGCACGCTTCTCCATCGCGGCGGTGTTCTGGAAATCCGGGCAGACCAAGGTCGAAGGCTTTGCCATTGATCTCATCAACGGCACCTTCCAGCTCGGTGAACCCAAACTCGCGGCCTCGACCCTGCCGCTGTTTCGCAGCGAATACCATGTGCCGTTGCTGTCCCCGGAAGTGGCCGCGTACATGGCCGCGTTTGCCGAACATTTCTTCCCGGTGCTGATTCTGGTGGGCTTCGCCACGCGCTTCTCGGCGCTGGCCCTGATCGGCATGACCCTGACCATTCAGTTGTTCGTCTACCCGGACGCCTACCCCACCCACGGCACCTGGATCGCATTGCTGCTGTTGCTGGTCGCGAAGGGGCCAGGCTGCCTGTCCATCGACCACCTGATCGCCCGTCGCTACCGTTAAAGCCGGTCGAGCGCCTCGCCGCTGCGCTTGAACCAGCCCACCAGATAATCGGCCAGTACTTGCGTGCGGCGCGGCAGCCCACCCTGGTAAGGGTGAACCAGATACATCGGCTGGCTCCGCGTCTGATAATCGCGCAGGAGCCAGCGCAATCGGCCGTCAGCCAGTTCCGCAGGCAGTACGTAGGACGGCAGGCGAGCGATACCGGCGCCCACCAGCGCGGCCTTTTTCAACAGGTTGTAGTGGTTGGAGGCAAAGGTGCCGCTGACCCGCACGCGCAACAGTTCGTGCTGCTGGTGGTAGAGCCACTCCTCACGGCCGCTGTAGTGGCTGTTGAGCAGGCAACGATGGGTTGCCAGGTCTGCCGGGGTTTGGGGCTCGCCGAATTGCTCCAGATAGGCCGGGCTGGCGCAGGTCATTTCGCGCCAGGCCAGAAGCGGCTTGGCCACCAGGCGCTCATGTTCAATCGAGCCCGAGCGCACTCCCAAATCGAAGCCGTCCCGCGCCAGGTCGCGGTAGCTGTTGTTCAATTCCAGCTCGATCTGCACCTGCGGGTAGTGTTTGGAAAACTCCAGCAACAAGCCGTCGAAGAAGGTTTCACCCAGGGAAACCGGAACCGTCATACGCACCGGCCCGGCCAGATCGTCCTTGAGCCGGGCCAATGCCTGACGCGCGCGATCCACCTGTACCACAAGCGCCTGGGCCTCGGGCAACAACGCCGCGCCGGCGGCGGTGAGGCTGAGTTTGCGCGTGGTGCGGTGCAGCAGCACCACCGCGTACTGTGCCTCCAACTGGCTGATGCGCTTGGACAACTGCCCCTTGCTGCAGCCCAGTTGCTCGGCCGCCACGGTAAAGCTGCCCGCTTCGATCAATACGGCGAAGGCCGCCAGGTCATCCATCTCGCTCATGGATTGTTTCCATTTGAAAACCAAAGGTTGCCCATTAGCACGTTTATCCGCTTAAAAAGCCACTCTAGACTCAACCTTCACTTACCCCTGGAGGAACAGCACCATGAAAATCCTGTTGATTGGCGCCAGCGGCACCGTCGGCTCAGCGGTCAAGGCGGAGCTCGCCCAGCGTCATGAGGTGATCAGCATCGGTCGCAGCAGCGGCGACTTCCAAGTGGATATCAGCGACAGCGCCTCGATCCGCCAGCTGTTCGAACAGACCGGTAAATTCGATGCACTGGTCTGCGCAGCGGGCAATGTGAACTTCGTCGCACTGGGCGACATGAGCGACAGCGACTTCGAACTGGGCCTGCGAGACAAGCTGATGGGCCAGGTCAACCTGCTGCTGATCGGCCGCGAGTACGCCAACGATGGGGCGTCGTTCACCTTCACCAGCGGAATTCTCAACCGCGACCCGATCCGTACCGGCGCTTCGGCGGCGCTGGTCAATGGCGCGCTGGATGCGTTCGTCAAAGCCGCGGCGATCGAATTGCCGCGCGGCCTGCGCGTCAATTCGGTAAGCCCCACCGTGCTGCTGGAAGCCATGGGCAGCTACGCGCCGTACTTTCGCGGCTACAAGCCAGCCCCGGGTGCCGACGTGGCACTGGCCTACGCCAAAAGCGTGGAAGGCTTGCAGACCGGTCAGACCTTTATCGTAGGCTGAATGTTTTGCCTGTAAGAATTGCCTGAAGAAGGTGAGCAGGGTTGTGATGCAGCCCCAGCCTGCGTAACGTGGCGGCACTTGTCTGGAGACCCGATAATGCGCGCCGCCCGTACCCTTGCCCTGCTTGCCCTGCTTCCCCTGTTCGCCGCCTGCCAGATGTTCGAAAGCGAGCCGGCCAAGCCGTCTCTCGCCGGGCTGACCCGCATGCAGGGTGAACTCACGGCCGTCGGTGGCAAGCTGCTGTTCCAACCGTGCAACGACAAACGCAACTACGTGGTCAACGACACCGGCGCCACCAGCGTCCTGCAGGAAGCCGCCTCCCTGGCCGGCCAGCAAGGTGCGTTGTTTGCCGACCTGCGTGGCAAGTTCTCCGGCGTCGCCAGCGGTACCCAGGGCAGCGTCGACGTGCAACAGCTGTACCGCGTCGAACGTGCGACCGCAGCCTGCGACGACCCGGACTTCAAGCGCATGATCCTGCGGGCCAACGGCCACAAGCCGACCTGGGTGATGAACGTCACCGCCAAGGGCATGGTGCTGGAGCGTGAAGGCCAGCCGCCCTTGGCAGTGCCGTACGTGGAAGAACAGATGGGCGACGGCCGCTTCAACCTGATGACCGAAGCCAACAACCAACACATTGAACTGTGGGTAGCCCCGCAACGTTGTATCGACAGCGCCAGCGGCAGCCTGCAGCACATGACCGCCGAGCTGCGCGTCAACGGCCAGGTACAGCGCGGTTGCGCGTCATTCGGCGGCTCGCGCGACGATTGATTGGTTTTAACATGACGGGAAACCACGGTTGGGGCTTATAATCGCCGGTTTGCAAAACAGCCGGCCTCTTTGCCCGCCGCCTACCGGATCCCGTCATGTTACGAATCACCGAACTCAAGCTGCCCATCGACCATCCCGAAGAAGACCTGCGGCCTGCCATCTTGCAGCGCCTGGGCATCGCCAGTGATGACCTGCTCGATTTCACCCTGTTCAAACGCAGCTACGACGCCCGCAAGAAATCCTCGGAGCTGTGCTTCATCTACACCATCGACCTGGACGTGAAGGGCGAAGCCGCGCTGCTGCTCAAGTTCGCCGACGACCGCAACGTCAACCCGGCGCCGGACGTCAGCTACAGGGTGGTCGGCCAGGCACCGCAAGGCTTGACCGAGCGACCTGTCGTCGTCGGTTTCGGCCCGTGCGGCATCTTCGCCGGGTTGCTGCTGGCGCAGATGGGCTTCAAGCCGATCATCCTCGAGCGCGGCAAGGAAGTGCGCCAGCGCACCAAGGACACGTGGGGCCTGTGGCGTAAAAGCGTGCTCAACCCCGAGTCCAACGTGCAGTTCGGTGAAGGCGGCGCCGGCACCTTCTCCGACGGCAAGCTCTACAGCCAGATCAAGGACCCGAAATTCCACGGCCGCAAAGTGCTGCACGAGTTCGTCAAGGCCGGCGCGCCGGAAGAGATCCTCTACGTCAGCAAGCCGCACATCGGTACCTTCCGCCTCACCGGCGTGGTGGAAAACATGCGTGAGCAGATCATCGCCCTCGGCGGTGAGGTGCGTTTCGAACAGCGCGTTACCGACGTGCTGATCGAAGACGGCCAGCTCAACGGCGTGGTCGTCGACGGCGGCGAACAGATCCTCTCCAGGCACGTGATCCTGGCCCTGGGCCACAGCGCTCGCGACACCTTCCGCATGCTCCACGGCCGTGGCGTGTACATGGAAGCCAAGCCGTTCTCGGTGGGTTTCCGCATCGAACACCCGCAATCGCTGATCGACGCCGCGCGCCTGGGCAAATACGCCGGGCACCCGAAACTCGGCGCCGCCGACTACAAGCTGGTGCATCACGCCAAGAACGGCCGCTCGGTCTACAGCTTCTGCATGTGCCCGGGCGGCACCGTGGTGGCGGCAACGTCCGAGCCGAACCGCGTGGTCACCAACGGCATGAGCCAGTACTCGCGTAACGAGCGCAATGCCAACTCCGGCATCGTGGTCGGCATCACCCCCGAGGTGGATTACCCGGGCGGCCCGCTGGCCGGCATCGAGCTGCAGGAGCGCCTGGAGTCCCACGCCTACATCCTCGGCGGCAGCAACTACGAGGCTCCGGCGCAGCTGGTAGGCGACTTCATCGCCGGCAAGCCATCCACGGCCATCGGCAGTGTGGAACCGTCCTACAAACCGGGCGTGTCCCTGGGTGACCTGGCCCGGGCCTTGCCGGACTTCGCCATCGAGGCGATCCGTGAAGCACTGCCCGCGTTCGAGAAACAGATCAAGGGCTACTCGCTGCACGATGCGGTACTCACCGGTATCGAGACGCGCACGTCGTCGCCGCTGCGGATTACCCGCGACGAATCGATGCAGAGCTTGAACGTGAAAGGCCTGTTCCCGGCCGGTGAAGGCGCCGGTTACGCGGGCGGGATTCTGTCGGCGGGTGTGGACGGGATTCGGATTGCCGAAGCGTTGGCGCGGGATATGTTGGGCCTGAACGCCTGATTACATGTGGGAGGGGGCAAGCCCCCTCCCACATTGGTTTTTAGGGTGTGTCAGATATTGGCGCGCAGGATCCTATCCGGTAACGGCTCGCCCCGCTCCACACTGGCCGCCACGGCCGCGATCAAAACTTCCAACGCATAGCCCTGCCCGACCAGCCACGCTTGATCGTAATACGTCGTGGCATACCGCTCGCCACCATCACACAAGATCGCCACGATCGAACCCGACTCCCCCGCCGCCTTCATCTGCTGCGCCGCCACCAGCGCGCCAATCAGGTTGGTCCCGCTGGACCCACCGACCCGCCGCCCCAACCGCTCAGCCAGGTAATGCATGGCCGCCAGCGACAACGCATCCGGCACCTTGACCATCGCATCGATCACCTTGGGCAGGAACGACGCCTCGACCCGTGGCCGACCAATGCCTTCGATGCGTGAACCGCAGTCCAGGCGCAGACTGGCATCGCCACTCTGGTAGAAATCGAAAAACACCGAGCGCTCGGCATCCGCACATAACACCCGCGTAGCGTGCTGGCGATAACGCACGTACCGCCCCAGCGTGGCCGTGGTGCCGCCGGTGCCGGGGCTGGAAATCAACCAGCTCGGCTCGGGATGCCGCTCGAAGCGCATCTGCTGGAAGATCGACTCGGCGATGTTGTTATTGGCGCGCCAGTCGGTGGCGCGTTCGGCGTAGGTGAACTGGTCCATGAAGTGGCCGCCGCTTTCCTGGGCCAGGCGTTCGGATTCGGCGTAGATCTGCGTCGGGTCCTGCACCAGGTGGCTCTTGCCGCCATAGAAGGCGATCTGCGCGATCTTCTCCTGGGAGGTGGTCGCCGGCATCACCGCGATAAACGGCAAGCCGAGCAGGCGGGCAAAGTAGGCTTCGGAAATCGCCGTCGAGCCGCTGGACGCTTCGATCACCGGCGCACCCGGCTTGAGCCAGCCATTGCACAGCGCATACAGGAACAGCGAGCGCGCCAGCCGATGCTTGAGGCTGCCCGTGGGGTGGCTGGACTCATCCTTGAAGTACAGCTCGATACCCGGCAACCCTGGCAGCGGCAAGGGAATCAGGTGGGTGTCGGCGCTGCGCTGGAAGTCGGCTTCTATGATGCGAATGGCTTCGCGGGCCCAAGGACGGTGGTCGCTCATGGAGGGTTTCTCTAAGGGTTTCGCCCCCGATTTTAGGGGGTTTCCTACGCGCTACACAGATACAGTACCGACTCAATTGGTCACACAATTGCTAGGCTTGGCGACATCGCCGTCCAAGCCCGTCGCTTATAACAAATAAGAATATAACTTTTGTTTTAACAACTAACGGTACGGGTTAGGGTACCCACCTATGAACCTGGATTGGAGAGCAACCCTTGCCTCTGCGTAGCACTTTCACCCGTTTCTTCCAGCTGGAAGCCGCCAGCGGTCTGTTATTGATCGCCGCTGCCGCCCTGGCGCTGATCATCAACAATTCGCCCTTGTCGCACCTGTACGGCGCGTTTCTCGACGTGCCGGTAGTGGCGCAGATCGGCGCGCTGAAAATCGCCAAGCCGGCGCTGTTGTGGATCAATGACGGCTTGATGGCCTTGTTCTTCCTGCTGATCGGCCTGGAGGTCAAGCGCGAGTTGCTCGACGGCCACCTGTCCAAGCCGTCGCAAGTGGTGTTGCCAGGTGCAGCGGCCATCGGCGGCATGGTCGTACCGGCGCTGATCTACTGGGCGATCAACAAGGATTACCCCGCCGCACTCTCCGGCTGGGCGATCCCCATGGCCACCGACATCGCCTTTGCGCTGGGTGTGCTTGCGTTGCTGGGCAAGCGGGTGCCGGTGTCGCTGAAACTGTTCCTGATGACCCTGGCGATCATCGACGACCTGGGCGCGATCATCGTCATCGCCGTGTTCTATTCCGCCGACCTGTCCGGCGCAGCCCTGGCGGGTGCCGGCGCCTGCCTGGTGGCCTTGATTGCGATGAACCGCCTGGGGGTGATCAAGCTCGGGCCGTACCTGATCATCGGCTTGATCCTGTGGGTCTGTGTGCTCAAGAGTGGCGTGCACGCCACCCTGGCCGGCGTGACCCTGGCGTTCTGCATCCCGCTGCGCACCAAGAATGCCGAACCTTCGCCGTTGCTGACCCTGGAGCATGCCCTGCACCCGTGGGTGGCCTACGGCATCCTGCCGTTGTTCGCCTTCGCCAACGCCGGTGTTTCGCTGACCGGCGTGAGCCTTGAAAGCTTCACCCACCACGTACCCATGGGTATCGCTGCGGGCCTGCTGATCGGCAAGACTGTCGGCGTGTTCGGCCTCACCTGGCTGGCCATCAAGACCGGCCTCGCCGCCTTGCCCGCCGGCGCCAACTGGGGCCAGGTGTTCGGCGTGGCGATCCTGTGCGGCATCGGCTTTACCATGAGCCTGTTCGTCGGCTCACTGGCGTTTGTGCCGGGTGCCAGCGAATTTGCCGGTGAGGACCGCATGGGGATTCTGACCGGGTCGATCCTGGCCGCGTGCATCGGTTATGCGGTGACGGCGATGGCGAGTCGAAAGAAGGCCGCATCACTGTAAGCGTTGAAGTGACAGTTAAAAGCTAAAAAGCCGCCTCGGTTTAAACCGAGGCGGCTCCACTTCTCAGACCTTAAAGATCATCGAGGCTGTCCCGCAGGAATACCCATACGTGATAAACAAGCAGGGCATTCACTACGAGGTCCCACGTACGTCGTGCAAACTTAAACATACTCGGCCCTCCGTGAGTTGGGCCTTACCTCCAGCGCACTTACCGGAACATGTGAACCTTAGGACGCAGGTCGAATGCGTCCTTTGAGGTGGCCGGGCTAATGGTCCTCCCGCATGAATTCGGCACGGATTACTAGCCCGTGGCGGTTGGTCCAGAATTCGCGCGCATGCCCGGTTCCCCCAAAAGCGACAAACGAAGAACGGAGTGGATGCTAAACAAAATCCCGAGTGAAGGTGTGACCAACAGTGGTCAAACATCCAGTATTCCCCCACACCTTTATTGCGAGGTTTTACAGCCACACTTGGAAACCGAAAAGCTTTAGAGAAGAGCGGTACTCACCCTTGACGATATTGCATGATGAAATAGCCGGCGTTAGTATTTGCCAGCAGGTCGAATGCGTCCTTTGAGATCGCACCTCCAGCCGCAAACTGGGTTTGCAATAAAAAACCGCCCCACTAAGGCGGTTTTTTATTGCCTGCTGCTTACGCCACCCACCGTGTGCAGCCGACTGAAGCCAAAAGTACTTAACTTCATTTCTTCGCATCCGTACCCCATAAACCAAAAAACCCCAACCGGTCACCCGGTTGGGGTTTTGTGTTTCTACAGCCGGCGCTTAGCGAGTGACGCGGCTGGTGCCATCAACGGTCATGATGCGCACGCGGTCGCCGATGCGGAAGATTTCATTTTCCTGCACGGCCTGCACGTAGGCACGCATGCTGCCGTCGTCTTCACGAACGGTGATCTCCACACCTTGGGTGCGGGTCAAGCCTTCTTCGGTAGCCGAGCCCAGCAGGCCACCGGCGACGGCGCCGATCACGGCCGTCACGATGCTGCCACGGCCACCGCCGATGGCGCTGCCGCCAACACCACCGATGACTGCGCCGGCAGCGCCGCCGATTGGGGTCTTGGTGCCTTCGATTTTCACCGGACGCAGGGATTCGATGGTACCCATGCGAACGGTCTGTACACGACGCGCCTCGTCACGAGAGTACGAGTCGCCGGTCAGACTCGAGGCGCAGCCACCCAACAGCAACGACAGGGTGGTAAAGCAGGCAACCAGTAAAACGGACTTACGCATAGCATCAACTCCAAAGGACAGGTGTTCATTAGACGCTGCAGCTTGGCGCCTGTCACGGCAAGCACGGCAGAAACTTGCTTTCATTCAGCCTGAGTACAGACTGCTTGAACCCCAAAACTCGACAAATGGTAGCTCAGCAAGTGTGCCAAGAGATGTCGGGATAGTTTGGTCATTATAGCTGCAAGCCGCATGCGACCGAAGCCTCTCCCATAGAGACGTCGGCGCAGCGAACAACATTCAGGTGAGGTGACGAAAGGTGACGCTCAGGGCGCCAGGCGCTCGCGGGTCCAAACGCCTGCCTGCAGGCGATAGTTGAGGCGATCATGCAGGCGGCTGGCGCGGCCTTGCCAGAACTCGATGCGCTCGGGCAGCAGCCGGTAACCGCCCCAATGCTCGGGGCAATCGGGTTGGGTGTCGCTGAACCGCTGCTCGGTGGCCTTGAGCAATTCCTGCAGCTCTTCGCGGTCACGAATGACCTGGCTCTGCGGAGACGCCCAGGCCCCCAGGCGGCTGCCCAGCGGGCGGACCTGGTAGTAAGCGTCCGACTCCTCGGGCGTGACCTTGACCACCCGCCCTTCGATGCGCACCTGACGCTCGAGGGTCGGCCAGAAGAAGGTCATGGCCGCAAACGGCCGTGCCGCAAGCTGTTCGCCCTTGGCACTCTGATAGTTGGTGAAGAAGGTAAAGCCCTGCGCATCCAGGCCCTTGAGCAACAGGATACGGCAGTGCGGACGACCGTCCTGGTCGACCGTGGCCAGGGTCATGGCATTGGCCTCCACCGGCGGCTGCTCGGTTTTCACCGCATCGCCAAACCACTGGTGGAACAACGCAAACGGCTCGCTCGGGGCCTGGGCCTCGCTCAAACCATCCCGTGTGTAGTCACGGCGCATATCGGCCAGTGCCTGGGTCATGCAGCGTTATCCTTCTGGTTCAACGGATCAGTTTTTCGCCTGGTCGTTCGCAGCCGGTGTAGCGGCCTTGGCCTTGGCTGGCGCCGGCTTCTTCGCAGCCGGCTTGGCCGGGGCCTTTTTGGCGGCTGGCTTGGCGGCGGCTTTTTTCGCCACGGCTTTTTTCGCTGGCGCCTTGGCGGCCGCAGCGGCGACTGGCGCTGGAGCGTTCTGCACGGCAACCATTTCGGCTACAGGCGGGGTCTTGCCCGACTGGTACTTGCTCAGCAAGGCCAACATAGTTGTACGCTGAGTGAACATGATTTCCATGCGACGGTTCAGCGCACGGCCCTGGGTGCTGTCGTTGGCGGCACGCGGCATAAGGTCGCCCATGCCACGCAGCATCAGGCGGTCCTGCTTCAGGCCGCTGAGGCTGAAGATCGACGCGATGGACTGCGCGCGTTCCTTGCTCAATGCCTGGCTGGCCGGGGCGGTGCCGGTGGCATCAACGTGACCGAGCACTAGTACGGCGGTTTTCGGGTCGGCTTCAACAGCCTTGGCGACGCGGGTGAACGGGCCGAGAGTCACCGGCAGCAGCATCGCCGGGCGCTTCGGGTTGTAGGAACCGTCTACCGGGGCAATCACCACCAGCACGTTGTCGCGACGTTCCAGTTGCAGGTTGCTGTCCTTGATGGCGGCGCGCAGGCGCGGCTCGTAGTCGTCGAGCCAGGCTTGGGTGATTTTTGGATCAGGCATCGGCACGTTGGTCACGTCGACCTTGGCCAATGGCTTGGGTTTGCTTTCGAACGGCCACCACCAGTGAGTTTCGGAATCGTTCTTGGCGACCGTCGGGGCCGGCTCAGCAGCCTTGAGATCGGCTTTCAGGTCGGCCTTGGCATCCGCGGCCTTTTCGTCGGCGCTCTTGGAACCGAACGGCCACCAGCTCGAGCCGGTGTCGGCCTTGGCGGTTGGCGCTGTAGCAGCAGGCGCAGCGGCAGCGGCTACAGGGGCGGCAGGCTTGGCGCCAGCAGCAGGCTTGGCGTCCGGCTTGGCATCAGTTTGAGTTACGGCGTCCTTGGTAGCGGCCTTGTCAGATCCAAATGACCACCAATGCCCGCCTTCGGCATCATTTTGTGGTGTTTGTGCGCAACCGGTAATAGTGAGGCACAGCGCCAGTGCCAAGGACTTGTTCGATAACATGAGATATCCACAAAATGAGAAAAGAAACGGGGGTCTGGATGACCCATTAAACAGACGCTTAGAGAACATTAAAGTTACATCATTTCGTTCAGCGTCTTTCTTATAGTTGCCTTTGTAACAAAAAAACGTGAAACAGCAAGGGGTTTACAGACAACCGGCCAATATTCCGACCAACTTCTGTGCCCGTGGGTCCATAAGTACATAAGGTCCGAGTGTATTAGTCACGAAACCAAATGCTACATCATGTTCAGGGTCGGCAAACCCCACCGAACCGCCGGCGCCAGGGTGCCCGAAAGCACGCGGGCCAAGGCCGAAGGTGGCATTCGGCAGCTGCGGTTGGTCCAGCATGCAGCCCAGCCCGAAGCGGGTTTGTGTCAATAATGTTTTATCCGGCCCGATACTGTGTTCGCGGGTCAATTGTTCGAGCATGTCGGCTTCGAGCAAACTACCGTCCAACAAACCGCTATAAAAACCCGCCAGGCTGCGTGCATTACCGTGACCATTTGCCGCCGGCTGCTGCATGCGTCGCCATTCGGGTTTATTAGTGCTGGTCAGAATAGACGGTGGGTTGGCAAATGCCCGTGTGGTCATGGCCGCAGGTTCACGCATCATTACTTGCAATAACCGTTGTGCGGCTTCATCGCCCATATTGCCTTTGCTGCGCGCTATATGGGCAACACGATAAAACTCTGCATCGGCCAGGCCCACATGAAAGTCCAACCCCAATGGCCGCGCCACCCGCGCCACGATGGACTCCCCCGGCCCGCGCCCATCGGCGCGGCGCAGCAGTTCACCGACCAGCCAGCCGTAGGTGATCGCCTCGTAGCCATGGCCCTGGCCCGGCGTCCACCACGGGGCTTCGGCCGCCAGGGTGTCGACCATCAATTGCCAGTCGTACAGGGCTTCGGTGGGCAGCATCTCGCGGATCGCCGGCAGCCCGGCCTGATGGCAGAGCAACTGGCGCAGGGTGATGGATTCCTTGCCAGCGGCGGCGAATTCCGGCCAGTAGTTGGCCACCGGGGCGTCCAGCTGCAGCTTGCCCTCGGCCACCAGTTGCAGGGCGGTGACGGCGGTGAAGGTCTTGGTGCAGGAGAACAGGTTGACGATGGTGTCGCTGTGCCAGGCCTCGGTACCGTCCTTGTCGGCGGTGCCGGCCCACAGGTCGACGACGGTTTCGCCGCCGATCTGGATGCACAGCCCGGCGCCACGCTCCTGCGGGTCATCGAATAAGGCGGCGAACGCTTCACGTACCGCCTCGAACTGAAGTTCGTAATGACCCTGAATCTGCACCTGAACGCCCTCGAAAAACACGGTAAGAAGTGGCCGGCATTGTTCCAGCCCTCAGGGCTTTTGTGAACCCGTCAGGCGTTAATCAGTGACCATTTCCCGAATGCCCGCCGGCATGTCCGGCGCCCTGCCCCGGACCTTTGCCCGCCTGCCCGGCCCGGCCACCTTCGCTTTCCCGTGCGGCATTGGCGGCCTTGGCCTTTTCGGCCTCCTTGCCCAATTGGTCGATCGCCGCCAGGTTGCTTTTACGCACACTGTCGACAAAGCCCTGGAAGGGTACGTCGGTGATGCCGACCAGGCCGAAGTGGCCGTTTTCACCGTCCAGCAGCCGGCCGGTAGCCGGTTGGTCCAGGTATTGGAACCAGTGCACACCGACAATCGACGGCTCGGCCATGGCCGCCTTGAGGAAATTAGCGTACGCCGCGCCGCGATCCTCTTCCCTGGCCAACTGCGTCACACCACCCCAGAACGGGCCACGGTCGGCCGAGCCGAAGTTGAATTCGGTGATCAGCACCGGCTTGTCCAGTGCGCGCAGGGCGGCAAAGTCATACCCGTCCTGGGGTTTGAGGGTGTACATGTTAAAGCTCAGCACGTCGCAATACTGCGCGCAGGACGCCACGGCTTCCGGGGTGCTGACCGCATAGCGGCCGCCCAGCAGCAGTTGGTTCGGCGCGTGCCATTTCAACGAGTCGGAAATAGTCTTGAAGTAGGCGTCGGCAAAGGTCTTCTGGAAATATTTGAAGTCGGCTTCGATTTCCGGGTGCTCGGGGCTTGGCATCGGCGGCTCGAAGCCTGGGTCTTCCATCAGCTCCCAGCCCGCCAGCTGGATACCCCAGGCTTTCGACAGGCCTTCTTCGTTACGGTATTTGTCGCGCAGTTGCTTGAGGAACGCGCGCTTGGCCGGTACGTCGGTGGTCATGCGCAGCGTGCCGTAGGCCAGGGCAAAACGGGATTTCGGATCATCGCCGGGGCCGGCCCAGGCCAGCTCGTTGTCGGCAAAGAAGCCGATCAGCCATGGGTCATCACGGTGGTCGCGGGCGGCAATGGCCACCGCGCGCTCGGTGGCCATGGCGAAGCGTGGGTCGAACGGGTCGGGCATGCCGCCCCACCAGTCAGTGCCGGTGCTGATGCTGGCGTAGTCACCCACAATCGACAGCGGCAAGGTGTACGGCACGCGGTCGGCGCGGGCCAGGTCCGGCTCGCTCCAGTTGCCCACGGTGTTGAAACCCCAGGCTTGCAGGCGGTCGAGGGTGTGGCTCACCCAGCGTTTCTGGTCGAAGCCGTCGCCGCCATAGGTGCGCTGCAGGTTGGCGCCGTAGAAGTCGTACCAACGCCCGGCACCAAAGCTGCGCCCCTCACCCGCGCCGTTGCCGGTGCGGTTGTCGCCACTGCCGTAGTACTTGTCGAAGGGCTCGCCGGCCTTGGGTAACGCGGCAAACATCCACTCGCGGCCGGCCACGTAGGTCTGGTTGTTGTCCGGGGCCACGGTGTTGACGCCCAGGGAATAGAACGGGTGACCTTCCGGCGTCACCAGGTACCAGCGACCGTCGCGCTTCTCGGTGTGGAAGAAGCCGCTGGCCTTGAACGCCGGGCCTTTGTTCCAGCCGCCGTATTGATCCAGCGAGGATTTATCCCGCGCAGCCAGCCAACCCTTGAGCTGTTGCTGCTCCTTGGCGGCGGCGGCCTGGAGTTGCTCGTCGCTGCTGACTTTTTCCGGCCAACGCGCGCGGGTGGACTGACCATAGGCATCCACCAATTCGCTGTAGGCAGCCTTCAACACCGGCTCGCTGTCCTGCACGCCAAAGCGCTCTAGCAGGATGCTTTGGGCGGCATTGGGCTTGATCATCGACAGGGTCACCGAGGCCACCTGGCTGCGGTCGATCTCCCCGGCGCTGGCGGCCAGCAACACGCGCTGACCGTCTACGGTGATCGGCATCGGCGGGCCGGCCTTCATGCCCTGGCTCAACGAGGAATTGGCTTGCAACGGAATCAGCAACGTCTGGGCCGGGCCGGCGGGCAGGTCGATGCGGCTGACCAGGGTTTTACCGTCGGTGCTCTGCACTTTGACGTAGAGGGTCAGCGCCCAGTCCATGGCACTCTGGATGCGCAGGCTCATGGCGCCGGACTGCGACCAGTCCCACGTGCCGGTCTGCGGGCTGAGCACCAGGCTCGGCTCGGCGGCCGGGTTGAAGGTGATGCGGCGCAGCACCTCGCCTTCGGGGGTTTGTTCGGCGTTGTATTGCGGCAGGCTGGCGTCCTGGGTCGCCACCTTGACCACGTCGGCCGGCCGGACGAAGTTGAACAATGTCTGTTGCCCGGCCGGCGCGGCCATCAAGGGCGCGGCGAACAGCAGGGCAAAAAGAGCGGGCAGCGTGCGAATCATACGAACAAGGTTCTCCCAAACGGCCGGTGAATGGCCTGATGACTAACGTAGTGAGATAGACCACTAAGTGGGCGAATTCGCCCACAGTGGCTTAAGAAATTTCGCGCCGGAAAGGCGGCAGCGCATTCAAGATGGCTTTGCCATAGCGCTGGGTCACCAGGCGGCGATCCAGCAGCGTGATGGTGCCGCGGTCTTCCTCGGTACGCAGCAAGCGCCCGCAGGCCTGGACCAGCTTCAGTGAAGCATCCGGCACCGAAATTTCCATGAACGGGTTACCGCCCCGCGCTTCGATCCACTCGGCCAGCGCGGCCTCGACCGGGTCATCCGGCACCGAGAACGGGATCTTGGCGATCACCACGTGTTCGCAGTAGGCACCGGGCAAGTCCACGCCTTCGGCAAAACTGGCCAGGCCAAACAGCACGCTGGAATCCCCGCCATCGACCCGCGCCTTGTGCTTGTTGAGGGTTTCCTGCTTGGAGAGGTTGCCCTGGATAAACACTTGCTTGCGCCAGTCACGGTCGAGGCCGTCGAACACGTCCTGCATCTGTTTACGCGACGAAAACAACACCAGGGTGCCGCGCGACCCTTCTACCAGCGACGGCAGGTCGCGGATGATGGCGGCGGTGTGCGCTGGCGCGTCCCGTGGGTCGGCCTTGAGGTCGGGCACGCGCAGCACGCCGGCGTCGGCGTGGTGGAACGGGCTCGGCACCACGGCGGTGACGGCTTTTTTCGGCAGGCCGGCACGCATGCGGAAGCGGTCGAAGGTGCCCAGGGCGGTCAGCGTGGCCGACGTGACCAGGCAGCCGTAGGCCACATTCCACAGGTTGCGGCGCAACATTTCGGCAGCGAGGATCGGGCTGGCGTTGACCTCGATATCAAACAGCGCACCGCTTTCCGACAGGGTCAGCCAGCGGGCCATGGGCGGGTTGTCTTCCGGGTCTTCGACGGTAAAGGCGGTCCACAGCTCCCAGTTGCCCTGGGAACGCGACAGCAGACTGCCGAACAGCGGGTACCATTCCTCGGCCTGGTTGCTGGCGATGCCGATGTTGACCTCGCCATCCATGCCTTCCTTGAGCAAATCCGTGAGACGGGTGAACAGGTCGGTCAGGCGCGAAAAGCCCTTCTTCAACTCGATGCCCATTTCGCGCATGTGCTCGGGGATCAGCCCGCCGACAAAGCGGTGGCGTGGGCGCTCGCGGCCTTCCACATCTTCGCCGGGCTTGAAGTCGGCCACCTGCTCGCAGGCGCTGAACATGAATTGCTGCTGGGTCTTGATCTCGCGCGCCAGCTCCGGCACCTGTTCGATCAGCTTGCCCAGGTCGCCCGGCAGCGGGTGCTGGGCGAGCAATTTGGTGAGGTTCTTGGCGGTGGTTTCCAGCCAGTCGGCGGTGGAACGCAGGCGCGTGTAATGGGCGAAGTGGCCGATGGCCTTGTCCGGCAGGTGGTGGCCTTCGTCAAACACGTAGAGCGTGTCGCGCGGGTCCGGCAACACGGCGCCGCCGCCCAGGGCCAGGTCGGCGAGGACCATGTCATGGTTGGTGACGATCACGTCGACCTTGCCCATGCCTTCGCGGGCCTTATAGAAGGCGCACTGGCCGAAGTTGGGGCAATGGCGGTTGGTGCACTGGCTGTGGTCGGTGGTCAGGCGCGCCCAGTCGGCATCTTCCAGGGCGGTGGGCCAGCTGTCGCGGTCGCCGTCCCATTTATTGCCGGCGAGTTTCTCGATCATGCTGGTAAACAGCTTCTGGCTGACTTCATCAACCTCGATCTTGAAGCCCTCTTCTTCGAACAGCGAGGCCGTGGCAGTTTGCGCATGGCCTTCCTGCAACAGCACGTCGAGCTTGGACAGGCACATGTAGCGCCCACGCCCCTTGGCCAGGGCGAAGGTAAAGTTCAGGCCGCTGTTGCGCATCAGGTCGGGCAGGTCTTTGTAGACGATCTGCTCCTGCAGGGCGACGGTGGCGGTGGCGATCACCAGGCGCTTGCCGGCGGCCTTGGCGGTGGGGATCGCGGCCAGGCTGTAGGCCACGGTTTTACCCGTACCGGTGCCGGCCTCGACGGCCACGACCGCAGGCTCACCCTCGCGGCGGCCTTCGTCGTCGGTGTCGATATCCCCGAGGACCTTGGCGACTTCGGCGATCATCAGGCGTTGGCCGTAGCGCGGTTTCAAGCTCTTGGCTTCGAGAAAACGCGAATAGGCGCCCTGGATCGTGGTTTTGAGTTCAGTGCTGATCATGGATAGTCGGGCGCAAAAAACGCTGGATAAATTTTCAGTGGTTCGGATCGGCCGCTATCATACCCCGCTAATTAATCCCGCGCAGAACGGAGTACCACAATGACCGCGTTTAGCCTCGCTTACACCCTGCATGTATTGGCCGCCCTGGTATGGGTCGGCGGTATGTTTTTCGCCTGGATGATCCTGCGCCCCGCCGCCATGGCGGCACTTGAGGGCCCCGCCCGGCTCAAGCTGTGGGCAAATGTGTTTCAACGTTTTTTTGTGTGGGTATGGGTCGCGGTGCTGGTTTTGCCGATCAGCGGTGTGGGCCTGTTGCACTTGCGTTTCAGCGGGTTTGAGACCGCGCCGCGTTATGTGCAGGTGATGATGGGGTTGTATCTGGTGATGACGGCGCTGTTTATCCGCATCCAGGCGTTGAAGTTCCCGCAACTGCGCAAGGCGGTAGCGGCTGAGGACTGGCCGGCGGGTGCGGCGGCGCTGGGGCAGATTCGCAAGTTGGTGGGGATCAACTTGATTGTGGGGTTGGTGGTGGTGGCGATTGCTGCGGCGCGGCCGATGTTCTGAGCCGTGCCTTAAACCGCGATCGGGGGCAAGCCCCCTCCCACACTTGGAATGCATTCCAAATGTGGGAGGGGGCTTGCCCCCGATAGCGTCACCACACAGCCGCTGAATGGTCACAGAACCAGCAGGCCCCACCGGCCCCGGCTGCCCTTCCAGCCCTGGACGGCCCTTCTCGCCACCATCGGCGCGATACACCAGGCAACCCTTGGACTGCCCACCCTTGCCGGGCTTACCCGCCGTGCCAGCCAAACCGCCGGCACCACCGTCCACCCAGACTTTGATGTGTTCCGCCGGGAAGTCCTGCGGCAGCTCTACCCGCACCGCCGCGCCGGCAGCGCCCGGCAGGCCGTCGCCGCCGTTATCGCCATTGAAACCCCGCCCCGCCGAACCCCAGGTGCAACCCGGGTCCACGCCGTTGGCGCCATCCAGCCCGGCATAACCCTGGGCACCGGCGCCGCCACGGGCATCCACCGACAGTTCTTCAGCCGTCAGCGAATTGATCCGCAAGGTCAGGTCACGCCCGGCCTTGGCGGGTTTTTCGTGGGTACCGGGGGCGCCGCGCGAGGTGATCTGGCTGCCCTGCTCCAGTTGCGCATGGCGTACCTGCAATTGCAGCGCGGTATTACCAGGGACAATGGCGATGCGTGCGTCGCGCCCCAGATGCAGCTCGTCCACGGTGACTTGGCTGATGGTCGCCGGAATCAGCAAGGTGCCGTAGTCCGCCACGTCCAGGCGCTCCAGTTGCAACACGCTGGTGCTGCTGGGCAGGCGCATCAACGAGTTGGTTTCAACACTGACGCTCTGGGCCAGGGCAACGGGGCTGACCAACAGGGCCAACAGAAAAACCTTACGCATCATGGGGCTCCTGAATGTTTTCAAATTTTTCTTTGAGCGCACAGTAACGACTTCTACAGGCGATTTGCCAGTGAAGGATCAAAAAACTTCAGAAGAGGGGGCGATCGTCGGCAATGCCCCTGTGGATCCCACAGGGGCAACGGCTGTCAGCGGTTGATCTGGATTTCCGTACGACGGTTGAGGGCGCGGCCTTCGGCGGTTTTGTTATCGGCGACCGGATGGCTTTCGCCCGCACCGGTGACAGACACAAAGTTACTGCGCGGTACACCGGAGCCAATCAGGTACTCGGTGACCGAGTGCGCACGTTTATCCGAGAGCTTCTGGTTATAGGCATCTGCACCGACGCTGTCGGTATGCCCGGTAACCCGCAGTTGCGCGCTCGGAGCCTCTTGTTTGAGGCGCGTGGCAATGGTGTCGAGCTTGGTTTTATCCGCCGCGGTCAACTTGGCCGAATCGAACTGGAAGTGCACATCGCGAATCACGATGGTTTCTTCCTTGACCACCACCACCTCTTCAACCACGGCCGCTGGTGCCGCCGGTGGGCAGCCGTCAGCGTCAACCTGCACGCCTTTCGGAGTGCCCGGACACTTGTCGCGGCTGTCCGGCACGCCATCACCGTCTTCGTCGCCATCGCCATGCACCCAGCAATAGGCGCCGGCCATACCGCCGATCAACAGCGCGCCATAGCCTGCGTAGGCCGAGCTTTCAGTGGCACCGATCGCCGCGCCGGTCACGCCGCCAACGGCGGCGCAGGTGGGCCAATCGGTTTTTTGCAAGCCTGCGCAACCTGT
This sequence comes from Pseudomonas sp. AC463, assembly GCF_979253585.1. Classification (NCBI taxonomy): domain Bacteria; kingdom Pseudomonadati; phylum Pseudomonadota; class Gammaproteobacteria; order Pseudomonadales; family Pseudomonadaceae; genus Pseudomonas; species Pseudomonas sp. AC463. The sequence continues at coordinate 2,036 of NZ_CEEDDZ010000035.1, read as the reverse complement.
CAATACTCCGGTTAGCAGAACCAAGGGTAGAGCTGTCCGCATGATGCTCATCTGATTTCTCCTGAGGGGGTCGGCGGGGGCCGACAGGTGGAGTAAAGACCGCTCTTTTCATCCGCGCCACTGCGCCACACCCCCGTATTCATTGAGGATGGCCGCCAGCGTAGGACTTTTCGCAGCCGCCCGCTCTAGGCCCGCACGCTCAGCCGCGCTAGTCTCTACGGTCCTGATGTGAGGATCTCTGATGACCGCTGGTATTTCTTCCCGTACACCGCAGCAAGCCCTGGCCGCCTTGCTGGATCTGCACCAGCCAAAACGCCTGCTGCTGTTGGGTGCCAGCCGGTTCCCGGCGCTGGATGCCTTCAAGGATGCGCATCCCGACACCCAAGTGTCCGTGGCCGCGCCCGGGCCGTTGCCCGCCGCACTCGCCGCCCAGCGTTTTGACCTGGCGCTGGTGGTGGACTGCCTGGAGCACCTGTCAAAACCGCAAGGCCTGACCCTGCTCGGCGGCATTCGCAACCTCAACGCCAGCCGCATCGCAGTGCTGGTTGACCTCGGCGCCTGCGACTGGAAGGACACCGACTTCTTCTCCCTGGCCCTGCAGGCCGGCGAACGCTTCCAGCGCGATGATCAGGTTCTGACGCTGTTTACCTACGATCTGCTTGACTATAAACAGGTGCCGGACTGGCTCAACGCCCGCTTCTGGGCCAACCCGGAAAACTTCGGAAAGTATTGGTGGTAACCCGATGAGTACATCCATTTGCCCCTGCGGCAGTGGCAACCTGCTGGATGCCTGCTGCGGCCATTATCACGCCGGTCACCCGGCCCCCTGCGCCAGCGCCCTGATGCGTTCGCGCTACAGCGCCTATGTTTTGGGCCTGGTCGACTACCTGGTGGCCACCACCCTGCCCGCACAACAGGCCGGCCTGGACTGCAACGCCATCGGCGCCTGGAGTGCGCAAAGCACCTGGCTGGGCCTGGAGGTGGAAAGTTCCGAGGTGTTCGGCGGCCAGCCGGAACACGCCTTTGTGACCTTTACCGCGCGCTGGCATGACAGCACTGGCGAACATAGCCACCGCGAGCAGTCTTCTTTCGTACAGAATGAGGGGCGCTGGTACTTCATCGACCCGACGGTGGAAGTGAAGGCCGGACGCAACGATGCGTGCCTGTGCGGCAGTGGGCAGAAATTCAAGAAGTGTTGTTCCAGCTACCTCTAACCCCCCAGGACACACGCCATGCTTCGGATTTACAGCTTGATGCTGGCGTTAACCTTCGGCCTGACCGGTTGTGCCTCGTGGTTCGAGGACGACGCGCCGCCGCCCCACGTCTCGCTGGTAAAGGTCGAAGTGGTGCGGGCCAAATTGCTCGAGCAGAAATTCAAACTGTACTTTCGCGTGGACAACCGTGACGACGCCGACCTGACGGTGCGCGGCCTCATCTACAAGGTGACCTTGGGCAACTTTGTGCTCACCGAAGGCGAGTCCGACGAATGGCTGACCGTGCCGCCACGCAGCCACAAGTTTTTCCGGGTGTCGGTGCGCACCAACCTCTGGCCGCAGATACGCGATGTGGTACAGATGCTGAAAAAACCCGACGAGCCGGTGCCCTATCGCCTGGAGGGTGAGCTGAAAACCGGATTATTCATCGGTTATGACGTGCAGGTGAATCACAATGGCGTGATAATCCCCGGCGATTTTATTCCGGAGCGACATCGATGACTCAGCAACCCCATGTCCATGGTCCTGACTGCAACCACGATCACGATCAACACGATCACCATGATCACGACCACGGCCATGTCCACGGCCCGAACTGCGGCCACGCTCACCAGGAGCCGGTGCGTAATGCGTTGAAGGATGTTGGTCGCAACGATCCTTGCCCGTGCGGCAGCGAGAAGAAATTCAAGAAGTGCCATGGCGCGTAAGCTGCACTGAAGATTTGAGTTTTAAATGTGGGAGGGGCGGTGCGACGATTCGACTTGCCCCCGATAGCGGTGTATCAGCCAGTTCATCTGTAGCTGACACACCGCTATCGGGGGC
>NZ_CEEDDZ010000034.1:0-42729 GCF_979253585.1 Pseudomonas sp. AC463 | reverse complement strand
TTCCGTATCGAGCTGGGGGAAATCGAAGCGCGCCTGCGCGAGCAGGCCAGCGTGGGTGAAACCGTGGTGGTCGCCCAAGACAGCCCGACGGGCAAGCAACTGGTGGCCTACGTTGTACCGGCCGATGCTGCCCTGGCCAACGAAACCGAATTCCGCGAAACCCTGCGCCGCGCGCTGAAAATCAACCTGCCGGACTACATGGTGCCTGCGCACTTCATGTTCCTGGCGCAGATGCCACTGACCCCCAACGGCAAGCTCGACCGCAAGGCCCTGCCGCAGCCGGACGCCGCGCAGTCCCAGGGCGTGTTTGTCGCGCCGGTGACGGCCTTGCAACAGCAAGTCGCTGCGATTTGGGCCGAGGTGCTGGGTGCCGAACGCATCGGTCTTACCGATCACTTCTTCGAACTGGGCGGGCATTCCCTGCTGGCCATGCAAGTGATCTCCCGGGTGCGTCAATTGCTGGGGCGCGAGATCGCCCTGCGAACACTGTTCGAACAGCCGCAACTGGAAGGTTTCGTACTGGCGCTGCAAGCGTTGCAAGCCGATGAAACGCCGTTGGCACCGCCGATGCTGGCGGTGGCGCGTAATCAACCGCTGGCCTTGTCCTATGCCCAGGAACGCCAGTGGTTCCTGTGGCAACTGGAGCCTGAGAGCCCCGCCTACCACGTGCCGAACGCCTTGCGCCTGACCGGCCGGTTAGACCGCACAGCCCTGCAGCGCAGCTTCGACAGCCTGTTGGCCCGGCATGAAACCCTGCGCACGGTATTCGTCAGCGACGGCGACCGTACCGTGCAGCGCGTGCTGGCCGCGGCCACGCTGACCATCGACAGTTGCGTACTCCCTGGCCTGGCCGCAGAGCAGGTCCAGGCCCTGGTGGAAGCGGAAATTGCCCGCCCGTTCGACCTGCACCAAGGCCCGCTGCTGCGGGTCAAACTGCTGCAACTGAGTGAGCAGGAACACGTGCTGGTGCTGGTGCAGCACCATATCGTCTCGGACGGCTGGTCGATGCAGGTGATGGTCGATGAGTTGGTGCAACTGTATGCCGGTTACAGCCAGGGGCGTGACGTGCAGTTGCCGGACATGCCACTGCAATACGCCGATTACGCCCAGTGGCAGCGCGCCTGGATGGAAGCCGGTGAAAAACAGCGGCAGATGAGCTACTGGCGCGAGCTGTTGGGCGCCGATCAGCCGGTGCTTGAGTTGCCGCTGGACCATCCGCGCCCGGCCGTGCAGAGCTACCGGGGGGCGCGCCTGGAGGTGGCGCTGGAGGCCGGCGTGGTGGCCGGGCTCAAGGCCCTGGCCCAGCGCGAAGGCGTGACGTTGTTCATGTTGCTGCTGGCTTCGTTCCAGACCTTGCTGCACCGCTACAGCGGCCAGTCGGACATTCGTATCGGCGTGCCGATTGCCAACCGCAACCGCGCCGAGACCGAACGGCTGATCGGCTTCTTCGTCAACACCCAGGTGCTCAAGGCCGATATCGATGGGCAAATGACCTTTGCCCAACTGCTGCACCAGGCCAAGCGCCGCGCGCTGGAAGCCCAGGCGCATCAGGACCTGCCGTTCGAACAACTGGTGGAAGCCCTGCAGCCTGAGCGCAGCCTGAGCCACAACCCGTTGTTCCAAGTGATGTTCAACCACCAGTCCGAGCTGCGCGTACAACGTGGCGATCAGCTGCCCGGCTTGCGCCTGGAGGGGCTGGAGTCCAGCAGCCATCCTGCCCACTTCGACTTGAGCCTGGACACTCAAGCCAGCGCCGATGGCCTGTGGGCGACGTTGACCTACGCCACCGACCTGTTCACCGAAGCGACCATCGCGCGCATGGCCCGGCATTGGCAGCATCTGCTGCAGGCGGTCGCCCTGGATGCCGGCCAGCGGGTCAGTGAATTGCCGTTGTTGGCCGCGACCGAGCAGGTGCGCCTGTTGCAACAGTGGAACAGTGGCGCCGCTGCCTTCCAAAGCCCGCTCGGTGTGCACGGCCTGTTTGAACGCCAGGCAGCGCAACGCCCCGACGCGGTAGCCCTGTGCCTCGACGCGCAGTCGCTGAGCTACGCCGAGTTGAACCGCCAGGCCAACCAGCTCGCGCATTACCTGATGGGGCAGGGCGTTGGTCCGGAAGTGATGGTCGGCGTTGCGGTGGAACGCTCCTTCGCCATGGTGGTCAGCCTATTGGCGATTCTCAAGGCCGGCGGCGCCTATGTGCCGCTGGACCCGCAATACCCGCGTGAACGCCTGCTGCACATGCTCGAAGACAGCAACGTGCGGCTGGTGCTGACCCAATCCCATGTGCCCATGCCGTTGCCCCAAGGCCTGCGCAGCCTGGCGATTGACCTGGCGGCGGACGCGTTGGCCGAGTGTGCCGACGGCAACCCTCAAGTGGCGGTCGACGCGCAAAACCTCGCCTATGTCATCTACACCTCCGGCTCCACCGGCAAGCCCAAGGGCGTGGCGATCAACCACGCGGCGCTGACCGAGTTTTCCAGCATCGCCGCCGGCTACTCGCGGCTGACCCAGGACGACCGCGTCCTGCAATTTGCCACGCTGAACTTCGACGGTTTTGTCGAGCAGCTGTACCCGGCATTGACCCACGGTGCGACCGTGGTGCTGCGCGGCGCCGAGCTGTGGGACAGCGGGCGTCTGTACGGCGAGATCATCCGCCAGGGCATCACCCTGGCCGACTTGCCGACCGCCTACTGGAACCTGTTTTTACTCGACTGCCTGGCCGCAGGGCCACGCGCGTACGGCGCGTTGCGCCAGATCCATATCGGCGGCGAAGCCATGCCGCTGGACGGCCCGGCGCAGTGGCTGAAAGCCGGGCTGGGCCATGTGCGTTTGCTCAACACCTATGGCCCAACCGAAGCCACGGTGGTGTCCAGCGTGCTGGACTGCACCTCGGGCGAGGAAACCATTGGCGCCACGGCCAGCCCGATTGGCCGCTCGTTGCCCGGTCGCGCCCTGTATGTGCTGGACAATGACCTCAACCTGGCGCCGTTGGGCGCTGTTGGCGAGCTGTATATCGGCAGCCAATGCGGCCTGGCGCGGGCCTATCTGAACCGTGCGTTGCTGACCGCCGAACGGTTTGTGCCCGACCCCTTTGGCGGTGGGCGCCTGTACCGCACCGGCGACCTGGCGCGCTACCGCGCCGACGGCGTGATCGAATACGTCGGCCGTGTCGACCACCAGGTGAAAATCCGCGGCTTCCGTATCGAGCTGGGGGAAATCGAAGCACTGTTGCTGGCCCAGCCAGGCGTGCGCGAAACCCTGGTGTTGGCCGCAGACAATCAACTGGTCGCCTATTTGGTCGCGCCCGAGCAAGACGCCGAAACCCTCAAGGCCGTGCTGCGTGAGCAACTGCCGGACTACATGGTGCCTGCACACCTGATCTTCCTGGAGCGCATGCCGCTCAACCCGAATGGCAAGCTGGACCGCCAGGCCCTGCCCAAACCGGACGCCAGTGTGTCGCAACAGGTTTGGATCGCGCCGGTGACCGAGCTGGAGCAGCAAGTGGCGGCGGTGTGGGCCGACATCCTCGGCGCCGAACGCGTGGGGCTGGGCGACCACTTCTTTGAGATGGGCGGCCATTCGTTGCTGGCGATGCAGGTGATCTCTCGCCTGCGCAACCTGCTCGGCCGCGATTTGCCCTTGCGCAGTCTGTTCGAACAGCCGCGTCTGCAGGGGTTTGTCGCCAGCGTACTGGCCGATGATACGCAAGCGCTGGCCCCGCCGATCGTGGCAGTCGGGCGCGACCAGCCGTTGCGCCTGTCTTACGCCCAGGAGCGTCAATGGTTCCTCTGGCAACTGGATCCGCACAGCGCGGCTTACCATATCCCCGGCAGCTTGCGGCTCAAGGGTCGACTCGACGTTGAGGCGTTGCAACGCAGTTTCGACACCCTGGTAGCCCGCCACGAAAGCCTGCGCACCCACGTGCAGCAGGACGGGGAGCGCGCAGTGCAGGTGATTACCGCACACGCCAGCGTCGAAATCCGGCGGGTGGAGGCCGATGAAGCCAACGTGCTCGCCCAGGTCGAGGCGCAGATCACCCAGCCGTTTGACCTGCTGCAAGGCCCGCTGATGCGCGTGAGCCTGTTGCGCCTGGCCGCCGATGACCATGTACTGGTGCTGGTGCAGCACCATATCGTCTCCGATGGCTGGTCGATGCAAGTGATGGTCGACGAGTTGGTGCAACTGTATGCGGCATATAGCCAGGGTCAGGACCTGCAATTGCCGGGCATGCCGCTGCAGTACGCCGACTACGCGAGCTGGCAGCGCGACTGGATGGACGCTGGTGAGAAGCAACGTCAATTGAGCTACTGGCAGGAGTGCCTGGGCGGTGAACAGCCGGTCCTGGAGCTGCCATTGGATCATCCACGTCCGACCCTGCAAAGCCATCGCGGCGCGAGCCTGGACCTCAGCGTGCCGCCGGCGTTGCTGGCCGCGCTGCGGGCGTTGGCTCAGCAGCAGGAAGTGACGCTGTTCATGGTGCTGCTGGCGTCGTTCCAGACCCTGCTGCATCGCTACAGTGGCCAGCAGGACATCCGTGTTGGCGTGCCGATTGCCAACCGCAATCGCGAGGAAACCGAAGGGCTGATCGGCTTCTTCGTCAACACCCAGGTGCTCAAGGCCGATATCGACGGGCAACTGACCGTTGCCCAACTGCTGCAACAGGTCAAGCAGCGTGCGCTGCAAGCCCAGTCCCACCAGGACTTGCCGTTCGAGCAGTTGGTGGAAGCGTTGCACCCTGAGCGCAACCTGAGCTTCAACCCGCTGTTCCAGGTGATGTTCAACCACCAGACCGAGGCGCAGGCGCCGATGCAACACTTGCCTGGGCTGCAGGTCAGTGGCCTGGAGTGGGAAACCCGTACCGCACAGTTTGACTTGACCCTCAGCACCCAGGAATCCAGCGACGCGCTGTTTGCCTCACTGATCTACGCGACAGACCTGTTCGAGGCTGCCACCCCGGCGCGCATGGCCCGTCATTGGCTGAACCTGCTCGAGGGCATGGCCCGTGACGCGCAGCTGCGCATTGGGCAACTGCCGTTGTTGGATGCGGCTGAGCAGCACGTGCTGGTGCATGACTGGAACGCCACGGCGCAGGCCTACCCGCTGCACCGTGGTGTGCATCAGCTGTTCGAAGAGCAGGTTGTGCGCACCCCGCTGGCACAGGCCCTGGTGTTTGGCCAGGAGCGGCTGAACTACGCCGAGTTAAACCAGCGCGCCAACCGCTTGGCCCATCGTTTGATCGAGGCCGGTGTTGGGCCGGATGTGCTGGTGGGCGTGGCCGTGGAGCGCTCCGTGGAGATGGTCGTCGGCTTGATGGCCATCCTCAAGGCCGGCGGCGCCTACGTGCCGCTGGACCCGGAATACCCTCGCGAACGCCTGGCCTACATGCTTGAGGACAGCGGAGTGAAACTGCTGCTGACCCAGGCGCATTGGCTGCAACAACTGCCGATTCCGGCCGGGCTGGACTGCCTGGTACTGGGTGATTCGGGGTTTGAGGGCTACAGCGACGCCAACCCAGGCATTGCACTGGACGGGGAAAACCTCGCCTACGTGATTTACACCTCCGGTTCCACCGGCCAGCCCAAGGGCGCGGGCAACCGGCATTCGGCGCTGACCAACCGCCTGTGCTGGATGCAGGATGCCTATGGCCTGGACGCGCGCGACAGCGTGCTGCAGAAAACGCCGTTCAGCTTTGACGTGTCGGTGTGGGAGTTCTTCTGGCCCTTGATGACCGGCGCACGCCTGGTGGTCGCGGCGCCGGGTGATCATCGCGACCCGGCCAGGCTGGTGAGCCTGATCAATGCCGAGCAGATCACCACGTTGCACTTTGTGCCGTCGATGTTGCAGGCGTTCCTGCAGGACCCGGCCGTGTCCACGTGCCACAGCCTGCAGCGTATTGTGTGCAGCGGCGAGGCGTTGCCGGTGGATGCCCAGCAACAAGTGTTCGCCAAGCTGCCCGGGGCCGGCCTTTACAACTTGTACGGACCCACCGAAGCGGCCATCGACGTGACCCATTGGACCTGCGTTGATGAAGGCCGCGATACCGTGCCCATTGGCGAACCCATCGCCAACCTGCGCACCCATGTGCTGGATGCGCACTTGCAGGCGGTGCCGATCGGCGTGGCCGGCGAGCTCTACCTGGGCGGTGAAGGCCTGGCGCGCAGTTATCATCGTCGCCCGGGCCTGACCGCAGAGCGGTTTGTGCCGTGCCCGTTCCAGAACGGTGCGCGCCTGTACCGCACCGGTGACCGTGTACGTCAGCGCGCCGATGGGGTGATTGAATACCTCGGGCGCCTGGATCATCAGGTCAAGTTGCGTGGCTTGCGTATCGAACTCGGTGAAATCGAAGCGCGCTTGCTTGAGCACCCAAGGGTGCGCGAAGCTACCGTGCTGGTGGTCGATGGCAAGCAGTTGGTGGGCTATGTGGTGTTGCACGCCAGCGATGCCAACTGGCGCGCCCAGGTCAGTGCGCACTTGGCCAACCACTTGCCGGACTACATGGTCCCGGCGCAATGGGTGCTGCTGGAGCAGATGCCTCTGAGCCCCAATGGCAAGCTGGATCGCAAAGCCTTGCCTACACCTGATGTGCACGGGCAGGGGCGCGAGTTCGCGGCCCCCCAGACGGCGCTGCAACAGCAGATCGCCGGCATCTGGGCCGAGGTGCTGGGCGTGACGCGGGTGGGCCTGCATGACAACTTCTTCGAGCTGGGCGGCCATTCGTTGCTGGTGCTGATGCTCAAGGAACGCATCAATCGGGCCTGCGGCGTCACGCTGGCCGTCAACCAATTGATGCTCAATCCAACGGTTGCCGGGCAAGTCAGCTGCATTGAGGGCGATGCGCCAAGCTCATTGATCGTCAAGCTCAACAGCCAGACCGAGGGCACGCCGCTGTACCTGTTCCACCCAAGTTTTGGCTCGGTGCATTGCTACAAACCGATTGCCCTGGCGCTGCGTGAACAACGGCCGGTGCTCGGCCTGATTTGCCGGGCTCTGGTGGAAGCGGACGGCAGCGTGCCGACCTGGACGCAAATGGTCGAGGACTACACCCAACAGTTGCTCAGTGCCCAACCGCACGGCGCGTTCCGTCTGGCCGGCTGGTCGCTGGGCGGTAACCTGGCAATGGAAGTGGCTTACCTGCTGGAGCAGGCAGGGCGCACGGTGGAGTTTGTCGGCTGGATCGATGCACCGCCGCCGTTGCGGTATACCGAGTTCTGGGACCAGGCCGCCGTGGACACGGGGCCGCAGGCCAGCGCAGTGGAGCGACGCACCCAGCTGCTGGAGGTGATGTTTCCCGCGTTTGCCGAGCAGATCCAGGCGCAGTGGCAACTGGCGCTACAGGTGGCGCACGACGAGGAACAGCAGTGGCAGCACGTGGCTGACTGGGCCGACAGCACCTTGGGCGAGCGCTTCCGGGTGCTCAAGGATGAGCTGCAACATGGTGGTGAAACCGAACGTTCGTGGGCGCTCAAGCAGGTCCTAGATCAGCGTTTGCAAGACACCGACTACCGTGCAATCAAGGCGCCGATCACCTGCTGGTGGGCGGCACGCAGCGAAGCCGGCCTGCATCAGGCGTTGATCGAAAACGGCATGCGTGAGGTCATTGGCCAGGCGGGTATTGAACGTTCGGTGGTGATTGATACCACGCACCACCGGATTGTCGATAACGCCGACTTCATCAAGAGCCTGGTGGCTGCCATGGCGTAAGCGACAGGTGTAACAGACGCCCTTGATCATCATCGATGGTCAGGGGCGTTTTACTGTGTGGGCTCGCGCAGCGGGCATGAAAAAGCCCCGTATCTTGCGATACGGGGCTTTTGTTTTGGCGCCGGGTTTAGAAGTTGTAGCGGGTGGTGACCATGAAGTTGCGTGGGTCGCCAGGGTAGGCGGAGTCATAGAAACCGATGTTGGTGTAGTAGTTCTTGTCGAACACGTTGTTGACGTTGAGGCTGGCCGACAGGTTCTTGGTGATCTGGTAGCGCGCCATCAGGTCCACCAGCCAGTACGGGTCTTGGGTGAGGATTTCGGAGCGGCGCAGGCCGGAGTTGCGGATCGACTTCCAACCCTCGCTCTGCCAGCGCGCGCCACCGCCGAGGGTGAGCTTGTCCAGCGGGCCGGTGAGTTTGTAGGTGGTGTAGAGGTTGATCTGGTCTTCCGGTTCCCAGGTGGAGATTTTCACGTCATTGTCATCGCGGGCCACCTTGTGGGTGTAGCCGGCCATGAGTTGCCAGCCGGTCGCGATTTCGCCGGAGATTTCCGCTTCGTAGCCTTTGGTCTTGGACTTGGTGCCGTAGTAAGGCGAGTCGTTGATCGCGGTTGCGCCCGCCGAGGTGTCGACTTCCGGGCGGTTGGTTTCATGCACTTCGAAGTAGGCGAGGCTGGCGTTCAGGGCGCCGTTGAAGAATTCACCCTTGATGCCGACTTCGTAGTTTTTGCCTTCATCGGGCTCAAGCATCACGTCGTTGCGGTCGCGATAGTCGGTTTGTGGCTGGAAGATTTCGGTGTAGCTGGTGTAGGCGGTGAAGTTGTCGTTCAGGTCGTAGGTCAGGCCTGCGTAGGGTACGACTTTGCCGCTTTCCTTGGATTTGCTGGTGCCGGTGACCTGGTAGTTGGCCAGGCGCGCGCCGAGCAGCAGGTGCATTTCGTCGGTCAGGCTGAAGCGGCTGGTGAGGTAGCTGCCGGTCTGGCGTGTGGTCTGGTCGAGTACACGGGAAAGGGTCCAGGCGGGCTCCGGGATGTCGCCATTCCAGTTGTAGAAATCAGCGGAGTTGGTGCCGGGCGCGAATACCGCGTTGTAGCTCTTGCCATCCCATTTGCTGATCGACACGGATTGGCCCACGACCAGTTCGTGCTCGCGGCCAAACAGTTCAAACGGCCCGGAAGCATAGGCATCCAGGCTGTCGCTGGTGGTTTCGCCAACGTGTTTGCGCGCAAACAGCGAGCTCTGGTTGCCGGAGTCCTGGGACAGGGCGCCCAGCGGTGCGTGGTAGCCGTTGATCTGGTGGTTGTATTGCCCCTTGGCGACCCAGCCATTGCTGAAGTTGTGCTCCAGGGTGGCGAATGCCGTGCGGGTGTACTGCGCCCATGAGCCCCAGTTCGGGCCGTTGTTGAACGAGCGTGGCAGGTCCAGCTCTTTACCCTCGGCATCGAAGATCATGCGGCTGCCGGTCCAGCTGGAGCCTTTCGGGTCGCTGTCCTGATAGTCGGCGCCGACGCTCAGCAGGGTGTCTTCGTCCAGGTCGGCCTCGAGAATCCCGTAGAACACGCTGGTCTTGCGCGAGTAGTGGTCAAGGAACGAGTGCTTGTCATTGTAGGCAGCGACGGCGCGGCCACGGATGTTGCCGGTTTCGGTCAGCGGGCCGCTCACGTCGATTTGTGAACGATAATTGTCCCAGGAACCGGCACCCAGCTCGATGCTGCCCTGGAAGTCGGCCGTCGGCTTCTTGCGGATCAGGTTGAGGGTGCCGCCCACGCCACCGGCGCCGGTGAGCAGGCCAGTGGCGCCCTTGAGAACTTCGACGCGGTCGTAGAGGGCCATGTCGGTGAGGGTCTGGCCGGCGGAATACTGGGCGTCACGCAGGGTCGGAATACCATCGTACTGGAAGGTGTTGATGGAGAAGCCGCGCGAATAGTAGTTGGTCCGTTCGCTGTCATAGGTCGACACGGTGATGCCGGGGGTGTGGCGCATCACGTCGTCGATGGAGGTGAGGGCGAAATCGTCCATGGCCTGGCGCGTGACCACCGAGATCGACTGCGGGGTCTCCCGTGGGGTCAGCACCAGACGCGTGGCGGTGGCGATGGTGCCCGGGGTGTAGGAACCGGTGCCTTCGGTCACGGTGCCCAACTGGTTGGCGGTGACCTGGGTCGCGCCCAGTTCCAGGCCGGAAGCGGCATGGCGGCTGATGCTGATGGTGCTGCCTTGCAGGCCGTAGCCGATGCCCGTGCCTTTGAGCAGGGTGGTGATGGCACGGTCCGGGTCGAGCTTGCCCTTGACCGCGTTGCTGCGCTTACCTTCCACATCGGTGGGGCTGTACAGCACTTGCAGGTTGGTCTGGCGACCAAACTCCTGCAGTGCGCTGCCCAGGGATTGGGCCGGAACGTCGATCTCGAGTTCCTGTGCCTGCACATAGCCGGCAATCGGCAGCGACACGGCCAGGGCCAGCGCGCTCGGCAACAGGTTGAAATTCAGGGCCCGTCGCATCGTTAGCGCTTTACTCAGGGGGCTCAGACCGAGTCGTACTGACATGAATGATTTCTCTTCTATGTTTTAGTGGGCAGATTATAAGTATTTATTGATTCTGGTTCTCATTACCACTAGTGAGACGTTCCTACTTGGAGAAACCGGAAAAAATAATTCACGCCGGCTCCAGTTCATGCACCATTTGGCCGGCGCGCAGGCGCACCAGCTGGTCGGCGATATCGAAATAGCGGTCGTCATGGCTGATCACGATGATGGTTTTGCCCAGGCGCTTGAGGTCGGGCAGCAGCTCGGTGTAGAACACGCGGCGGAAGGCCGGGTCCTGGTCGGCAGCCCATTCGTCGAACACCAGCACCGGGCGTTCTTCGAGCCAGGCATTGACCAGCGCCAGGCGCTTGCGCTGGCCGGTGGAGAGGTCGGTGGTGCTGAATACGCCATCCTTGACGCTGACCTTGTGCGCGATTTCCAGGCGCTCCAGGTACTTGGCGGCGCTGTCCAGGGACTGGGTGGCGCTGCCCTGCACCAGGTCGTCGAACAGGTAGTAGTCGGCGAACACGGTGGTGAACAACTGGCGATAGTCATCGCGCATGGCGTCGGTCACCGCGTCGCCGTTCAGGCGGATTTCCCCTGCCTGGGGTTGATAAAGCCCCAGCAGCAGTTTGATCAGCGTGGTTTTGCCGCAGCCGTTCTCGCCAACGATAAAGACGATATCGCCCTGCTTGATGCTCAGATTGATCGGCCCCAGATGGAACGGCTGGCTGCCTTCCACTGGCGGCGGGCTGTAGCTCACGCCACGCAATTCCAGGCTGTTGACCAGCGGCGTCGGCGCTTCGCTGCCATCCATCAGCAGGTGCGGCTCGGGGGACGAGAAACGGTCGGACAATTCGCTGATGCGCGCAAACGCGATGCGTGCCTTGCCGATGATCGGCAGGTAACCCACCACGTGTTCCAGCGGGCCTTTCATGTACAGCAGCACCAGCACGAAGCCGGTGATCACCGCCGGATCCGGGTTCGGGTTATAGGCCTGCATCGCCAGGGCCAGGCCGATGACCACAAAGAACAGCATCGAACCGAAGGTCTTGGCCACGATGTAGATGTTCACCGAGCGCACCTGGATATCGCTGATGCGGTCAGCGGTTTCCTGGATGCGGTGGGTGTTCATGCGGTAGCGACGTGGCCGGTGGATGCGCAATTCCTTGGCGCCCGAGGCAATCGCCGAATAGTAGCGTTGCAGTTCGTCTTCCTGGTCGCGGGCCTCGTCGAAGCCCCGGATGCCCTTGGCACCGGCGATGAACTGCACGCTGCTGCCGATGATGATGGCGACGACCATCATCAGGAACATCGGCACTGACAGGTACGCCAGGTAGCCCAGGCAGCCGAGGGTCACCGTGGTGGCGATGGCCAGGGGGGTAAAGGCAAAGGAGAAATCGCTGATGGTGTCGACGTCATGGGTCAGCACCGGGATCAGGCGGTGGGAGCGGTACTGTTCGATCTGCTCGATAGGCGCCGACAGCACCTTTTCACCCAGTTCCTTGCGCAACGCGGCAATGATTCGCTGGCCCACGTAGTTGGTGCCGATATCGGAAACGATCGAACTGGTCAGCGCCAGCAGGCACAGGGCGGCAAAGGTCAGGATTACCCCCTGGGTCATGCCGGTGGTGGAGTGCAGGGCAGTATTGATAGTCGCCAGCAGCAACGTGATGGCCAGGCCGCCGGCCATGCCCAGGGTGACGGAAACGATCACGAGGGTGCGAAAGGGCCTGAGCAGTGCGAGCAAACCGTTGAAGGCGCCGCGCTTGGGGTCGGTCATAAGTACTTCCCGGAAAGTGAATAGAGGGGGCTGGGCACACAGACCCTTACCCATGACAAACGAAAGATTGGCGCGACTATTTAGCTCGGCGTGCCCGGCGGTGGCGTCGGCGGATAAATTGCCCGGGGGCTGGTTCGTTCTTGTTGGGTAGGCGCACGCGTATTGGCGCGTGCCGGATCTATCCAGCGAGAGCGAAACAATGACGAAAAAGAATCTGGTGTACGTGTGGTCGCTGCGCAACGCGGCCGCCGACAAGGCCGGGCAGCCGGTGGCCTACAAGGACCACGAGCGCTACATGAAATCGGTGCTGGAGTTTCTGGTGGGGTCGCTCAACGACACGCCGCTGGGCCAGGCCTACAACCTGGTGGGCGTGGTGTATGACGATGACGAGCAGAACCCGCGTGACCAAGCGCTGGTGGCCGACTATGGTTTTGCCTACCAGCCCGGCCGCCAGTGGCTGTACCCGGCCGACCTGCGGGTGCAGGGCAATCTGGTCAATGATTTGCTGTTGAGCGTGCCGTCCTCCTACCGGCGCCTGCCACGGGGCAGCGCGGAACATATCGCCGGCAAGCAGGATTTCGAGCGCCGCCTGCATGACACGCTGGTGGAACTGAAGGCCGATATCGTGGTGCTGGACGGCTTGCTGGTGATCCTCGATGAGCTGGTACGCCCGGGCGCGCCGTTTGCCCGGCGGATCATGAATATTCACCCGGGCATTACCCGCATCGAATCGCCGTATGAGCGTCGCGGCGCTTATGCCACCTGGAACGCGTTGTACGGTGCGCGTGGGCAAACCGTGGTGGACTGGGCAACCAAGGCCACCACGCCGTCGGAGCCGCTGTACCTCACCGGCGCATCGTTCCATTACGTGGACAACGGCATCGACTCCGGGGAAGTGTTCCACGACGTGCTCAAGACCGAGATCTCGCCTGAAGACACCATCCTTGAGTTGCGCTGGAACAACTTCAACAACAGCCTGTTTCCGGCGTTGCATGAAGGGTTGGAACTGTTGGCGCGCAAAGGCTGAACCCGGTCTTCCTGATGTATGAGGTTTAAATGTGAGAGGGGGCAAGCCCCCTCCCACATTAAATCCCGCCAGCCTTAAAGGTCGCGCACTACCCTGAAACCAATCCAGTCCCCACGCGTCTGCGGGTAGATGTTGTTGCGGTTGCCCGAGCGTGAGAACACCGGTGCCTCGCCCCAGTCGTTGCCGCGAATGATGTAGGCCTCGCACTGCTGTTCCGTCCAGGCGCTGCCATCGGCAGGCGCGCCGTTGTAGTCGGTGTGATAACAGTCGGCAACCCGCTCGTACACGTTGCCATGCATGTCATACATGCCAAAAGCATTCGGCGCGTAGCTGCCCACCGGCGAGGAATAGCTGTACCCGTCCGCGGGCCCGTAGGTGTTGGCGTGCTCGGCGATGCTGTAGCCCTTGCCCGCGTCGAACGGGAAGGGGAACGGCCCGGTGGAGCCTGCGCGCGCGGCGTATTCACGCTGGGCTTCGCTGACCATGTGGTACTGCTGGCCGGTCTTTTTCGACAGCCAGGCCACGTAGTTCTTGATGTCGTCCATGTCCATGCACACCGCCGGCTGGCGCGGGCCCTGGGGGTAGCGCGGCTTGCTGGCGATGCATTCGCGGCCGGGGCGGGTGTCGCCGTCGGCGATTTTTACACCGGTCTGGCGGATATAGCTGTCCCACTCGCCGGCGGTGATGTGGAAGCGGCTCATGGCGAAGGGTTTGGCGAAGGTCACGGCATGCATCGGGCCTTCGTCCGGCTCGCGGCCGACTTCATCGTCGGGTGTGCCCATGGTGAAGGTGCCGGCGGGCAGCACCACCATTTCCGGGCAGTCCTTGCAGTCCTTGAACACTTTGCCGGGTTGCGGTGCGGCGGCCTGGGCCAGGTTGGGCAGCAGCGCCGCGCACAGAGCGGTCAGGGCCAGGGCCGTGAGGGGTTTGAGTCGGGATGGATTCATGTGGGCATCTCGTTCAAAGGAAAAAGGGGCGTCACAACCGCTGGCTCAGCAGGGTCATGAAGCGCTGGATCTCGTCGGAGTTGTTGAGCAGGCCGGGGGCGGTGCGGATCACCGGGCCGACGTCGCGGTCCACGGCGTCGATGACCACGCGGTTTTGCATCATGTAGGCGGCCACCGCATCGCTCTCCTGGCCCTTGACCCGAAAGAACGTAAAGCCGGCCGACAGCTCCGGGCTGCGCGGGGTCACCAGTTCGATTTGCGGATGGGCCAGCAGTTGGTCTTTCAGCTCGGTATTGAGCGCGTGGATACGCGCCTGGACCTGCGCCTTGCCCAGTTGCAGGTGCAGCTTGAAGGCCTCGTCCGCCGCCCAGCGATGCTCGAAGGCGTGATAGCCGCCGGGGGTCATGATGGTGGCGAAGTCCTTGTCCTCGGAGAAGGTCGGCACCATCGGCGTGACGTATCTGTTTTGCGCGTCGCGGGCGCATACCAGCCCGGTGCCGCGTGGGCCGAACATCCACTTGTGGGTGCCGGCAATGAAAAAATCGCAATGCATGTCCGGGAAGTCGAGGTTTTCCACGCCGAAGCCATGCACGCCGTCCACCACATACAGGATGCGGTCCTTATCGTCGCGGTTGCGGTTGTGTTCCTCGACCAGCTTGCCGATTTCGCCGATCGGCAGCTTCACGCCGCTGCCGGACTGTACCCAGGTCATGCCCAGTACGCGGGTGTTGGGGCGGATGGCGCGCTGGATATTGCCCAGTACCTCGTCGGCGGACACCTGGCTGGACCGCTCGAAGAGTTTGATCCGACGTACCTGGGTGCCTTCCTTGAGTACGCGAAAATCCAGCACGTTCTGGGTGGCGTAATGCTCATGAACCGTGGTGAGGATTTCCTGCTCGGGCCGCACCTTGATCCCGCCGTAGATCATTGCCAAGCCTTCGGAGGTGCTGCCGGTAAGGGCGATCTGCGCGGGCGTAGCGTTCAGGTAGCGCCCGGCCCATTCGCGCACCTGGCCTTCGCGTTTCCAGGTTTCCTGCAGGTCCCAGTCCATGGCCAGGCCCGGGTTGCGATCGATCTGCGCGCGGTAACGCTCAATCGCCTCGCGCACAGGCTGTGGGTGCGAGGCCACTAGGAAGTTGGAAAAGTGCAGGTAGCTCGGGTCCTGGTTGAACAGTTGCTTGAATCCCGTCCATGGGGTGTCTGTCGCGTTGGCAGCCATTGCCTGGGGGAGCAGGGCGGCGCCCAATGGCAGGCTGGCGGCAAATACCCCGGCCTGCTTGAGAAAGGTACGGCGGTCGGTCATGGACTGGCTTCTGGTTGATTAGCGGTTGGCCAAGGGTTTGGCGGCTTTTTGTACCTGGTCCCACACCCGCAGGAAGTTGCCGCCCCACAGCTTGGCGATATCAGCCTCGGAATAACCACGCTGGATCAGCTCGGCGGTGACGTTGCGCACCTCGCCGACGTTCTCCCAGCCCTCGATCCCGCCGCCGTCGTTGAAGTCCGAGGAAATGCCGACATGATCGATGCCGATCTTGCGCACGGTGTAGTCGATGGCGTCGCCCAGGTCCTTGAGCGTGGCCTTGGGTTCTTCATCGAGAATCGCGTACAGCGCACTGGCGTACTCGCCGAACCGCTGTTCGGGCCAGGCGGCGATGATCGCGTCGCCCGGCATCAAGGCCATGGCCAGGTTGGGCAGGGGCGGCAGGTTGAAGCGGGCGCGCAGGGTGTTGAGCTTGTCCTGGGTCGGTTGGCTCAGCGGGCGCAGGTAGGCGGAGAAGCCCACGACCTGCACCACGCCGCCGCTGTGCTTGATCAGCTGCAGCTCCTTGTCGCTGAGGTTGCGCGGGATATCCACCGCCGCACGCGGCGCCGAGTGCGACGCCACCATCGGCGTGCGGCTCAACTGCGCGACCTGCTCCAGGGCCTTGGTCGACATCTGCGACACATCGATGATCACCCCCAGGTCATTGAGGCGGTGCACCGCTTGCTTGCCGATGTCCGACAGGCCGTCGAGGGCGTCCACTGAATCATTGAAAAACGGCAGCGGGCGCGACGAGTCCGACCAGGCGTTATTGCCGATATAGCTGAAGCCGAACATGCGCATGCCGCGTGCGGCCCACAGGTCCAGCTGGTTGAGGTCGTTGCCCAGCGGGTAGGCGTTGAGCATGCTCATGAAGATCGCAAATTTGCCCTCGCCATGCAGGCGCCGGAAGTCGTCCGGGGTGTAGGCGATGGCGACCTGGTTGGGGTAGTCGCGCACCATGGCGCTGATGATCTTGTAGCGCACTTCCTGTTCATGGCGTGCGGCTTCGACAAAACCCTCGGTGGGTTTATGCGGCGCGTTGGGGCCGTTCCAGATTTCCGGCCAGCCGAAAATCGTCAGGGCTGCACCCGACAGGCGCCCACGGGCGGCCTTGGCCAGGTCGAACTGGCCGCTGCCGTCCTTGTCGGCCTCATTGCCGGCCGTGCCGAAATCCACCGGCACGGTGATATGGCTGTCGAACGACAGCAGGCGGTCCTGCATTTCATTGGCCTGCTTGATCACCTCCAGCGGGTAGCCGGCATTGCCCTTGAACCAGTGATCCCAGACCAGGAAACCGGCCCCGGCACCGATGGCCAGTGCCAGTGGCAAGCCGATATACAGCGCCTTTTTCGAACGTGGTTTTGTCATTGCCATCTCAGTCAGTTGAGGCCTTCGCTATCAGGGAAGAACGAGTGATGGGCGGGGAAATTTAGGCTGCACGGGCAGCGCGGTAAATTTCCCCGGGCTGCAAACGTTCTAGCTCTGATAAAGCCGTTTCCTAAGGTAGACAATGACCATCTCTCGACGTGGGTTCATCGCAGGCCTGGCGCTCACCGGTGCTGCTGTGCCGGCGGCCTTTTATGCCCATCGCGAGTTGACGCGCGAAGAATTTCCCATTACTCCCGGCGAAGCCACGGTGGACCTGGCCGATACGGCCGGCCAACAGCTGGCGAACGCCCTGCGCGGGGTCTGGAGCCTGCGCCTGGAAGGTCGCGATGCCGGCCTCAAGGGCCTGCCGCTGCAAGGCCTGGAGCTGCTGCTCGACATCGCCCCCCGTGGCCGAGGCTTGCGCGGTTACCTGGACACCGCTGACAACCTGCGCGCCGAGGGCGAACCCCGTTACCGCGTGCTTGGCGATCTGTTGACGGGGGCGAGTGACTTGCTCTACTGGCGCGTGATCGACCGCGACAGCGCCGACGGCAGCCCCGCGTACGAATTCAAGATGACCCTCGACGAAGTCTGGGGCGCGTTCGCCAACGCCGGCAGCAGCACCCTCAGCGGGCAGGTCCTCGACCTGGATCGGCCCCTGGCCCGTATCGAGCGTGACAGCCGCTTCATTGCCCACAAGCAGTGGTTTCCCGAGGCGCGCGAACGCATCGGCCTCAACCCGACCCTGCTGGCCTGGTTGATCGCCCCCGAGCACCGCCTGTTTCACCAACTGTGGCACGCCACCCGTGACCAGTGGCACAAACTCTCCGAGGACAAACGCGACGCCCTGCGCGGCATCGGCTGGCAACCCGGCCCGCGTGGCAAGGAGCGGGATGCGCGGGGAAAACTCAAGGACCGTAACGGCTCGGGTATCGATTTCTTTTTCATGCACCGGCATATGCTCGGCGCCGCGCGGGCCATGCAGGATCTGCCCTCATGGCCGCAATTTCCCGAACCGCAACCGCCGCTGGAGCGTGATCGACTGGGTTTTGTGCGGTATTTCGATAACCACGACGGCTTTGCGCTGCCGCCGACCTGGTCGGCGCCGGATGACAGCGACTACACGCAATGGGTCAGCGACATCAAGGCTGCCGAGACGTACCACAGCAACTTCCAGGTCTGGGAGTCGCAGTACCGCGACCCGCGTTATTTGTCCAGGTTGACGCTGGGGCAGTTGGGTTCCGAGATGGAACTGGGCCTGCATGACTGGCTGCATATGCGCTGGGCCTCGGTGCCCCGCGACCCGTCCAACGGTGCGCCGGTGCCCTTCGCGCGCGACCCGGCGGACTTTGCGCCGCGTTGGTATGCGCCAGAGAACGACTTCCTCGGCGATCCGTTTTCGTCGCATGTGAACCCGGTGTTCTGGCACTTTCATGGGTGGATCGATGACCGGATTGAGGATTGGTTTCGCGCCCATGAGCGGTTCAGTCCGGGTGAGGTCCGCCGGCTGGAGGTCAACGGCGTGGCGTGGTTTGCGCCGGGGCGTTGGGTGGAAGTGGGCGATCCGTGGCTGGGGCCGGATACCCATGGGTGCAGCACCACGCCGGGGTTGCAGATGGGCAAGTCGATGGAGATGGACCCGGAGACGATGAAGCTGGCGTTGCGCATTACCTTTGGGGCAGATGAGGAGGTGTTGGCGGGGTTGTTTAGGCGGGTGCCGAGGCGGCCTTGGTATGCACGGCATTTGAAGGTTGTGGCGCGGTAGCGGTTCGCTGGGTACATCTCGTTCCTTCGTGCGGCCAGCGTGTTTAAAAGCCAAAGCGCGGCGGCCTTAGAACGGACCGATTTTTCAGGCCGCACGCGGTTAAAAATGTGGGAGGGGGCTTGCCCCCGATAGGGTGTGTCAGCTGATAATTCTGTAGCTGACCCACTGCTATCGGGGGCAAGCCCCCTCGCACATTTTGATCTCCATATATCAGATGCACCTCGGGCTTCTTTTGATCTGCTTTGCTTTTGATTTTGATCTGAGCCGCCGTAAGAGCGGAACCAATATCCGTCATCACCCAAATAACGGATATGCCCCCGAACCAACCTTGTCCCCACTTCCCATGTCACCCCCCACCTGCCAAATCCCTTAATTTCCCAACCCTGCCGGAAGCCCCTCCAGGCGTTCGGCTGCGCCCGCTATTCCATAACGGGCCGCGATCCAAACGGCAGCTGAAAACGGACTTTCTTCTCCACCGTGACTTACCAGGCAGGTTACCCCATGCAGTTCAGCGAATTATTGGCAGCGATTTCCACCCACGCGATCCGTCTGCAAATGGAAGAGGGCGACCTGATTGTCCTGGGTGACGACGAGGCGTTGGATGAGGCCGTGTGGGATCAATTGATCGCCCACAAACCCCAACTGCTGGCGCTGGTCGCCGAGCACGGCGGCGACTGGCTGAGCCCGGCCTATCGCATCACGCCGGCCATGCTGGCGCTGGTCAACCTTGACCAGGCGGCCATCGACCGTATCGTCGCCGCCATCCCCGGCGGTGCGGCGAATGTGCAGGACATCTACCCGCTGGCGCCGCTGCAGGAGGGCATGCTTTACCACCACCTTTCTGCCGAGCACGGCGACCCCTACGTGCTGCACGCGCAGTTCGCGTTCGACAGCCGCGCGCGCCTCGACGCGTTTGCCGAGGCGCTGCAATGGGTGATCGACCGCCACGACATCCTGCGCACCTCGATGGTCTGGGAGCGTCTCGACGAGCCGCTGCAAGTGGTGTGGCGCCAGGCGACCCTGGCCTGCGAAGCCGTGGACATTGACGCGCGCACCTACCGCATGGACCTGAGCCAGGCGCCGCTGCTGCGCCTGGTATATGCCGAGGCCCCGGCCACCGGGCGCGTCACGGCGACGTTGCTGTTTCACCACACCATCCTCGACCACACCGCCCTTGATGTGGTGCGCCATGAAATCCAGCTTTACCTGGCCGGCGAGCAGGCCCAGGCCGGAGCGCCGGTGCCGTTTCGCAGCTACATCGCCCAGGTACGCCACGGCGTCAGCGAACAGGCCCATGAGGCATTTTTCCGCGAGATGCTGGCGGATATCGATGCGCCGACCTTGCCCTTCGGTTTGCAGGATGTGCAGGGCGACGGCCAGGGCATCGACGAGGCGCGCATGCCGGTCGACAGCACCCTCAGCCGCCGCCTGCGCAACCTGGCGCGGCCGCTTGGGGTGAGTGTGGCGAGTCTGCTGCACCTGGCGATGGCCCGGGTGGTGGGCGTGGTGTCGGGTCGCGAGGCGGTGGTGTTCGGCAGTGTGATGCTCGGCCGCATGGGCGCGGGTGAGGGCGGTGAGCGGGCTCTGGGCATGTTCATCAATACCTTGGCGCTGCGCGTGGATGTGGGCGAGCAGGGCGTACGCGCCGGGGTCAAGGCTACCCATGAGCGGCTCAGCCGCCTGCTTCAGCATGAACACGCCTCCCTGGCGCTGGCCCAGCGTTGCAGTGGCGTGGCTGCGCCCACGCCGTTGTTCAGCGCGATTCTCAACTACCGGCACAGCGCCGCTGGCGACATGGCGCAGGTAATTGAGATCGCGCCAGGCATCCAGGTGCTGGGCGCCGAGGAACGCACCAACTACCCGCTGACGGTGAACGTGGATGACCTGGGCGAAGACTTCGCCCTCACCGTGATGGTGGCGGCCTCCATCGGCGCACAGCGCGTGGCGGGCTACCTGCACACGGCCCTCGAAAGCCTGGCGGAGGCCCTGGAGCATCGACCGCAGATGCCGCTGAGCGGCCTGAACATCCTGCCCGACACCGAACGCCAGACCCTGCTGCACAGCCTCAATCATAGCCCGCAGACTTATGCCGACAGCGCATTGATCCACCAGCAAGTCGAAGCCCACGCCGCCGCCCAGCCCGAGGCCATCGCAGTGCGCTTCGACCACCAATCCCTCAGCTACCGCCAGCTCAACGAACGCGCCAACCAGGTTGCCCACCGCCTGCTGGCCCAAGGCATCCGCGCCGATGACCGCGTGGCGATCTGCGTGGAGCGCGGCCCGGAAATGATCATTGGCCTGCTGGGCATCCTCAAGGCCGGCGCTGGCTACGTACCGATTGACCCGGCGTATCCGCTGGAGCGCATTGCCTACACCCTGGCCGACAGCGAACCCCTGGCCGTGCTGGTGCAGGCCAATACCCGTCACCTGGTCGGCGACCTGGTGCAGATTGACCTCAATGGCCTGCGCGGCGAGTCCATCGTCAACCCGCGAGTCGCCCTCAGCGCGGCCAGCCTGGCTTATGTGATCTACACCTCGGGCTCCACCGGCCAGCCCAAGGGCGTGATGATCGAGCACCGTCAGGTGGCGCGCCTGTTCAGCGCCACCGCGCACTGGTTCGGCTTCAACAATAATGATGTGTGGGCGCTGTTCCACTCTTTCGCGTTTGACTTCTCGGTGTGGGAAATCTGGGGCGCGCTGATGCACGGCGGGCAGTTGCTGATCGTGCCGCAACTGGTCAGCCGTTCTCCGGACGAGTGCTACGCGCTGCTCTGCGATGCCGGCGTGAGCATCCTCAACCAGACGCCGAGCGCCTTTCGTCAATTGATTGCCGCCCAGGGCCAGAGCGCCCAGGCCCATTCCCTGCGCCAGGTGATTTTCGGCGGCGAGGCCCTGGACCCCGGCATGCTCAAACCCTGGTACGCCCGCGCGATTAACGCCGGTACGCAATTGGTGAACATGTACGGCATCACCGAAACCACCGTGCATGTGACCTACCGCGCGTTGCAGGCCGCAGACGCGCAGCACGTCGGCGCCAGCCCGATTGGCGTGCGCATTCCCGACCTGCAACTGTATGTGCTGGATGCCCACCGCCAGCCGTTGCCGTTTGGCGTGGTGGGCGAGTTGTACGTGGGCGGCGCCGGTGTGGCGCGCGGTTACCTGAACCGCGCGGCGCTGACCGCCGAGCGCTTCCTGACCGACCCGGCCACCGGCCAGCGCCTGTACAAGACCGGCGACCTCGGCCGTATGCTGGCCGACGGCAGCGTCGAGTACCTGGGGCGTAACGATGACCAGGTGAAGATTCGTGGCTTTCGCATCGAACTGGGCGAAATCCAGGCGCACCTGGCCAACGCCGAAGGCGTACGCGACGCGCTGGTGATTGCCCGCGAAGACACGCCTGGCGACACGCGCCTGGTGGCCTATGTGATTGCCGAGGGTGAACTCAACGTCGCCGACCTGCGCGACCATCTGCTGCGTACCTTGGCTGAACACATGGTGCCCAGCGCCTTCGTCACACTGGCCGCGTTCCCATTGACCAGCAATGGCAAACTCGACCGCAAGGCCTTGCCCGCGCCGGATGCCGACGCCCTGGCGCGGCGTCGCTACCAGGCGCCGCAGGGCCCGGTGGAATCTGCCATCGCCGCGATCTGGCAAGACCTGCTCACACTCGACCGAGTCGGCCGTGACGACAACTTCTTCGAACTCGGCGGCCACTCCCTGTTGGCGGTCAAGCTGATCGAACGCATGCGCCAGGTCGACCTCGGCGCCGACGTGCGCGTGCTGTTCGGCCAGCCGACCCTGGCCGCGCTGGCCGCCGCAGTAGGCGGGCAGCAGCAGGTGCAGGCACCGGCCAACCTGATCACCAGCGCCAGCCAGCACATCACCCCGGACATGGTGCCGCTGGTGGAACTCGACCAGGCTGGCCTCGACCACATCATTCGCAGCGTGCCCGGCGGCATCAGCAATGTGCAGGATATCTACGGGCTCGCCCCCTTGCAGGCGGGCATTTTGTATCACCACCTGGCGACTGCCGAAGGCGACCCCTACGTGTTGCAGGTGCAGTTCGGCTTTGCCGATCAAGCGGCGGTGGACGCGTTCATCCAGGCGCTGCACAGCGTGATCGAGCGCAACGACATCCTGCGCACCGCGATCCTCTGGGAAGGCCTCAACGAGCCGGTGCAGGTGGTGTGCCGCCAGGCGCCGCTGGCCGTCGAATGCATCACCACAGAAGGTGGATTGACCCAGCTGCAACAACGCTTCGACCCTCGCCACTATCGCCTCGACCTGACCCGCGCCTCGCTGATGCATTTCGCCTACACCCAGGATCAAGACCGCCTCGTCGGCATCCTGCTGCTGCACCATATCCTGCTCGACCACACCGCCCTGCAAGTGCTGGTGGACGAGATGAGCGCGAGCCTGTCCGGCAATGGCGCGCAACTGGCTGACGCGGTGCAGTACCGCAACTACGTGGCCCAGGCGCGGCTTGGGGTGAGCCAGGCACAGCACGAGGCGTTTTTCAGCCAGATGCTCGGCGATATCGACGAGCCGACCCTGGCCTTTGGTTTGCACGACATCAATGGCGACGGCAGTGGCATTGTCGAGGCGCACCTGCCGCTGGAGCCGGCCCTCAGCCTCGGCCTGCGTGAGCAGGCGCGGCAGCTGGGAGTGAGCAGCGCGAGCCTGGTGCACCTGGCTTGGGCCCAGGTGCTGGGGCAGGTGTCGGGCCAGCAGGACGTGGTGTTCGGCACCGTGTTGCTGGGCCGTATGCAAGGCGGCGCGGGCGCCGATCGGGCGTTGGGGATGTTCATCAATACCTTGCCGCTGCGGGTCAGCCTTGGCGCCGTTGGCGTGCAAGCCGGCGTGCGCGCCACCCATGCGCGGCTCGCGCAATTGCTCGGGCATGAACACGCTTCCCTATCCCTGGCCCAGCGTTGCAGTGGCGTACCCGCTTCGCTGCCGTTGTTCAGCACGCTGCTCAACTACCGTCACAGCGCCCCCGGCGACGCACCAGGCGCGCGCCCGTTTGCCGCCGCCGGCATTGAAATCCTCAGCTCCGAAGAGCGCAGCAACTACCCGCTGGTGCTCAACGTCGATGACCTCGGCACGGGTTTCGCCCTGACCGTGCAAGGCAAGGCGAGCCTGGATGTGCAGCGTGTGGCGGGCTACATGCTGACCGCGTTGCGCCACCTGGTGAGCGCGTTGCAACAGGCACCCACCACGCCGCTGGCGGCCGTGTCGATTGTGCCGCCCGCCGAGCGCCAACAGCTGTTGGTGGATTTCAACGCCACCGCCCGCGACTACCCGGCGCACCTCAGCGTGCACCAGCTGTTCGAAGCCCAGGCGCTGGCCCATCCCGAAGCGGTGGCAGCGGTGCAGGGGCGATTGTCCCTGAGTTACCGCGACCTCAATCGCCGCGCCAACCGCCTGGCCCATCACCTGCTCAACCAGGGCGTGCAGCCGGGGGAAAGCGTGGCCATTGCGCTGCCACGCTCCCTCGACCTGTTGATCTGCCAGCTGGCGATCCTCAAGTGCGCGGCAGTGTATGTGCCGCTGGACGTCAACGCGCCGGTCGAGCGCCAGGCCTTTATCGTGCAGGACAGCGGCGCGCACCGCGTGCTCAGTAGCCTGGCTGACCTGAATCTTGAGGCACTGTCATCGCGCAATCCCGAGCTGCAGACGTCTGCCGAATCGGTCGCGTACATCCTCTACACCTCCGGTTCCACCGGCGCGCCTAAGGGGGTGCAGGTGCCGCACCGGGCGATCTCGCGCCTGGTGATCAACAACGGTTATGCCGAGTTCAACGGGCGCGACCGCGTGGCCTTCGCCTCCAACCCGGCCTTCGACGCCAGCACCCTGGAGGTGTGGGCGCCGTTGCTCAATGGCGGCTGCGTGGTGGTCGTGGAGCAGGCCGAGTTGCTGTCCCAGGCCGCGTTTGGCGCGCTGTTGCAGGAACACGCCGTGAGCGTGTTGTGGCTGACCGCCGGGCTGTTCCACCAGTACGCCGATGCGATGATGCCGGTGTTCCGCCAACTGCGCTACCTGATCGTCGGCGGCGATGTCCTCGAC
The DNA here is from genome assembly GCF_979253585.1 of Pseudomonas sp. AC463. Classification (NCBI taxonomy): domain Bacteria; kingdom Pseudomonadati; phylum Pseudomonadota; class Gammaproteobacteria; order Pseudomonadales; family Pseudomonadaceae; genus Pseudomonas; species Pseudomonas sp. AC463. The sequence continues at coordinate 18,251 of NZ_CEEDDZ010000034.1, read as the reverse complement.
CCGCAGGTGATCGGCCGCGTGCTCAAGCACGGCAAGCCGCAACACCTGCTCAACGGCTATGGGCCGACTGAAGCGACCACGTTTTCCACCACTTTTGAGATCACGGCGGTGGGCGAGGGCAGCATCCCGATTGGCCGGCCGATTGCGAACGCCCAGGCCTACGTGCTGGATGCGCGCCGGCAGCCGGTGGCACTGGGCGTGGTGGGCGAGCTGTATATCGGTGGCGCGGGCGTGGCCCGGGGCTACTTGAACCAGCCGCAACTGACCGCCGAAAAATTCATCCCGAACCCCTTCGGCGAAGGCTTGCTGTACCGCAGCGGCGACCTTGCCTGCTGGCAGGCCGACGGCACGTTGCGGTATCAGGGGCGTAATGACCTGCAGGTGAAGATCCGTGGTTTCCGTATTGAGCCCGGCGAGATCGAAACCTGCCTGGCCGCCTGCGCCGGGGTGAGGGACGCAGTGGTGCTGGTGCGTGAAGACGCGCCGGGCGACAAACGCCTGGTGGCGTACTACACCGCAGACGCCGCGCTGCCGATCGACGCGTTGCGCGCCCGGCTGCAAGGTCAGTTGCCGGACTATATGGTGCCGTCGGCCTATGTCTGGCTGGAGCTGTTGCCCCTCACCGCCAATGGCAAACTGGACCGCAAGGGCCTGCCGGTGCCTGACGCGAGTGCGTTGCTCAGCCGTGGCTATGAAGGCCCCGAAGGCGAGGTAGAAATTCAGCTCGCGCAGATCTGGCAAGACTTGCTCAAGCTCGATCGCGTGGGGCGCCATGATCATTTCTTCGAGCTGGGCGGGCACTCGTTGCTGGCGGTCAGCCTGATCGAACGCATGCGCCAGGTGGGCCTCAGCGCCGATGTGCGCGTGCTGTTCAACCAGCCGAGCCTGGCAGCACTGGCAGCGGCGGTGGGTAGCGGCCGGGAAATTTTGGTGCCGGCCAATGGCATCGCGCCGGGCTGTACGCACATCTCGCCGTCGATGCTGACGCTGGTGCACCTCGACCAGCCGGCCATCGACCTTATCGTCTCGAGCGTGCCGGGCGGTGCCGCCAACGTGCAGGATATCTACCCGCTGGCGCCCTTGCAGGAAGGCATTCTCTACCACCATATCAGCGCCGGGCAGGGCGACCCCTACCTGCTGCAATCGCGCATGGCCTTCGACAGCCTTGAGCGCTTGCACGGTTTTATGGGCGCGCTGCAACAGGTGGTGACGCGCCACGATATCCTGCGCACCGGTGTGGTCTGGGAAGGCCTGGACAGCCCGGTGCAAGTGGTGTGGCGCGACGCGCAACTGGTGGTGCAAGAGATTGCCCTGGACCCGGCCGACGGCGACATCATCGAGCAACTGCACGCGCGTTTCGACGCCCGCCATTATCGCCTGGACATCACCCAGGCGCCGCTGCTGCGCATGGTCCACGCCCAGGACCCGGCCAACCAACGGGTGGCGGCGATCCTGCTGTTCCATCACCTGGCACTCGACCATACCGCCATGGACGTGGTCGGCCAGGAGATGCATACCCTCCTGTTCAACCCGACGCAGGCGTTGCCCGCCGCAGCGCCGTTTCGCAACTACGTGGCCCAGGCGCGTCTGGGCGTGAGCGAGCAGGAGCACGAAGCCTTCTTCCGCGAGATGCTAGGCGCTATCGACGAACCGACCTTGCCTTTTGGCGTGCAGGACGTTCAGGGCGATGGTCGCGATATCGAGGAAGCCGAGCAGGCTTTGGACGCGGCACTGGCCTTGCGGGTTCGCGAGCAGGCCCGGCAGTTGGGCGTCAGCGCAGCCAGCCTGATGCACCTGGCCTGGGCGCAGGTGCTGGGGCTGGTATCCGGACGTGACGCAGTGGTATTCGGCACGGTGTTGATGGGCCGCATGCAGGCCGGCGAGGGCGCCGACCGGGCGCTGGGGATGTTTATCAACACCTTGCCGCTGCGGGTCGATGTGGCGGCCGGCGCCGCCGAGGCGGTCAAGGCCACCCATGCCCGCCTGAGCGCACTGCTGGGCCACGAACACGCGTCCCTGGCGCTGGCCCAGCGTTGCAGCGGCGTGCCGGCGGCGGTACCGCTGTTCAGCGCCTTGCTCAATTATCGGCACAGCACGCCTGCGGCCATGGCCCGTGACGGCCAGGGCATCTGGGAAGGCGTGCAGTTGCTCGGCGGTGAAGAGCGCAGCAACTACCCGCTGACCTTGAGCGTGGATGACCTCGGCACAGGCTTCAGTCTGCATGTATTGGCGCTGCCGCAGATCGGCGCCGAGCGGCTATGTGGCTATATGCACAACGCGGTGGAGCAGTTGCTCACGGCATTGGAAAGCGCGCCCGCCACCCAACTCAATCGCTTGCAGCTATTGCCAAAGGCGGAGCGCGACACCCTGCTGCGCGAATTCAACGCCAGCGGCCAGGATTTCCCCCTGGGCCAGACCGTCCACGGCGCGTTTGAAGTGCAGGCCGAGCGCCAACCCCAGGCGGTCGCGGTGGTGCAGGACGGCGCGTCGCTGACCTATCAGCAACTCAACCGACGCGCCAACCAACTGGCCCATCACCTGCTGGCGCTCGGCGTGCAGCCGGATGACCGCGTGGCGCTGTGCTGCCGGCGTGGCCCGCAGATGCTGGTGGGGCTGTTGGGTATTCTCAAGGCCGGCGCGGGGTATGTGCCGATCGACCCGGCTTACCCTGCCGAGCGCATCGCCTACCTGTTGCAGGACAGCGCCCCAGCGGCAGTGTTGGCCGAGGCGGCCACGCAGGCGGTATTGGGGGCGATCACCACGCTGGATCTGCACGACCCGGCGTTACAGCGCCACCCCGTCAGCAACCCGCAACTGCGCGCGCTGAGCCCGGCGCACCTGGCCTATGTGATCTACACCTCGGGCTCCACCGGCCAGCCCAAAGGCGTGATGGTCGAACACCGCAGCGTGGAAAACCTGGTGCATTGGCATTGTGAAGCCTTCGGTGTGGACGCCGGCAGCCAGGTCAGCAGCCTCGCCGGTTTTGGTTTTGACGCGATGGCCTGGGAGGTCTGGCCGGCCCTGTGCAGCGGCGCGACCCTGCACCTGCCGCCCGCCGACGTGGGCAATGAAAACATCGACGCGTTGCTGGCCTGGTGGCTGGCGCAGCCGCTGGATGTGAGCTTCCTGCCGACCCCGGTGGCCGAGTATGCGTTCAGCCAGAATCTGCAGCACCCGAGCTTGCGCGTCCTGCTGGTGGGCGGCGATCGCCTGCGTCAGTTCAGCCAGGAGCGGCGCTTTGCGCTGGTCAACAACTACGGCCCCACCGAGGCCACGGTGGTCGCCACCTCCGGTCGCGTGCGCGCCGGGCAGGCGCTGCATATCGGCCGGCCCATCGCGAATGCCAGCGTGTATGTGCTGGATGGGCACTTGCGCCCGGTGCCGGTGGGCGTGGCGGGCGAGTTGTATGTGGGCGGCAGCGGCGTGGCGCGCGGCTATTTGAATCGTCCCGAGCTGACCGCCGAACGCTTCCTGCAAGACCCGTTCAATGCCGGGCGCATGTACCGCACCGGCGACCTGGTGCGCTGGTTGCCCGACGGCAATCTCGAGTACCTGGGGCGTAATGACGACCAGGTCAAAGTGCGCGGCGTACGGGTTGAGCTGGGTGAAATCGAAAGCCGCCTGGCCGCTTTGCACGATGTGGGCGAGGCCGTGGTGCAGGTGCGCGAAGGCCGCCTGATTGCCTGGTTCACCGCGCAGCAGCCGCTGCACATCGACAACCTGCGCGCGCAGTTGCAAGCCCAGCTCCCCGCTGCGCTGGTGCCGGTGGCCTATGTGCAACTCGACACCTTGCCCCTGACCGCCAACGGCAAACTGGACCGCAAGGCGTTGCCCGCGCCCGATCAGGCGGCGTTGCCGACCCGCGACTATGTGGCGCCGTTGGGCGAGGTGGAAACCACCCTGGCGCGTATCTGGGCCGAGGTGCTGCAGGTGGCGCAAGTGGGGCGCCACGATCACTTCTTTGAACTGGGCGGGCATTCGCTGTTGGCCGTAAGCTTGATCGAACGCATGCGCCAGGTCGGCCTCAGCGCCGATGTGCGCGTGTTGTTCAGCCAGCCGACCCTGGCCGCGCTGGCTGCCGCCGTGGGCAGTGGTCGCGAGGTGCAAGTCCCGGAAAACCGCATCCCCGCCGATTGCCAGCGCATCACCGCGGACATGCTGCCCCTGGCCAGCCTCGACCAATCCACGCTGGATCAGGTGGTGGCCGGAGTGCCCGGTGGCGCGGCCAATGTGCAGGATATTTACCCGCTGGCGCCGCTGCAGGAAGGCATCCTCTACCACTACATCACCGCCGCGCAGGGCGACCCGTACCTGCTGCAATCGCACCTGGCGTTCGACAGCCTTGAGCGCCTGGAAGCCTTCGCCTACGCGCTGCAACAGGTGATCAATCGCCACGACATCCTGCGCACCGGCGTGGTCTGGGAAGGCCTTGCGCAGCCGCTGCAAGTGGTGCAACGCAACGCCGAACTCAGCGTGCAGGAGGTACAGGTGCAAGGCGACGTACTCGCCGGCCTGCATGAGCGTTTCGACCCGCGGCGTTATCGCCTGGATATCAGCCAGGCGCCGTTGATTCGCCTGATGTATGCCAACGACCCAGCCAACCAGCGCGTGGTGGTGGTGCTGCTCTATCACCATATCGCCCTCGACCACACTGCCTTCGACGTGGTGTTGCGCGAAATGCAGGGTTACCTGCTGGGCCACGCCGCGCCCACGGCGGCGCCGATGCCGTACCGCAACTACGTGGCCCAGGCGCGCCTGGGCGTGAGCGAGCAGGAGCACGAAGGGTTCTTCCGCGCGATGCTCGGCGATATCGATGAGCCGACCTTGCCCTTCGGCTTGCAGGATGTGCGCGGCGACGGCAGCGCCATCGAAGAGCACCGCCTGCGCCTGGCCGATGACCTCAACCGCCGCCTGCGTGCCCAGGCCCGTTTGCTTGGGGTGAGCACCGCGAGCCTGTTCCACCTTGCCTGGGGGCAACTGCTGGCGGCGACCTCGGGGCGCAGCAGCGTGGTGTTCGGCACCGTGCTGGTGGGCCGGATGCAAGGCGGCGAGGGCGCCGACCGGGCGCTTGGGGTGTTTATCAATACCTTGCCGCTGCGCCTGGATATCGACGCCCAGGGAGCGCGCGCCGCCGTGCGCGCCACCCATGAGCGGCTCAGCGCGTTGCTCGGGCATGAGCACGCGTCCCTGGCCCTGGCCCAGCGCTGCAGCGGGGTGGCGGCACCGGCGCCGCTGTTCAGTTCGATGCTCAACTATCGCCATCGCGGCGCGGCCACTCGCTCGCAGGATGCGCAGCAGGCCTGGCAAGGCATGCAGACCCTGGCCAACGGAGGGCGCACCAACTACCCGCTGACCTTGAACGTGGACGACCTGGGCGATGGTTATGACGTCACCGCTCTGGCGCACCTCGACGCGCAGCGAGTATGTGGCTACATGCAAGTAGCCCTGGCCGGGCTGGTCGAAGCCCTGGAGCAGGCGCCGCAACAGGCGCTCAATCGCTTGCCGATCCTCGGCGAAGAAGAACGGCAAAAGCTGCTGGTGGGGTTCAACTCGACGGCGGTGGATTACAACCTTGAGCAGAGCCTGCAAGGCCTGTTCGAAGCCCAGGTTGAACGCACGCCGCAGGCCGTGGCGGTCAAGGCCGGTGAACTCAGCCTGACTTACGCGGCGCTCAACCAGCGCGCCAACCGCTTGGCCCACCACCTGCGCGAGCTGGGCGTAACGCCGGATGCGCGCGTGGGCATCTGCCTGGAACGCGGCGTGGAGATGGTCGTCGGCCTGTTGGCCATCCTCAAGGCCGGTGGCGGTTATGTGCCGCTGGACCCGGCCTACCCGCAGGAGCGCATTGCCTACATGCTGCAGGACAGCGCGCCGGTGGTGGTGCTGGCGCAAGGCGCCACCCGGCAACTGCTCGGCGAGGTGCCGGTGATCGACCTTGACCACAGCACCTGGCAGCACCATAGCACGACCAACCCCCACGTGCCGGGCCTTACCGCGCAGCACCAGGCCTACGTGATCTACACCTCCGGCTCCACCGGCCAGCCCAAGGGCGTGATCAACGAGCATGCCGGGGTGGTCAACCGTCTTTTGTGGATGCAGGACGCCTACGGCCTCACGGCCGAGGATGCGGTGTTGCAGAAAACCCCGTTCAGTTTTGACGTGTCGGTGTGGGAGTTCTTCTGGCCGCTGTTCACCGGCGCACGCCTGGTCATGGCGCGTCCCGGGGGGCACAAAGACCCCGCGTACCTGTGCGAGGTGATCGAGGCCGAGCAGATCACCACGTTGCACTTTGTGCCGTCGATGCTCGATGTGTTCCTCGCCCATGGCGACGTGAGCCAGGCGGCCGGGCTGCAACGGGTGATGTGCAGCGGCGAAGCGCTGCCGGGCAGCCTGGTGCGGCGCTTCAAGCAGCAGTTGCCGGACATCGGCCTGTACAACCTGTACGGACCGACCGAAGCGGCGGTGGACGTGACCGCCTGGAACTGCGCACGCCCGGAGGTGCCGGACAACACGCCGATCGGCAAGCCCATCGCCAATACGCGCATGTACCTGCTGGACGCGCAGTTGCAGCCGGTGCCGCTCGGCGTGGTTGGCGAGCTGTATATCGGCGGCGTGCAGGTGGCGCGGGGTTACCTCAACCGCCCGGAGCTGACCGCCGAGCGCTTCCTGCAAGACCCTTTCACCGGCGGGCGGATGTACCGCACCGGTGATGTTGGCCGCTACTTGCCCGACGGCAATATCGAATACCTGGGCCGCAACGATGACCAGGTGAAGATCCGTGGCCTGCGCATCGAATTGGGCGAAATCCAGGCACGCCTGCTGGAACACGCCCACGTCAGCGAAGCCGTGGTGGTTGCCCGCGAAGACCGCCTGGTGGCGTACTACACCGGCGTGCACAGCGAGATTGAACACCTGCGCGCGCACCTCTTGCAGCAGCTGCCGGACTTTATGGTGCCCGCGCTGTTCGTGCACCTCGACGCCTTGCCCCTGAGCCCCAACGGCAAGCTGGACCGCAAGGCCTTGCCGGCGCCGGGCATGGACGCACTGGTGGTGCGCGAATACCAAGCGCCGCAAGGCGATACCGAAATCCTCCTGGCCCGGCTCTGGGCCGAGCTGCTCAACGTTGAGCGGGTGGGGCGCGAGGATAATTTCTTTGAACTGGGCGGGCACTCGCTGCTCGCCGTGAGCTTGATCGGGCGCTTGCGCCAGGAAGGCATGGAAGCCGATGTGCGTGCGTTATTCGAACAGCCAACCCTGGCTGGCTACGCCGCGCTGACCGAACGAATGGAGATCGTCCTGTGAGCCTCACTGAGCTGTTGGCAACCCTGAAAACCAAGGACATTCAACTGGCGCTCAAGGGCGAGCAGTTGTCGGTGCAAGGCAACAAGCACGCCTTGAGTGACCCGTTGATTGTCGCCGCGTTACGCGAGCACAAACCGGCGCTGATCGAGCGGATCAAGGCCGGTGAGTATTCGCCGAGCAAGGCTGGCAGCGTCGAGGTGCCCGCCAATGGCATCCCGGCCGGCGCCGAACGCATCACCCCGGCGATGCTGACCCTGTCCGACCTGAGCCAGGAAGAGGTCGACCGCATCGTTGCGACGGTCGACGGCGGCGTGGCGAATATCCAGGATATCTACCCGCTGGCGCCGTTGCAGGAAGGCATCCTGTTCCACCACGTCAGCGCCGAACACGGCGACCCGTACGTAATGCAATCGCAGTTCGCATTCGACAGCCTTGAGCGTTTCGAGGCCTTCGCCCAGGCGTTGCAAAGCGTAATGGACCGCCACGATATCCTGCGTACCGGGGTGGTCTGGGACGGCCTTCAGCAACCGCAGCAAGTGGTGTGGCGCCAGGCACACCTGCCGGTGCAGGCCCTGGAACTGGACCCGGCCGACGGCGCTATCGCCGCACAGCTGCACGCGCTGTTCGACGCCCGCCACTATCGCCTGGACGTGTCCCAGGCGCCGCTGCTGCGCCTGGTGCGCGCCTTCGATCCGGTTCACCAGCGCATCGTCGCCACCTTGCTGTTCCACCATATGGCCCTGGACCACAGCGCCCTCGAGGTGGTGTGCCATGAAATGCAGGCGTGCCTGCTGGGCCACGGCGCGGCGTTGGGCCAGGCGGTGCCGTTTCGCAACTATGTGGCGCAGGCGCGGTTGGGCATCAGCGAGCAGGAGCACGAAGGGTTCTTCCGCCAGATGCTCGGCGATATCACTGAACCGACGCTGCCGTTCGGCCTGCACGATGTACAGGGCGATGCGCGGGGGATCGCCGAGGCGCACCTGGCGCTGCCGGCGGCGTTGTCGCAACGCTTGCGGGCGCAGGCGCGGCAGCTGGGGGTGAGTGCCGCGAGCCTGTTCCATCTGGGCTGGGCCCAGGTGCTGGGCGTGTTGGCCGGCAAGCAACAGGTGGTGTTCGGCACCGTGCTGATGGGCCGCCTGCAAGGCAGCCATGACACGGACCGCGCGCTGGGCATCTTCATCAACACCCTGCCGTTTCGCGTCGACGTCGGCACTGAGGCAGTGCGCGACGGAGTCAAGGCCACCCACGCGCGGCTCACCACCTTGCTGCGCCATGAGCACGCGCCGCTGGCCTTGGCGCAACGCTGCAGCGGCGTGGTGGCGCCGACACCGTTGTTCAGCGCCTTGCTCAACTATCGCCACAGCGCCCCGGCGGCGAGTGCCGAGGCGCTGTCGGCCTGGCAGGGCATCGCCGCGCTGAGTGCCGAGGAACGTACCAATTACCCGCTGACCTTGAGTGTCGACGACCTCGGTGAAGGGTTTGCCCTGAGCCTGTTGGCCAGCACCCACGTGGACCCGCAGCGGGTCTGTGCCTACCTGCAAACGGCCCTGGAAAACCTGCTGGCCGCGCTGGAGCAGGCGCCCGACACGGCGCTCAACCAGGTGTCGGTGGTACCTGCCGCTGAACAGCACCTGCTGCTGCAACAGTTCAACGCGACCCAGGCGGACTTCCCCCAAGACACCACCTTGCACGGGCGCATCGAAACCCAGGCGGCACTCACCCCGGACGCCATCGCTGCCGTGCACCAGGGCCGACACCTGACCTACGCCGAGCTGAACCAGCAAGCCAACCTGCTGGCCCATCATCTGCTGGCCCTCGGCGTCAAACCCGACGACCGCGTGGCGGTGGTCGCCCGTCGGGGTCTGGACACCCTGGCCGGTCTGCTGGCGACCCTCAAGGCCGGCGCCTGTTATGTGCCGGTGGACCCGTCCCACCCGGCCGAACGCCTGAACTACCTGCTCAGCGACAGCGCACCGGTGGCGGTGCTGACCCAGCACGCCTTGCTCGCACGCCTGCCGGCGCTGGATGTGCCGGTGATCAACCTCGACCGCTACACCTGGCAGCACCATTCGGCCAGCAACCCCACGGTGGCCGTGACCCCGTCGAACCTCGCCTACGTGATCTACACCTCCGGCTCCACCGGCCAGCCCAAAGGCGTGATGGTGGAGCATCACAGCGTGGCCAACCTGGTGGACTGGCATTGCCGCGCCTTTGACCTGTGCGCCGGGCGCCATACCGCCAGCGTCGCCGGGTTCGGGTTTGACGCGATGGCCTGGGAAATCTGGCCGGCGCTGTGTGTGGGCGCGACCTTGCACCTGGCGCCTGCCACGGAGGGCGCCGAAGATATCGACGCGCTGCTGGCCTGGTGGTGTGCGCAGCCGCTGGATATGTGCTTCCTGCCGACGCCGGTGGCCGAATACGCCTTCGGCCAGCAGATCGAACACCCGACCCTGCGCACCTTGCTGGTCGGCGGCGACCGCTTGCGCCAGTTCGCGCGCAACCAACGTTTCGAGCTGATCAATAACTACGGGCCCACCGAGGCCACGGTGGTCGCCACCTCGGGCAAGGTCGAGGCGGGCCAGCCGCTGCATATCGGCAAACCGGTCGCGAATGCCACGGTGTACCTGCTGGATGAGCAGCAACGGCCGGTGCCGCTTGGGGTGGCCGGTGAGGTGTATGTGGGCGGCAAGGGCGTGGCGCGCGGTTACCTGAATCGCCCGCAGTTGACCGCCGAGCGCTTCCTGCACGACCCGTTCAACCCCGGGCGCATGTACCGCACCGGCGACCTGGCGCGCTGGTTGCCCGACGGCACGCTGGAGTACCTGGGGCGCAACGACGACCAGGTGAAAATCCGTGGCATGCGCATCGAGCTGGGCGAGATCGAAGCCCAGCTCAACCATCTGCCGGGCCTGCTCGAAGCCGTGGTGCTGGTGCGTGAAGAGCGGCTGGTGGCGTATTTCACCCAGAACCCGCAGCTGGACCCGTTGGACCTTGGCGCAATTCGCGCCCATCTGGTCGCGCACCTGCCGGACTATATGGTTCCGGTCGCCTATATGCGCCTGGACGCGTTGCCGCTGACCGCCAACGGCAAACTCGACCGCAAGGCCTTGCCGGCCCCGGACATGGCCGCCGTCTTCAGCCGCGAGTACGTGGCACCCCAGGGCGAGATCGAAAGCGTGCTGGCGCAGATCTGGGCCGATGTACTGCAGGTGGAGCGGGTAGGGCGTCGCGATCACTTCTTTGAGCTGGGCGGGCATTCGTTGCTGGCCATGCGCATGGTGTCCCAGGTGCGTCAGCGTCTGGGTGTGGAGCTGTTGCTCGGCGACCTGTTCGCCAATGCCGAACTCGCCGCGGTCGCCGAGGTGCTGGCCCGGACCGGTCGCAGCACCTTGCCGGATATCCTCCCGGCCGGCCGCGATACACCGGTGCCGCTGTCGTTCGCCCAGCAACGCCTGTGGTTCCTGGCGCTGATGGAAGGCGCCAACACCGCCTACAACATTCCCATCGGTTTGCGTTTGCGTGGGCAGTTACATGTGGAGGCGCTGCAACGCGCGCTGGCGCAAATCGTCGCGCGGCATGCCACCCTGCGCAGCCGCTTTGCCCAGCAGGGCGACGTAGCCCAGGTGCTGACCGTGCCGGCCGAACTGATGATGCCGCTGCAAGTCCAGGACCTGCGGCGCCACCCGCAACCCCAGCAGGCGCTGGATGCGTTGATCCACGGCGAAGCCTCGGCGCCGTTCGACCTGGAGCGTGGCCCCCTGCTGCGCGGGCGTCTGGTGGTGATGGCCGACGATCACCATGTGCTGCTGCTGACCCTGCACCATATCGTCTCCGACGGCTGGTCCATGGGGGTGCTCACCCGTGAACTGACCTCGCTGTACCAGGCCTTCAGCCACGGCCAGCCTGACCCTTTGCCGCCGCTGGCGATCCAGTACGGCGACTTTGCCGTGTGGCAGCGCCTGTGGCTCAGTGGTGAGGTCCTGCACCGCCAAAGCACCTATTGGCAGCAGGCCCTGGCCGGTGCGCCGGCGCTGCTGACGCTGCCGACCGACCGCCCGCGCCCGGCGCAACAGGATTACGCCGGCAGCAGCGTCAAGGTGCAGCTGGATGAGCGCCTGACGGCCGGGCTCAAGGCCTTGAGCCAACGCCACGGCACCACGTTGTACATGACCTTGATGAGTGCCTGGGCGGCGTTGTTGTCGCGCCTGTCCGGGCAGCACGACCTGGTGATCGGCTCGCCGGCGGCCAACCGCACGCGCAGCGAGGTGGAAGGGTTGATCGGCCTGTTCGTGAATACCCTGGCGGTGCGTATCGACACCTCGGGTGCATTGAGCGCCGAGGCGCTGCTGGCGCGGGTCAAGGCCCGGACGCTGGCGGCCCAGGCCCACCAGGACCTGCCCTTCGAACAGGTGGTGGAAATCACCCGGCCGTTGCGCAGCCTGGCCCACAGCCCGCTGTTCCAGACCCTGCTGACCTGGCAGGACAGCAGCGCACCGACCCTGGCCCTCGGCGACCTGGCCCTTGAAGGCATCGTGCAGGAACGCCACTTTGCCAAGTTCGACCTGTCGCTGGACCTGGGCGAAGTGCAGGGCACGATTATCGGTGCGCTGGAGTACGCGGTGGCGCTGTTCGATGAGTCAACGGTGCAGCGTTTTGCCGGTTACTTCACGCGGCTGCTGCAAGCCATGGTCGATAACGACCAGGCCGTGCTGGAGCACGTGCCGCTGGTGGATGAGCGCGAGCGTCAGCAACTGCTGTTCGGTTTCAACGCCACCGAGGTGGCCTACAACCTCGACCAGACCCTGCATGGGCTGTTCGAAGCGCAAGTCGCGCGCACGCCGCAGGCGATTGCGGTCACGGCCGGCGAGCAGCAGCTGACCTACGCCGAGCTGAATGCGCGCGCCAACCAATTGGCCCATCACCTGCTGGCGCTGGGCGTGCAGCCCGATGCCCGCGTGGCGATCTGCGTGGAGCGCAGCCTGGAGATGGTCATCGGCCTGTACGCGATCCTCAAGGCCGGCGCCGCCTATGTGCCGCTCGACCCGGCGTACCCGCCGGAGCGGCTCGCCTACATGCTGGCCGACAGCGCGCCGGTCGCGGTGCTGGCGCAAGGAGCAACGCGCGGGCTGTTGGGCGCGGTGGCGGTGGTCGACCTGGACCAGCCGAGCTGGCAGCACCAGAGCGTCGACAACCCCGCGGTGCAGGGCGTGGGCGCCTATGTGATCTACACCTCCGGCTCCACCGGCCAACCCAAGGGCGTGATCAACGACCATGCCGGGGTGGTCAATCGCCTGCTGTGGATGCAGGACGCCTATGGCCTTGGCGCCCATGACCGGGTGCTGCAGAAAACCCCGTTCAGTTTCGATGTGTCGGTGTGGGAGTTCTTCTGGCCGCTGTTCACCGGCGCGCGTCTGGTGATGGCGCGTCCCGGTGGGCACAAAGACCCGGTATACCTGTGCGAAGTGATCGACGCCGAGCAGATCACCACGCTGCATTTTGTGCCGTCGATGCTGGATGTGTTCCTCGCCCATGGCGATGTGCGCCAGGCCGCCGGCCTGGTGCGGGTGATCTGCAGCGGCGAAGCCTTGCCCGGCAGCCTGGTGCGGCGTTTCAAGCAGCAACTGCCCGGCAGCCAGCTGCACAACCTGTATGGCCCCACCGAAGCGGCGGTGGACGTGACCGCCTGGAACTGCGCAGGCGCAATCACGCCGGACAACACCCCCATCGGCAAGCCGATTGCCAATACGCGCATGTACTTATTGGATGGGCAATTGCAGCCGGTGCCCCTGGGCGTGGTCGGCGAGTTGTTTATCGGCGGCGTGCAAGTGGCGCGGGGCTATTTGAACCGGCCGCAGCTGACCGCCGAGCGTTTTCTGCAGGACCCGTTTACCCAGGGGCGGATGTACCGCACCGGGGACGTTGGGCGTTACTTGGCCGACGGCAACATCGAATACCTGGGGCGCAATGACGACCAGGTGAAGATCCGTGGCTTGCGCATCGAGCTGGGCGAGATCCAGGCGCGCCTGACCGATTGCCCAGGCATCCACGAGGCGGCGGTGATCGCCCGTGACGAGCGCCTGGTGGCGTATTACACCGGCGTGTGCTGCGAGGTCGAGGTGTTGCGCGCGCATTTGCTGCACTCTTTGCCGGAGTTCATGGTGCCGGCGGTGTTCGTGCACCTTGAGGCGTTGCCCCTGAGCCCCAACGGCAAACTCGACCGCAAGGCGCTGCCCGCGCCGGGTGTGGAGTCGCGGGTGGTGCGCGCGTATGCAGCGCCCGAGGGTGACACGGAAATCACCGTCGCCCGCCTGTGGGCCGAGTTGCTCGAGGTGGAGCGCGTAGGGCGTCACGACCACTTCTTCGAATTGGGCGGGCACTCGCTGCTGGCGGTCAGCCTGATGGGGCGGTTGCGCCGCCTCGGGTTATCGGCGGACGTGAAGCTGTTGTTTGGCCAACCGACCCTGAGCGCCTTCGCGGCGGCGCTGGGGGACGCAGCTGCAGAGGCGGTGCTGCCGCTGATCGAGTTGGGCCCGCGCACCCTCGAGCGTCTCATGGCCTGCATCCCCGGTGGTGCGGCAAATGTGCAAGACATCTACCCGCTGGCGCCGCTGCAGGCCGGCATGCTCTACCAGCATCGCGCGGTGCCGGGCCGCGACGCCTATGTGTTGCAGGCACAGTTTGCCTTCGACAGCCGCCAACGCCTGGACGCCTTTGCGCAAGCCTTGCAGGCGGTGATCCAGCGCCACGACATTCTGCGTTCCTCCTTCCATTGGGACGGCCTGGAAGAACCGCTGCAAGTGGTGTGGCGTGAGGCAACCTTGCGCGTCGAAACCGGGCCGTTGCCGCAGCGCCTGGACCTCGCCCGGGCCCCGCTGATGCGCCTGGTGGTTACCGAGCAAGCGCAGCGGGTGGTTGCCACCTTGCTGTTTCATCACCTGGTCATGGACCACATTGCGCTGGAGATTTTGCAGCACGACATGCAAGCCTTTCTGCTGGGCACCCAACACACCTTGGGCGCACCCGTGCCGTATCGCAACTATGTGGCCCAGACCCGCGTGGCTGTGGACGAGCACGAAGGGTTCTTCCGCGAAATGCTGGCTGAGATCGATGAGCCGACCCAGGTGCAGCCCCTGGGCGCTGATGAAACCGCGCGGCTGGCGCTTGACCTGCCGTTGAGCCAGCGCCTGCGCCAGCAGGCGCGCCAGTGTGGGGTGAGCACCGCCAGCCTGATGCACCTGGCCTGGGCCCATGTGCTGGGCAAGGTCAGCGGGCGTGAACAGGTGGTGTTCGGCACGGTAATGCTCGGTCGCCTGCAAGGCGGTGAAGGGGCAGAGCGCGCCATGGGGGTGTTTATCAATACCTTGCCGCTGCGTGTCGACCTCGGTGAGTGCCCGGTTCGTGACGCCGTGCGCGCGACCCACGCACGTCTCACCCAACTGTTGGGGCATGAGCATGCACCGCTGGCATTGGCCCAGCGTTGCAGCGGCGTGCCGGCAGCGACGCCGTTGTTCAATGTGTTGTTCAACTATCGCCACAGTGCACCGCAAACCACGGGGGTGGCCGAGGCGTGGCAAGGGGTTGAGCTGCTCAAGGTCGAGGAGCACACCAATTACGGCCTGTCGATGAGCGTGGATGACCTCGGCGCTGCATTTGCCTTGAAAGCCACGGGGCAGGGCGCCCGGCGTTTGTGCGACTACCTGTCTATCGCGGTTGAACAGTTGGTGCAGGCGCTGGAACACCACCCGGATATCGCCGTCAGCCATTTGCCGATCCTGCCGGCTGCTGAACGCCGGCAATTGCAGGGTTTCAATGCATCCGCGCGACCCTTTGCGCGCGAGCATACGGTACAACGCCTGTTCGAAGCCCAGGCCCAGGCACGGCCTGACGCAGTGGCGGCGGTGCACGGCGACCAAACCCTGAGCTACGGCGAACTCAACAGCCGCGCCAACTGCCTGGCCCATCACCTGCTGGGCCTGGGCGTGCAGCCCGGTGACCACGTGGCGACCCGCCTGCCGCGCGGCGTCGACCTGCTGATCAGCCAGTTGGCGATCCTCAAATGCGCCGCCGCCTATGTGCCGCTGGACAGCCACGCGCCCGCCGAGCGCCAGGCGTTCATGCTGAGCGACAGCAGCGCCGCGTGGCTGCTGACCCACAGCGAGGCGTCCATCGACCACCCGGTGCGCCGCCTGGACGTGGACAGCCTGGACCTCGACCCGCAACCGAGCCACAACCCGGACCTGTCGCAAGCCTCGGACAGCGTGGCGTACATCATGTACACCTCCGGCTCCACCGGCACGCCCAAGGGCGTATTGGTGCCCCATCGCGGCATCACGCGCCTGGTGCTCAACAACGGCTACGCCGACTTCAACGCGGCCGACCGCGTGGCCTTCGCCTCCAACCCGGCGTTCGATGCGAGCACCATGGACGTGTGGGGCCCGCTGCTCAACGGCGGCCAGGTGCACGTCATCGACCACGCCACCTTGCTCGACCCGGCCGCGTTCGGTGCGGCCTTGCAAGGCGCGACGGTGCTGTTTGTGACCACCGCGCTGTTCAACCAATACGTGCAGATGATTCCCGACGCCTTGGCCGGCTTGCGCATCCTCCTGTGCGGCGGCGAACGGGCCGACCCGGCGGCCTTCCGCAGCCTGTTGGCCCGCGCCCCCGCGCTGCGCCTGGTGCATTGCTACGGGCCCACGGAAACCACCACCTACGCCACCACCCACGAAGTGCGCGCGCTTGCCGATACGGCAGACAGCGTGCCGGTGGGCCGGCCGATTTCCAACACGCAGGTGCATGTGCTGGATGCGCAGCTGCAGCCTGTGCCTTTGGGGGTAATCGGTGAAATCTGCATTGGCGGCGAGGGCGTGGCCAAGGGGTATCTGAATCGCCCCGAACTGACCGCTGAAAAGTTCGTGCAAGACCCCTTCAACCCGGGCCACTCGATGTACCGCACCGGCGACCTCGGCCGCTGGACGGCAGAGGGCCTGCTGGAATGCATCGGGCGCAATGACGACCAGGTGAAGATCCGTGGTTTCCGCATCGAGTTGGGCGAGATTGAAGCGCGCCTGGCGACTGTTGCCGGTATCCAGGAGGTGGTGGTGCTGGCGCGTGAAGACGTGCCGGGAGACAAGCGCCTGGTGGCCTATTTCACCGGGGCTGCCGACACCGCCGACGTGCGTGCTCACCTGCACGCGCAACTGCCGGACTACATGCTGCCCTCGGCCTATGTGCCGCTCGCGCAATTGCCGCTGACGGCGAATGGCAAGGTCGACCGTAAAGCCTTGCCGGCCCCGGCGCTGGAGGCCTTGATCAGCCGCGACTTTGAGGCGCCGCTGGATGCACTGGAACAGACCCTGGCGCGGCTGTGGGCCGAGGTGTTGCAGCTGGAACAGGTGGGGCGCCATGACAGCTTTTTCGAGCTGGGCGGGCATTCATTGCTGGCGATCCGTTTGGTCAACCTGCTGGATGAGGCGGGGCTGTCGGTGTCCCTGGCTGAGCTGTTCCAGCATGCCAGCGTGGCCTCGGTCGCCACGCTGCTGCGTCAGCGCACGGCGGCGCCGCTGCGGGAGACCTCAGTGATCACGGTACGCAGCAGCGGCGCGCAGCCGCCGTTGTTCCTGGTGCACGAATTCAGTGGCATGGATGTGTACTTCCCGGCGCTGGGCCAGCACCTGCCTGGTGACTATCCCATTTACGGCCTGCCCGGCGCGCCGCTCGGCGGGGCCCATCTGCACAGCATGGAGGGCCTGGCGGCGCGGATGGTCGGGCTGATTCGCGGCATCCAGCCCCACGGGCCGTATCGGGTCGCGGGCTGGTCGTTTGGCGGCGTGCTGGCCTATGAAGTGGCGATGCAATTATTGGGGCTGGATGAACCGGTGGCGTTCCTCGGCTTGATCGACAGCTACGTGCCGCGCATGACCGACCAGGGCAAGGCGCGCTGGAGTGGCCCGGATACCCTCAAGCGGCACTTGCTGTTGCAGTGCACGGCGTATTGGACCGCACAAGGAGGTGTGAATGAACTGGCAAGGCTTGGGCAACTGGAGGCGGGCATGGGACAGCTGGACCTTGTGGGCCTGCTGCAATGCTGTCGCGATGAAGGTTTGCTATACGCGCAAATGGCGGCGGCGACGGACGCCGACCTCGTGAGTTTTCTCGAACGGGAAGTGGGGCATGGGCATGCGCTGGCGCATTACAGTGTGTTTGCGCTGCCGATTCCGGTGCATCTGTTCAGCGCCCACGAGCGGCCGACCGAATTGTCGCGGCGCAGCGAGTCCCTGGGTTGGGACGACGCGCTGGCGCCAGGGCAACTGCGCCAGGTCGAGGTGCCTGGCGATCACCAGAGCATGATGCAGGCACCGCATATCCAGGCCCTGGGCCAGGCGATGACGGCCGCGTTGCTGGCGAGTACGCCGGTCAGCGAGGCGTTGCATCAGCCGTTGTTGCGTATCCAGAGCGGCCGGGCGGGGTCAACGCCGGTGTTCTGTGTGCCGGGGGCTGGGGACAGCGTCACCGGGTTTGTGGGCTTGAGTGAAGCGCTGGGGCGTGACTGGCCGCTGTTCGGTCTGCAGCCGCGCGGATTGGATGGCGAGACCGTGCCCCACAGCGCGGTGGAAGCGGCGGCGGGGTGTTATCTGGCGGCGCTGGAGCAGGAATGCCCGCATGGGCCGGTGCATCTGGTTGGCCATTCGTTTGGCGGTTGGGTGGCGCTGGAGATGGCGCTGCGGTTGCAGGCGGCGGGGCGTGAGGTGGCGTCGTTGACGGTGATCGACAGTGAGGCGCCCGGCGGGGTTGGTAAGCCTTACACCACCACCGCGGCGTTGGTGCGTTTGATCGAGGCGATGCAGTTGGCGGCGGGTAAGCCGCTGGGCATCGATCTGGTGGAGTTTGCCGGGCGTGATGAGGTGGCGCAGCGGCAATGGCTGCATGCGGGGATGGTGGGGGTTGGGTTG